>NZ_DAOUBI010000203.1:0-28458 GCF_034432675.1 Chloroflexus sp. | reverse complement strand
ACATCTGACAGTAGCGGCATCTCAGCCCAGGGGCACCACCTCTCTCTACACCGCGGATGTGTCGTATCAGCGTTCACAATCCGCGCACAGTGGGATCACGTTTTAGCGTGGATACCGTTGCCAGACAGGGTTACCTGTGTCGTGGCGTTTGGCGTGCAGCAGCACGGCTGCTGCGATAGCCGTGCTCTCGATCAGGTGCGAGTGGCAGCGATTGCTCCGTGAGTCACGAGAACAAGTGTGGTCATCTCACGTCTGTCAGGCTTGACCATCCGTGATGAGCTGGCCGTGTGTGAGCGGTGGTGTGGGTTGGGGTGTAATCGTTCAGTCTGCCTGTCAACCTTTTTCTCCCGTTCTGTGACAGTAGGAAAGCCGCCCCTCGGAGTGTGGCAATACCATCATCGGACTGATGAGCAGTAATGCACAGTATCAGTGAAGATTTGATATAAGCCAGGCTTTCGCCCATCTTACCCGCAGAATTGAACACGCCAGATCAAATTTTAACCAATACGGGTGCATCATCACCGCGACTCTCAATCGTCATTAGTCAGCCCAGTCTCTGCATGGTGTTTTGCCGTGTTGTCCACGATGTGCGCCGAGCTTCTCTTGGAGTGGACTGCCAGCCCCAGCTCATGCATCCCCATCACCAGAAGCACGTACCGGCACGGGTACGCGCTGCGATCCGCACCTGCCGGTCATGCGGTAAATGCGGCAGCCTGGCTTTTGCACGCCAAACCGTGCGCCACTGGCTCCGGTCGGAAAACCACACCTACGCCGGCGTGTGATACTACGGCGTGTGCAGCGGAACCGCCGTTCTCTGTAGCCGTGCTTAGATCACTGTCGGCGTAGAGATGCAATCACCAGCGATAACGTCTGGTAAACCGGATTTGATATCAGATCAAGGCATGCGTCCCCTGTCGCTTGTGACTGACCGCCGTCGGCGGTGCAATCGTCGGCACAAACGCGGGTTCGGCGTCACGGCGCAGGATAGTATGTTTGCGCCATGCTTCCTCTGATTGCGGGTAATCCTGGCGGAAATGACCACCACGGCTCTCGGTACGCAGCAGGGCCGCAGTGACGATGAGTCGTGCCGTTACTCCAGCATTAACGGCGGTGATGCGATCGGCTTCATCTGGCCCGGCACTGATTGGCCACTCTGCCAGCCTCGCCAGTGCCCTCCGGAGCGTTGCACCGTCTCGCAACGGCCCGGCAGCTCGCATGATCTCGGCCAGGGCAGAGCGCCAATCAGCAGGAAGTGGTGTGGAGATTGGTGCTATCGGAAGCGGATCGGGCACGGGAACGGCTCGCCCGCGATAGGCAGCGGCGGCTTCACCCGCCCGGCGACCAAAGACAAGGCATTCGAGTAACGAGTTGCTGGCCAGCCGATTCGCGCCATGCACACCCGTACAGGCGACCTCACCGGCAGCGAAGAGTCCCGGCAGATTGGTTGCGCCACTCAAATCGGTACGTACCCCTCCCATGAGGTAGTGGGCTGCCGGTGCCACCGGAATCGGATCACGCACCGGATCAATACCGTCGGCCCGTAAACGGGCACAAATGGTCGGAAAATGATGCTCGATCTGATCAGGTGGCAGATGGGTCAAATCGAGCAAGACGTGATCGCAGCCTTCCTCCTGCATTGCTGCAACAATGCCGCGCGTTACCACATCGCGGGGCGCCAGTTCGGCACGCGGATCATAGGCCGGCATAAAGCGCCGACCGGTTGGCGTGTAGAGCAATCCACCCTCACCACGGGCAGCTTCGGTGATCAGAAAGCCATAACCGGCGCGGGTGCGATAGACCGTAGGATGGAATTGCACAAACTCCATATCGGCAATCTCGGCTCCGGCGCGGTAGGCCAGTGCAATGCCTTCACCGAGAGCCGTTGGTTGATTACTGGTTAGCCCGTACAACGCACCGGCGCCGCCGCTGGCCAGCACGGTTGCCGCCGCCAACACTCGCCACCACGACCCATCAGCCTGGCGTACCAGCACTCCGACCACGCGCTCATCGGCAGTTAACAATTCGACCGCCTGAGCCTGCTCGCGCACACTGATGAGTGGCGTGGCACGCACTCGCTCGATCAACACCTGGGTTACGGCCCGCCCGGTTGCGTCGCCGACGTGAACAATGCGTCGCCGGGAATGCCCTCCTTCCAGCCCTAACGCAAATTGATCGGCATCGCGCTCGAAAGGTACCCCCAACATCGCCAATTCACGCATTAGCGCTGGTGCTTCATGGGCAAGCACTGCCACGGCAGCCGGATCACACAAGCCAGCTCCGGCAGTAAGAGTGTCGGCAACGTGAATGCCAGGCGAGTCGGCCGGGTCCAACGCGGCAGCAATCCCGCCCTGGGCCCAGGCCGAGTTACTTTCGGGGAGTGAACCTCGTGCCAGGACGAGCACGCGCACGCCATGGGCAGCCGCAGCCAGCGCCGCAGTGAGACCGGCTGCGCCGGCGCCAATAACCAGGACATCAACAGAGCGGTCGCGTACCGATGGCATGCGCTGCAGAATGCAGCGCTGAGTAGGAAGGGCTTCCATCATATGCTCCTCTGCCAGGTGTGAGGTGAATACTTCAAATGTGCAAAGATTATGCAGACCTACAACGCCAGCATCCGGTCAATGGCGATTCTGGCCCGTTCGGCAATCTCCGGCGGTACTGTCACCTGTTCGCGCAGGTCGCGTAGACTGTCGCGCACCTTTGCCAGGGTAATCAGCTTCATGTAGCGACAGCTTATCGACTCATCGATGGGAACAAACTGCTTATGCGGATTGGCTTTGCGCATCCGGTGGAGCACCCCGATCTCAGTGGCAACCACAAACCGGCTGGCCGGCGAGCGATTGACATGCGCAATCATTCCCTCGGTGGAGAGAATATGCGTGCCCCGACTATCAATGGCGCCGCGAGCCACATAATCCATTGCGCTACTCACACAGCCACATTCAGGGTGAATCAGAAACTCGGCGTCAGGCATTGCCGCTCGCTTCTGTTCGATCATGGTTGGTCGGATGGCGGCATGGACGTGGCACTCGCCAGCCCAAATCTTGAGCGGTCGCCCCGTTTTGTGGCGTAGATAACTGCCGAGGAACATATCAGGCAAAAACAAGATGGTTTTATCGGCAGGAATGGCGTTAATAACCCGCTCGGCATTGCCTGACGTGCAGCAATAATCACTTTCTGCCTTAACAGCAGCACTGGTATTTACATAACTTACAACAACCGCACCTGGATTCGCAGCTTTCCACGCTCGTAACTGCTCTACAGTAATAGAGTCGGCCAGCGAGCAACCCGCCTTGGCATCGGGAATAAGTACCGTCCGCTGCGGATTAAGGATAGCAGCAGTCTCGGCCATGAAATAGACACCGCACACCACAATGACGTCAGCGTCGGTCCGGGCTGCGGCCTGCGCCATACCCAGCGAGTCGCCGACATAATCGGCAATCTCCTGAATTTCGCCGTATTCGTAATTATGCGCCAGGATGATCGCATTGCGTTGGCGCCGGAGGTCAGCAATTTCGGCGATGAGGCTGGCAGCCGTTTCACCGGTTGTTTCGTAGATCTGGGCGACCATGAGATATTCTCCAATTTAGTGTTATTATTACACTTTTAAGAATTGCGATGAGTATACACCGCTGGCGAAATATTGTCAAGAGGTCACTAACAAAAATGTTAGCAACTAGTCCTCTTTTTCCCCTTCCCTTTTGTCTGCTTTGGCTGCACAATAGGTCTGTCAGGGCGAATCGTGGCCATGCAGAGATGTGTCATCTCCCGCATCTTTTGCTATTTGCTGCGTAACTTCGAAACAAACTTTGTCGACGATTCGTTTAGGCGTATACAAGTAAACACCTTCCGCGTCGTCGGAGTAGTATGTGGAAACGATGATGACCGGGCAGTTGACTGAATGGCGTGATCTAGAAGACTACCTTGAGCCACATCAGCTTGCCGATTTGATCACAACCGGCGATTTACCTGCTGAAGTGCGTGCGCGTCTGGGCCTCGATTTGCGGGCCAGGCTAGCAGCAAATGCTGCTTATATTCCAGCGCACATTGTTCGCCAACAATTGGCCGATCCGCAGCCTGGTCGCACCGGTGGCTCGTTTTGGGAAGGATCGCTCCTTTTTGCTGACCTCTCCGGTTTTACCGCATTGTCAGAGCGCCTGTCGGTGTTGGGACGTCAGGGTGCCGAAGAGGTTTCGGCAGTCGTAAATCGGCTCTTTGCCGCTTTGCTGCACGAAGCGCAGGTTCGTGGTGGGGTGTTACTCAAGTTTGGTGGTGATGCGCTGACCGTTTTCTTCGATGTTACGACTCTTGGTAATGATCACGCCTGTGCAGCCTGTGCGGCGGCAATGGCTATGCAGCGGCGGATGGAGGAATTTGCTCATCTTTCAACGCGGGTAGGTGATTTTTCCTTACGTTTGCGAGTTGGTGTCCATGCCGGACGGGTCTTTGCGGCTGAGGTTGGTGATCAGAGCCATATTGAACTGGTGGTCACCGGACCGGAAGTAAATCGGGTTGCATTAGCACAAGAGATCGCTGCGCCGGGTAAGGTTGTTGTCAGTGACCAAACCTTACAGCGTATCGAAGGGTATCGTGTTGAACCTCGTCAGGCAGGGTTTTATCATCTCCTCGATCTGCAACCGGCAGTAATCCCGTTAGTGCCATCGTTAAGCTGGTCGCTCAGTGGCCCAGACGATCTGGCAACGTTGAACCGCCTGGCCCGTCAGCTCAATGCTCTCCAGCCCTATCTTGTCCACCGCTTACCACGACGTTTTCTCGATCCTGCTGCCGGCGAATTGGGTGAATTTCGCCCGGTGACCGTGCTCTTCGCCAACGTCTACGATTTTTCCCGCTATCTCATCAAGCTCGATAGCGATCCGGAACTGGCTGCGGCTATCTTCAATGCCTACTATCGACGTGTGCAGGCAGTGGTTCATCACTACGAGGGTATCATCAACAAAGTCGATATGTATACCCACGGTGATAAACTCATGGCTTTGTTCGGCGCACCTACAGCCCACGAAGACGATCCGATCCGTGCTGTGCGGTGTGCCCTTGAATTGCGTACAGTCATCCAGGATGCAAACCAGGAGATCGGTAAGTTAGCGGGAACCCTTGCCCCGCCACTGGCTCAGAAGATCGGCATTAATACCGGTACTGTCTTTGCCGGGCGGGTTGGTGGTGCGGCACGTTATGAATATACCGTTATGGGGCCGGCGGTGAACCTGGCCGCACGCCTGATGGCTGCCGCTCCGGAAGGGGCTATCTACCTCTCACCAAGCTCGCAGATTGCTGTACAGGATCAGATTGTCTTGCAGGCCGCTGCACCGCTGACCTTGAAAGGACTGAGTGAACCGGTTACACCAGCACAGGCTGTCAGCATTGCCCCTGTCTCCAATCGCCATGACGATGAGCAACTGGCGGTAGCACCTCTGATCGGCCGTGATGCCGATCTGGAACAGGTGTTGACAACAGCTCGTGCTGCGTTGCGCGGACGCGGGGCTACGATTGCAGTGGTTGGTGAAGCAGGTGCCGGTAAATCGCGATTGGCCGAGGAGGCAATTCAGCGATTGGTCATTGATTCAACGGCCCATCAGGATGACCATGAGGATGTCCCACCGTTCACCATTCTCTTTGGTGATTGTCAAAGTTACGAACAACGTACTGCCTATGCGGCGATCCGTGCACCGTTGATCAGTGCATTGGGTCTTGATGCCCGGAGTGCTCCCGATCAATTAGCGGCCAATGTCGTACATCGCCTTGAGCACCTGGTACCGGAGCTTAGTCGCTTCGCACCGCTTCTCGCCGATGCGCTGGCGCTTCCGATTGCTGATACGCCGTTAACTGCCGGCTTGTCTTCTCAACAACGCCATGATCGGCTGCAAGAGCTATTGGTTGAGATCTTTCTCCGCCTGGCTGCCCGTGAGTCGCTTCTACTGATCCTGGAAGATTGCCATTGGGCCGACTCGCCATCGCTTGAGATCCTTGAGCGGTTGAGTAAGGCCGTTTCTGATCGTCGCCTGGTCTTGTTACTCACCTACCGGCCCGAAATGATATCGCCGGCCCCATGGGATGAGCTTCCCAACACCATCCGCATCGAACTAGGTGAGCTACGTCCAGAAGATAGCCGGACGTTGTTAGAAGCACTGCTCGGCGGATCGCCGCCGGAAGCGATGTTGCCGCTGCTGGATCGTACTCAGGGTAATCCCTTCTTTATCGAGGAGTTGGTACGGACATTAGTTCGTGATCGGCTGTTGATTCGCGACAGCACAGGTGCTGCGTGGCGATTGGCCCGTTCGGTTGAAAAGATCGAGCTACCCCGTAGTATTGAAGGGTTGCTGATTGCCCGCCTCGACCGTCTGGATGAACCACGCCAGGAGCTGGTGCAGGTTGCTTCAGTCATTGGCCGACGTTTCCAGCGCCCAGTGGTAGAGGGCGTCTACTCTAACCCGCCGGTACTCGATGAGAGCCTGGATCGCCTGATCGAGCATGAGTTGATCCAGGCCGATCAGCAGGAGCGTATTCTGGCCTATATCTTCCGGCATGCGCTGTTGCGTGATGTTGCCTACGAGGGCATTCTGTATGCTCGCCGGCGCATGTTACATGCCCGCGTGGCCCGGCGGATTGAAGAGATTGCTGCGCATCAACTTGAAGAACAATACGCAGTGCTGGCGTGGCACTTTTTGCAGGCCGAAGAGTGGCAACCGGCATTGCATTACCATCTCTTGGCTGCCGCTCAAGCACATCGTCGCTTTGCCAATCGCGATGCGCTGGCGCTTTATACAACGGCCCTGAAAATTGCTCCGTATCTGGCAACAGTATGGGAACCAGATCGCTTGATCAACCGGGTTGCCGAAATTCATGAAGCAATTGGCGATATTCATTTGACATTGGGCGAGTATGATGAGGCTGAGCGGAATTTTCGGGAAGCACTTCAGTTAAGTCTGCCTCCTGCCGACCAACCGGTAAGTGAGCGCTGGCTACGCTTGCACCGTATGCTGGCTTCAGTTGAAGAGCGACGCTCGAATTATCAGCAGGCGTTTGCGCTGTTAACCGAAGGGATGTACCGTGCTCATCAGGGATTGTTGGCCGAAACCGCCCGTTGTTATCTGCTCGGTGCCGGGATTGCATACCGCACCGGCGATTACACCCACGCAATGGAATGGGCGAATATCGGCTACAAGCTGGCTGTGCAGAGTGATAGTCTGACCGATCAGGCCAGAGCGCTCAAAATTATCGGCAATATCGCCAGTGATCAGGGAAATCGAACGCAAGCTGTCGAAGCGCTCAATCAGGCGCGTGCTCTCTATGAACAGGCGAACATGCTGGCTGGTTTGTGTGATGTGCTCAATGACTTGGGGCGTGTCTATACTCAAGCTGGACGCTGGGCTGAAACCATCGCAGTGTTTGAGCAGTCAATGGCAATTTCCGAGGCTATTGGCGATGTACTGGCTACGGCACGCACAGCCAATAACCTGGCAGTTGTGCTGGTAGGTCGGAATGAACTCGAACGGGCTGGTATGCTGTACCAGCGTGCCGGTGAACTCTTTGCCCGCCTTGGTTCCCGGCTAGGTGTAGCGGTGACGGACTATAATCGTGGTGAGGTGTTACTCAATCAAGGACACGCTGCTACTGCCCTGAACCTGTTCATCACTGCGATTGCCGATCTGGAATCAATTAACGCCCGCAGCTTTCTGCCAGAAGTACTCCGTCTGGCGGCGCTGGCCGCACTGGCACTGGAAGATGTGGCAGGTGCACGTGCATACGCACAACGTTCGCTAACTATTGCCGAAGAATTGGGTCAGGCCGATGATGCTGCAATTGCAGAGCGGGTGTTAGGCGAAATTGCGCTCGCGGCTGGTGATTTGCCAATCGCTGCCGAATTGTTCGAGCGGAGTGGCAATACGCTGGCTACATTGGGCAATCGCTATGAACTCGGGAAAGTTCGTTATCAACAGGCTCGTCTGGAATTGGCACGTAAACAGCATTCGACAGCAGCAGTAGCTCGTGCCGAAGCACTTGCTATCTTCACCGAACTCGACGCCCAACGGGATCTGGCTCTTACCAATGCTTTACCGGTTTGAGAGCAACCCTTCCCTGGGTAAAGGAGAATCCTATGCAACGCCTTCTGTTCGTATCGGTGTGTTTCGCTCTTCTCGTAGCGCCGATGGGGTTGGATGTGCGTCCACAACCGGCAACCGCGGCTTCACCTTTACCGGTACACCTAGCCGAGATCACTAATTTACCAGAGATTACCGAGATCGAGCCAAACAACCGGATTACTCCACCTGGTGTTTCGGCCCAACAAATTGCATCCGGACGTACTGATAGCTGGCGACAGCCGATTACCGGTGTGATTACCTCTTCTATCGATATTGATTACTTCTACTTCGATATTGATGCTCCAGGTTCATTGGTAACCGTTGAACTCACTAACTTGAACGCTGATTATGATCTGGTCTTCGGTGGTGGGGTTGATCCGGAAACCGGACAGGGTGGAATTACAAATACCTTTGAATTTGATGCTGGTCAATCCGGTTTGGAGGATGTTACACAAATCGGCGGACAGATTGCCTCCATTGGCGGACAGATCGCCTCCATTGGCGGCCAGATCGCCTCCATTGGCAGCCAGATCGCCTCCATTGGCGGCCAGATCGCCTCCATTGGCGGCCAGATCGCCTCCATTAGTGTCAATCCGGGCAACAGTGATGAGCAGATCGAGATTATTGTCTGGCAACCGGGGCGCTATTTTGTCGCGGTTGCTCCTTCCAATGCCGGCGAAACCAGCTCCCAACCGTACCGGCTTACCATTACCTTCGAACGAAGTACGTTACAATCGTTAGGACCGGCACCGCATGTGCAGTTTCTGACTGATAGCTCTGATCCTGATGTTACTACACTCTACATCATTAATTCCGCTCGTATGCAGGAGCTATATTCTGATGAGCTTACGGCGATAGATATTATTACGACCACTCTCTCTTCTCCTGGTTATTCCGAGCTTCAGCAATTGGTTTGGGATGAATCTGAAAATGCCCTGATTCTGGAAAAAGGTGCAGTCATCGATCTGGAAAACCTGGAAGTTATTAACAGCAGCGGTGCAACCCCGTTTAATCAATTGCTCGCCAACTGGTCACAGCCGGTTAATCAATCCAATCCGCTCTATGCGAATTATCTGGCCCAGATTATTGATCACGTCATCGAAGCGGCTATCGCACCTGCTGGGGATGGCCGTTCACGTAATGTTCGGGTTCGTTATCAGATGCGAGCCAATAATGATCTCGATCCAGGTAATGAAAGCAACCCGACAACGCCATACCCAAATGTGCGCAATATCGTGTTAATCGGTGGGGATGAGATCATACCCTTCTTCCGCCTGCCCGACCTGACAACGATTGCCAACGAAGCCGATTATCTCGACTATTTGAAGACGATTGATCAGAATACGAACGGTGAAAGTCTTATTTCACCCAACAACCCACTCGGTGCGGCATTGCGTAACCGTATGCTGCTAAGCGATAATCCCTATGGCACCGACCGACCCTACCGCTTTTACGGTTTTCCGCTCTTCGTGCCGCGGCTGGCTGTAGGCCGCATTGTTGAAAGACCCTCCGAGATCGCCGATTTTCTGCGTCGCAACGTACCGGGATTTAGCGAGGAGAATGTGTATCTACGTGATAGTGATAGTTTCTCACCCAGCCTGTCTATCACCGGCTATGACTTTTTAATCGATGGGGCGAACGCAATCTCGCGCACCTTGCAGCAGGCAACTAGTGTCAGCGTTACGAAGCGGGTCTTGAATGATAATACGTGGAATCGGTTTCGGTTTGAAGCCGAATGGCTCGAGCAACCACTCGACACACCGGGCTTCTTTTCTTCTCCTCTGGAGCCTTATTCCAATACTAAGACCCTCGTCAGTTCACTCAACGCTCACTTCGATCACTGGCAACTGATACCGGCAGTAAGCAGTGGCAGAGATCAGAATTTCCCTGCTGAACAAATTCTGGCGGTGTCGGTGAATGATTCTTATTGTTATCTTTATTATCCTTTTTATTGCCCTGGTTTCTTCTACAACACGCTCTACTATTCAGTGGGCTGTCATAGCGGGTATAATGTGCCGTATGCTGCCATCGATCCCTCTCTTGGGTCGCGTAGAAATTTCTACGCTGCCGATTTTGCGCAGGCCTTTAACCGCCATGCCGGAAACTGGATCGGGAATACCGGTTATGGTTATGGTACGCTTGATGGCGTGGATTACAGTGAACGTCTGGCTGCATTACTAACGCAAGAACTGGTGCGGAGAGAGATGCGCCCCGATCCCAGGGCCGCCGGCGGTGAAACCTACGTAGGGCGTAGCATCGGCGATGCGCTGGTAAATGCGAAGCTCCGCTATCTGCGCACCTCACTTGGTCTCAATGTCTACGACTACAAGGTGCTGGCAATTACCACTCTTTACGGCTTGCCATGGAAGCGAATCTTTGTTGATAATCCGCTATCGGCATCGGTTGAAGACCTGAATGCTGAGCTGCTTACCGGTGACCGTACAGCACCCGTGCCGGTGGCCGGTAGTCAATTGACCCGCACGATAACCTTTACTATCAACTACGACACTAACTATCTGGAACCGACTCGCAGTGGTCAGCTTATCCGGCTGAATGCTGATAACTTTACGATTAGCGATACGTTCTTACTTGCCAGCACCTTTAACGTTACCCCGACGGTTACTATCCTTAACAATAACCTGATCGGGATGCCGGGATTACCCGCCTTTACCTACGACATCACCGCGTTATCGGGTAGCGATGACGACAGTGATCGTGATCCGTTGGTAGTGCGTGATATTATCTTCGTAGGTGGTCAGTACAATACGGTAAGCAATTTCAATCCAACGATTACGCAAATTGTGACCGAAACCTTTGAGCCGTTGATCACCACGACGATTGAACCAGATTTTAGCGCTGGAATTGGCTTCTGGGTACCTGATCGCTTCTTCGGTCATAGTCGCACCGAGGGCGACAACGGCCCGCGTGACACCCTCATCAGTACTGCGGCCCAGTTCCGGGCGACCAATGGTATTACCGGCACGTTGCGTACCTACACGCAGCTTGTCTTCCAGGTGCTCTACACTGATCCGAAAGCCGATAATGCTGAAGAAGCACTTAGCGATCAGACACCGCCTGTCATTGAGCGGGTGCGCATTGCCGGTCAGGATGGAAACCTGCAAAATGTTTCAACCCCGATCGAAGTCTTTATCAGTGATCCAGACAATCCCACGAATCCACAGGTCACCGTAACAGGTGTCTATCTTGCCGATGATGATGTAACCTGGACACCACTCACTTTTTCACAGGATGACCAGAATCCACACCGCTGGATGGCCAGTGTGCCGCGAGCCTGGCCTGATGTACGGCTCATTATCACAGCGATTGATCAGGCCGGTAATTCGGTAATGTACACGGCGAAAGGACAGTTTACTCCACCGACGTATCAGCTCTTTCTGCCGGTTGTTAATAGTCACCAATCGGCTATTTCTGGTGATAATGGTGACGCTGGCGGTAGTGCAATAGGTGGTCAGTTGTATCTACCTCTCGTCTCCCGAAATGCTGTGAAAGTAGTGTACGAGTAGGGCAGTGTTGATAGGAGGTGTGAGTCTGGTGTTATGTTGCGATAAGCTTCACTGTGCTTGAAAAGATTGTTCGACGGCCATGGTCAGGAGAACTGAGGCGGTTGCAGGTAGCAGTGTACAATTCCTGCTGGTCGCGGTTCTCCTCATGTTCTCTGGCTATAATCTCAAATCTTGCGCATTGCGGGGCATCACTGCAGGTTACCTGATATGCGGTAATATCAAATCTGGTTTCATAAAAGTTATGGTACGCTATCTACCGCTACCCTCGCGCTGCGCCTTTAGCGTTCCGTCGTGGTAGACAAGCATCGGTATCCTCTGGGAGTGCGCCGGAGGCGCGCTCCTTACCTGCAAGCATACCACCTGCGTCCTGCCGATCATCGTGAGTCAGAATCAGCTCGCGGGTAGATCCCATCCCCAGCGGAGTCGGGTTTAGGGGCGGACAGAATATATAAGCTCACGCAACTTCTGCCGCATTAGGACGCCCCGGCGCGTGGCTCTGGTCTCACCTCTACCGCGCACGGGAGAGGGGTCGGGGGTGAGGGCCAACCAGCGCATCCCAACACCATGAATCTCCTTGACGCTCAAGCGTTCTGTCCGCCCTTGAACGGAGTTGGGTGAGAGTGAGGATGTATCGCCGTGAACTACCAGACGCGGAATCGCCATCGCACGCGCACCACCTATCACGCTGGCGGTGACCTAAGCGTAGATAGCGAAAACGACGTTTCCGCCGCGCACGGTATTACAGACCGAAGGCGAACGAGGAAGCAAAAGGGCAGGGGTCGGATTGGAGAGGTAGGGCAGGTTCTGAACCCGCCCCTACGGACGTTGCATATTCCCGCTAACATTGCCTTCGCGACGGATGATGGACGATGTCGTTGCGCATGCGGTGCAGGGATGCCTGGTTGCGGATGCAGACTATGGATAGACTCCTCATCATCGTTTACGAAAACAGGTGCTACACCGGCAATAGGGGTTGGTCCCGATCCCTATTGCCTACAACAAATGCTCTCGCGCCCAGAGCGCAGCCTGAGTGCGGTCGCGTACAGCCAGCTTGGCGAAAATCACGCTTAAATGATTCTTAACGGTTCCTACACTCAGCGCAAGTTGTTCGCCGATCTCTTGATTGGTGTAGCCTTGGGCCAGGAGCCGCAGAATGTCGCGCTCGCGTGGGGTGAGGATGCTGGCAACATCGGATGGCGATGAGGAAGTGGTGGCCGGTGTAGGAGCCAGACTGGCCAGGCGTGGCAGTAATTGCGCGGTGATCTGCGGATGAATCAGCGCACCGCCTCTGGCAACGGTGCGGATGCTATCGGCCAATACTCGATGATCGACATCTTTCAGCAGGTAACCACGAGCGCCGGCAGCGATTGATTGCAGTACCCGTTCATCATCGTGGAAAGTAGTTAACATAATTACTGCTGGACCTGGGCCGCGTTCGGCAAGTTTTCGCGTCGCTTCTACCCCATCCATGACCGGCATCATCACATCCATAAGCACCACATCGGGATCGAGTGATGCAACCAGATCAAGCGCCTCGCGCCCATTCTCGGCTTGACCAACAACTTCGATATCGGCTTTGCGCGACAGCAAGGTCGCGATACCGGTGCGAATGAGAGCCTGATCATCGACTATCAGAACGCGGATCGTCATCGTTATTCCTCGTGGTCAATCGGAAGCACCAGCCGTAATCGCCAGCCTCCTTCCGGTAATGCACCGGCTTCGATCCCGCCTCCCAGCAACTCTGCCCGTTCTCGTAATCCAACCAGCCCAAAACTCCCGCTCCCCAGATCGATGTGTGATCGTGGTTGATCCGAACGATCATTATTGGTGACTGTTACAACCACGTAACCACCTTCGGCGCTGACGTAGACGATAATTGTATCGGCACTGGCATGCTTGCAAGCGTTGGTCAAGCCCTCTTGTACTGCCCGATAGACACAGTGCGCTACCGGATCAGGTAACTGATTGATCTCACCGTGAAGGTTCAGATCAACTGTAATCCCCGTACTCTGGGCGCATTGACGTGCCAACTGGTGCAGGTTCTGCGTTAGATCTTCAGGCTGGAGGGATAAATCAGTGTCAACTACTGCCAGCAGGCTTTGCCAGGCACTGTGCAGCAATTCCCGGCTATGCGCCAGATGGTCACGGGCGGCTGCCGGGTCTTCTGTAGCCAGATCGGCGGCCAGTTGGAGTTCGAGGTTTATCAAGACCAGCTTGGAACCCAGATCGTCGTGCATTTCACGGGCAAAGCGTGATCGTTCTGCCGCAATCGTAATGGTTTGAATCTCGTTTGCCTGTTGCTGCATCTCGGCAGCGAGTAATTGCATTTGCCACTCGACCTGCTGACGCCGACGCAATTGATAGCGGGCCAGGATGAGGGGTGCCCCTACCAGCGCCAGTGCAACGCCGAGTCCGAGGATGGTGGCGGCATCAAGGGTTAGCGATTGCCAGAAACCAATCCCCAACAGGAGCAGGGGAAAGGTACTGCTGAAGAAGATCAATTGCAGGGTTGAGAGCCGGCTGGCCATTTGCCATACCACCAATAGTAACCCCCAGAGAAGTGGCATCAGATTGGTCATTGCTGCCATCAATGTAATGGTCAGCGTTTGCACGACCAGGCCAATCTGGATGAAGATGGTCTGCCGAACGTGTTGGGTGCAGGCACTGGCCACAATCAGCAGACTACCGAGTACCACCAGCCAGAGCAAGGCCGGCAGCGAGAGTGGATTGGGCTGGATGAGTGCCAGTCCTACCGAAAAACTGACAAAGAGTGATGGTAGGAGCCAGGCTAGCACAGAGTACGGGCGGGGCGCGATCAGGGTTTCCTCTAATGTATTGGTCAATGCCAGTTGTGTTGGTTGCCGGGTATCGTCACTCTGGAAACGGAGAGCCGCGACTGCGGCACGCAGGCGATCAATTGCAGTTGCGGCAGCGGCACGTGGCAGATCGAGCACTGCATGTAAGCGATGTAAGTTGGTTTGGGCAACCGCCAGCGCACCCGTGATACTTTGTTCGGCCTGTGCCAGTGCCTGTTGAACTTCGTCGGCCAGTGGATGCAATAGCCGTTGCCGTTCTTCGTGGGCCACGCGCTGCTGAACATCGCGGAGAAATGTCGAGAAAGCTGCTGAGCGCTGCTGCATCTGCTGTAGCATCTGCTGAACCTGTTCGCTGCGCCGGATATGCCGGGCGTAGATAAAGGCGGCGATGATAGCGCAGGTAGCGGGGAAAGCTATCGCGAGGTTACTCTCTAGCCATCCAATCAGGTCATGCGAGAGGCGGTAACGCACGATTGCCCAGATCATCCAAATGCCGACAGCCATTATTGCCCATAACCATGGCCGGAAGAGTATAATGCCCTGCAGAACCAGGATGAGATAGATGTAGTCAATCAAAGGTGTTGGGTACAGTAGTTGCGCACCGGCCGCAGCGGCCAGCTCAAGACCAATCAGTATCACCTGTCCCCATACAGTCAGGAGGCGCAGGGGTGTAATCCATGCCAGCCCAACCATACCCACTAAACAGGCCAGCATACCGATCAGTCGGGGCCAGGCCGTCCGCAGTACCGGGTCACTCAGAGCGCTCAAAGCAACAACCAGCACCACCAGCGAGAGCAGCACAAGGAACGCTAATGCTGCTCGCTGATAACGGGAAATGACGGCTTGCACGAATGACGATATACGGTGTTTCATACCATGAAGTGTATCACATCGTGCAAACCATTCGTGCAATTCAGGTTGTACGGGCCACCCATAGCTGCTCTTCGGTTGAGGATTGCAGTGTTGGTTGGCCTGCAAAAACCTGTCGGGCAAGGCAGACGAAAATCTTTCCTTCGTCTACCTTGCCCGACGTGATACAGGTTATGTAATTTATGTCAAATTCTAACCGCGCAGTTTCAGCAGCTCCTCAACCGGTGCGAAGTTCCACGGTTCACCCATCCCAATGATGATGTGGGTGGCACCGGCTTCAAGGTACGGTTCAATCGGCTCACCAGCTCGCGGTGACACACTACGCTCGATGGTTGCCGGATCACGTCCGATCTGCTCGCACCACTGATCGAGGATGACATTCTTGCGCTTGAAGTTTTCAATCGGACCAAAGCCGTGCCAGATGTCGGCGTGTTCAGCAGTAATGCGCAGGGTGACTTTTTCACCGCCACCACCGATCAAGATTGGAATGCGGCGCAGCGGTGGCGGTTGATCGGCGGCCCATCGCTCTTTAATAATCGGCAACGCCTGCCGAAGTGTGCGCAGACGGTCGGCAGCCGTCCCAAATTCGTAGCCAAACGTCGTATAATCTCTCTCAAACCAACCTGCGCCTAGCCCAAGAATGAGTCGTCCACCACTGATATGATCGACGGTCTTTGCCATATTCGAGAGTAAGGCTGGATTGCGATAGCTGTTGCAGGTGACCAGACATCCAACCTCGGCCCGTTGGGTGATGACAGCCATTGCCGTCAGGAGTGTCCAGCCCTCAAAATGGGGACCATCTGGCGGCCCGTAGAGAGGAAAAAAGTGATCCCAGTTCCAGATTGTGTCACAGCCAATTGATTCGGCATATTGAACAGCTTGACGGTACGATTCCCACGTAGTGTGTTGGGGATGAAGTTGAACGCCAACGCGAAAACGAGACATCTTTTTCCCTTTCTGGTGAAGCGGCGACAAACAAAATGACACTTAAAAAGCCTGTACAAATTGCGTTTATGCTGTAAACTGTGAGTTGCAGTGCTGCATGATGTTGCGCACCTGGTTGCGTTAATACGACATAATATTGTACAGGTACATTGATGAGAGTTCGTATCTGGGGCACACGAGGATCATACCCCGTTGCAAACGCCGGTATGTTACGCTATGGTGGTAATACAACGTGTGTCGAAGTGGAAGCCGAAGGCCACCATATTATTCTTGATGCTGGTACCGGTTTGCGCATGTTGGGGGAAACTCTTCGCCAATCGCATGCTCCACCGAACCGGTTCGATCTCTTAATTACTCACACCCATTGGGATCATATCATAGGTTTTCCGTTCTTTGCCCCGCTATTTGACCCAAATTCAAAAATTGATATCTATGGCTTGGCCCGTACTCAGTCGAGTCTACGTACAACGCTGGCCGGTGCATTGAGTGATCCTCTGTTCCCGCTCACCCTCGATGATCTACGTGCTCAGATTAACTTCTTCGAGATCGGTGCCAGTCATTGTTTTGAGTTGGGGCCGATTCGGGTACGAACGGCTCTTGCCAATCATCCCTATCGCGCATTGGCTTATCGGCTAGAGACTGAGCAGGGTGTGCTCACGTTTATTCCCGATACCGGGCCGTTTCATACGGTGCTCTTCGGAGAGCAACGTATCGAATGGACTGGTCAGCCCACTGCTCGCAGCCAGAGCGAGTTGCGTGAACTGGCGGCAATGAAAGAAGCGATTCTTGAGCTGGCGTATCGTGCCGATTGGTTAATTTACGATGCGCAGTTTACCGATGTCCAATATGCCCGTTTTCCTCATTGGGGTCATAGTAGCGCTTCACAGGCACGTGAGATTGCTGAAGCAGCACAGGTTCAACAGTTGATCTTGTTCCACCATGACCCTCACCGCACCGATGCTGAGTTAGATCAGATCGTTGCCGAGCAGCAGGTAGCAGCAGCACCGGGATTGATCGTTTCTGCTGCCTTCGAGGGTATGGAGTTAGCGAGGAAGCCATGAAGGTTCGTTTCTGGGGTGTACGCGGGTATGTACCGACGCCGAATGCAGCGATGTTGCGCTATGGCGGTAATACCTGTTGTACCTTAGTTACCGGTGAGTACGGTGAACTCATTGTTCTTGATACTGGAACTGGCTTCTGCATGCTGGGTGATGAGTTGATGCAGGGTGAATTTGGGCGTGGTCGCGGTACGCTGACTCTGTTGATCAGCCATACCTATTGGGATCATATCCTTGGCCTGCCTTTCCCCGGCGTTGTTCATATTCCCGGTAATCGTCTCGATATCTACGGCCCCGATAGTACTCGTGGTTCCCTACAGATGGTTTACGATGGGATGCTCTCGCCAGTCTATTCACCTGTGTTTGGACTAGCTCATATCGGTGCTACCCATCGATTTACCCCCATCTCAACTAAACCGTTTATGGTTGGTCAACTCACTATTCGGGCAATGCCCCTATCGCATCGCCCCCATTCCCCAATCTGGGCTTACTGCCTGGAGGAAAGAGGGCGGGCCCTGGTCTACATTACTGATGTCCGCTATAGTGAACCTGGCATTCGTGAAGCCGCAATTGCTTTTGCCAAGCGTGCAAATGTTCTTATTCACAGTGCTCCCTATTTGCGGGATGAGCAGGTAGAGGATTATGGCCATAGTCGGATCGAAGATGCTATTGAGATGGCCAGAGCTGCTAACGTTGAGCGCCTGTTGCTGTTTCATCACGCCCCGACGCGCACCGATGATGCACTTGATGCGATTGTCGATCACTTCCGGCAGATGTTAGCTGCGCAAGGTAGCTCGCTGCAATTGATCGCTGCCGCAGAAGGGATGGAGCTGGTGGTGTGAGTAAATATATCGCATTGGTAGACAGTTTCTTACCGTTCGTGTCTTGCGTGACGGCTGGTGGCGTTGTAGAATACGAGAAAGGCTGCGACATTGGTGCTACATCGTAGTAGCGTTTCTGCTGGAAGCGAGGCACTATGACCCTTCAGGTCGGCCTAACAATTTCGCAAACTATTGCCTTTTGAGAAATAGCTCGGTCCTTGCCGTGCTCGATGGCGGGGGCCGGGTTGTTTTTTATCGCCCCGCCCCCTGTTAGGTGGGCAACAGCGGATGGAGGAAACCGATGGAACTGACCATCAAGAGCCGCAACGGCAAAATCTCGGATCGTCAGCGGGCACACATTGAAGAGAAACTCTCTAAACTTGAGCGCTACCTTCACGGCATTACCAGTATCACCGTCGAAGTCCAACACGAACAACAACGCAATGTCGGTGAAATCTATCGTGTGCAGACGACACTGGTTGCCGAGCACGGCGTGATCCTGCGTGCCGAAGAGCGCGCATCCGACCTCTATGCCGCGATTGATGAAGTACAGGAGGTGCTTCAACGTCAGATTGCGCGCTACAAAGACAAGTATTGGCGGCGAAGCCGTGAACAGCGGCGTGCTCCTAATGGACTGACCCCGGCGGAAGAGGTTGCTATTGCCGAGGCAGAAGCGGCAGCTCTTGCTACACCAACTGAGGTTGGAGTAGAGTCCAGGGTGATTCGCACCAAAACGTTCCGTCTCCGCCCAATGTTCGTTGATGATGCGATTGAGCAGATGGAATTGCTTGGTCACAATTTCTTCGTCTTCCAGGATGCCGAAACGATGCAGGTCAGCGTGTTGTATCGGCGGCGTGATGGAAATTATGGTGTGATAATTCCCGAACTTGGCTAACACCAACCGTTAGCTCGGAGCAGCGTGCTCCTTACTAGCAGGCGATCACATGGAGTGCGGAAGCAGTCCTTCCGCACTCGTTGTTTATGGGGAATAGTATCGGATTGTCGACTGGCAATATGTGTGATCGGCCTTCGTGCAGCCTATGCCCTTGTGGTGAGATAGAGCTATGCCTCGCCGTTGCATTTATACTGTTACCACCAGGACGACCAGAAGTACGCACAGTGCCAGCCCGGTGAGCACGAGATGCGCATATCCTAACGCCATTCCGATCAAAGCAATCTCCCTACCGGTGATGATGCCGTTCCCGCGCTGAACTGCTCTGTGCCCTAGGTGGCCGCAAATGATAGCCGGAATTGCCAGGAATAACGGGACAAAAAAGAGAATCCAGGTCATCACTCCACAGATGAGACTGGCAACGGCCATTCGGCTGTTTTGGGCCGGCATGAGCGGGGTCGTTGTGTCGATAACCGGTGCTAATCTGTTCTCAATTGCAGACAATTCCTGACCACAAGCCGGACAAAATCGTTCTGTACCGGTAACAGGGTACCCACAGGCAGGACATCGTCGCACAGTAAACACTCCTTGCTGTTATGCGGTCGCTAGCATTCGCACCTGAAGCCCAATATCCGGTGCTGTCACTAATGCCTCTCCGACCAGGATCGCGTCGGCACCGTAGCCCCGCACCTCGGCGACGTGGTCGGGGGTAAAAATACCGCTCTCACTGACCAGCAGTGGCCGTTGCGTTCCTGACGGCAGATGATCTGCTACGTTCCGGGTTGTCGTGCGATCAGTCACGAATCGGTGCAGATCACGGTTGTTCACTCCAATGATTGGTGGTTGGATGCGTAGTGCTCGTTCCAACTCAGCCACAGTGTGTACCTCTACCAGGGCATGCATTCCCAGTTCATAGGTCAGGGTGAAAAGTTCAGCCAGTGTCTGATCATCGAGTGCAGCCACAATTAACAAAATGGCGTCAGCACCGTAGGCGCGAGCTTCATAGACCTGGTACGGATCGATGATGAAATCTTTCCGCAGCAAGGGTGTGCCTGCTGCCTGAATGGCGGGCAGCGCACGAATACCGGCCAGGTAGGTCAGGCTCCCCTGGAAGAACCGCTGATCGGTCAATACCGACAATGCCGCCGCGCCGTTGGTCACGTAGGTACGGGCCAGGGCCAGATGGTCGAAGTTGGTCAGCAACACACCACGACTGGGTGAGGCCTTCTTGATCTCGGCAATGAGGGCAGTTGCCGGTGTCCGGCGCAGTGCAGCGGCGAAATCACGAATCGGTGGCGCATGCCGAATACGTTCTTGCAGGGCAGCAAGGGGGATTTTGGCTTGTTGACGACGTACTTCCACTCGTTTGTGGGCTAATATCTGTTCCAGAATGGTTGGTTCGCTCATGAGTTGTCCCTGGTAGCATGTGCCGTCGGTTGCTTCGGCCCTCATCCGAGGTGCGACTGGCAATACCTGTTGCCGATAGACGATAGCCGATAATCGCCATCTATTGTATCATCAATCACGAGCGATTGCCGACAGGTATGAACGGTTGCCGAACCTCTGTCAGTTGCCTCATCTTCAGGAATAGAACACTACGCCAGGTGATTTTCCTGCCTTTTGCCCACCACGTTTGTTATGAAGAGTAGAAGCCATACTTGCAAACCCTGCTTTGCTCCGTACCTGAAAGGCTGCTCCAGATTGTCGATCAGCTGCTATCGTGCACCGGTACGAGGTATGCGATGTAAAGGTAACGGGTGTTGCCTTACACAGTAGGTGGCATATCAAACCGAGTTTGATAAAAATCGTGACCAACAATCTACCGTCACGCTCCACCCTTAAGCGATCCATCGTGGTGCGTCCACCCTGGCAGCCATCTTGAGAGCGCGCCTCCCTCGCTTCACCATCTGCAACGCACCGTGTGTCCCCTCTACCAACGGCGTAGCGCACCGCTGCATCAGCGAGCGACAGCGAGGACCATCCGGCACTGGTGGCAGGTGTGGGTGGGGGCGTGTTGCATCCACTACTGCCCGCAGTATCTCTGACTCTCACGCATGCTTGAGCGATCCATCGTCGTGGGAAGCCTCAACAGCCATCCTGGGATCGTACGCCTCCGGCTCGCTTCACTACCTGCGACGCCCCCTAACACCCGTGCCGCACAGATTGCAGCTTCCCCCTACTTTCTCACTTCCTATCTCCTATCTCCTACCTCCTCAAAGCATGAACGGCACAAACGGCGCCTGACAGGGAATATTCGCGGCAACGTGCATTGTACGCCCGTGAAGATCAATGACGATACCACAAACGCTCTCGTTGCGATCAACCGCTGCCACGCACGGATCGGGGTGTCGGCAAATACAGCGGGGCGCACCGTCGTGATCGCAAAGAATTGCCTGTAATACATCCAGATCAATCTGGCCTGCCGCAGTGTGCAAAAGTTCCCACGCTCGTCCATACCGTTCTTTCGTCGTTGAGGTTGGTTCCAACGGGCATTCACCGGCGGCAGTTCCTCCGTCGAGGCAGTGATTGGCGTGCGCCAGCAGTCCTTCCTGAGCGGGTATTTCGGCAATACCGGTAGGGGTTAATTCTAGTGCTACCAGTTCGCCATCGGCACTGGCCAGCGTAATACACGATGAACCGGCTGCCGGGATGTGTCTTGCCAGACGGCGCACTGTTACGGTATCAGTTGACTGTAGCATCTGCCGCAACAGGACGTGAACCGGCATTCCTTGCTGTTGACCGTCAGTGCGTGAACGGAGCAGATTAAGGCCAACAGCAATCCCGGCTTCATTGAGACCAATTTTCGCTACCATCCCTGCTTCGGTGAGCGTCAGCAGTGTAGGTGTGTCAGGGCCGCTCACGCGCAACAAGACACAGGCGGCGCGCTGATCACCCTGCCAGTCCCAGGTTTGGGCTAGCCAGACGCGACCATTTGCGGTGGCCGGTGGGCTAGCCGCAGCGGTGGTGCATTCACCATCATCACTGCCGGTCGCCGGTGTTGCTGGTAGTTGCTCTTGATGTTGGGGAACCCCCGCCGCTCGATTGCGGGCCAGCGCAGCCGCTGCTTCAGGATGATGAAAACCAACCCCGACACCGGCCAGCAATTCGGTACGCGCATTCAACGCAATGATCTCAGCCAGAGTGCGTCCGGCACCCACTGCAATCCCTCGCATCTCGGTTAGTAAATCAGGTGCTACATCATGCAACAGTGGTTCATAAGCCAGAGCTGCCTGCTGAACCGCGTCCCAATCCATTCCGCGCCGATACGCAAACAAGCGGGCATAGCTGGCAATGCCGTGGCGAATGAGTGCTGCCGTTGCTGCTCCGTACTGTTGACCACGCTCAAATGGCTCACCGGCAATGGTAACAAGTGGAAACATCGGTTTGTTCTCCTGTTGCAGTCATAAGATATGCGCTGTGCTCTATCGTACCACCCTGATGGGGAGATTGTCTACAAATCGGGAGCGTAAACTGGAACGCCTTTGTGGGTAAGCTATCGATCCAACGCGCGGTAATTCGCAGAGTAATGTCAGTTCGCGATACGGGAATACCTGTCAGGCAACCTTTGCAGTCGTCACATAGAAGAGTTCTCGTATCAAATCTGGTGTCGTAAACGTCATCGCACGCTATCTACACGTTACCCTCATCTGATCCCCTGAGCGATCCATCGCGGTGCGCCAGCGCCGGCAGACATCCTGGGAGCGGGTGCCGGAGGTGTGCTTCAGCCCTTGCAACAACGTGCTGTACCTGCTGCCAGCAGTGTATCATCCAGGACGCGACAGCATGTGCCATCCAGCACCGGCGGTTCCCGCCCCCCGCGGGTATGCATTACCCATAACTGGTGTCAACCACGTGCGTATCAGCAGGCATGATCACCATGGGTGCTGTTGTGGACCACTGGCCCGGTGGTAGCACACCGCTCCAGCCGTGCCGGCACGTGCTGGGCTGGATGGATTGCCGTACCCGCTTGTTATGCGCGTGTCGCACAGTTTGGAGTGCGGCAGCCATGCTGCCGCGCCAGCCGTACTCACGATCCGGCGCGTGGCATACCGTTATCCATCCTGGTCACGAGGGTGTTCAATGTGCTCGTGCCGATCATCGAGTCGGTCAGGCATGCATGCGATCCCTGCGCATAGACGGTTATGTTGCAAGAGATTCGTGCCTGCGTACCAGCGGCCACGGCCAGTACCTGACGGCGGTTGAGAGGAATACCTCCACGCAGGCTGGAAGCCTGCGCCACGGAGAGCACTTGCAGCCCGACCTAATGCAGCGTGACATGTGAGTAATGCATAGCCAGTGGGTGCGGGTGGGGTCATGTCTGCATCCTCTGGGAGCGAACGCCGGAGGCGAACTCACCACCCGCCCCCGCTCGCGTTGACTTTGCCCTGGGAGCGCACGCCTCCGGCGCACTTCACTACCTGAGCTAGCGTGCTGTGCCCGATGCCAGCAGTGTATCACCCAGCACGCGACAGTAAGCACCATCCTGCACCGGGAGTTCTCGCCCTCAGCGCAGGTGTGTCGCGTACCACCACTGGACGCAGTACCACCGCCTCTTGCGCATCATTCCTCATCCCGGCGCTGCCCCTGAGCGCAACTGCCGGTGAACCAATTCGTGCGCCGGTGATGACTGGTAACACCTGACAGTGCTCCAGTACTTACGCACCCACATGGTGCATATTGTCAGTCAAGATTTCATGGCTCCGTGGCGACTTTCCTGGCGTGCAACAGGGCTTCAGCCCGAATGAAGCCAGGTGAGTTTGCAATCTATCTCAATCCATAGCATCCCGACGGGTATCGTCAGGTAAGGATATCCAATGCAGATAGCCCATCTGCGTATATCCGTCAGCCCGCGTGCATCCGTGTTCTGCAGATGATCCCCAAGGATTTTCGCGGATGTAGCGGCTACCTGCAGAGCGTGGCTGTCGCTCATGCACTTACATAGTTCTGGAGATGGTTGCATAAGGTTGGGTGAGGCGTTAGCTCGCCTGATGATGAACAGGTTGCAACCCACGCTTTACGACATTACGGCCCCTAATCCAGCCCCTGCCATCACGGTACAATCCGCACGATCACATAGTCTTGCCGTTGATACGGATGACCACTCTGGTCGGTAGCAGTGGCCTGTACCGCAATCGGGCTTGACCCCACCGGATTTGCACCGGCAACCAGCGGTATACTGAAGATGTTGCTCGAACCTGCTGCCAGCAAGCCAACATTAATGGTCATCGTCTGACCGCTAATGGTGCACGTACCGGGGGTTCCTGCACATGCACCGCTACCAAAGCTGATCCCATTCGGCAAGGTGATCGTGATCTGGAAGTTGCGGGCTGCACCGGCGGTGATCCCACTTGCCCGATTGGTATAGTCAACAGCCAGATTGAACGTATTTCCGGTTGATACCGAAGATACCGATGATGCCTGCAACACTACATCAGGTGTGGGTGGGATATTCAGGTAAAGGGGTATGCCAGTTTGCCCTTCCTGAATGAAGTGGTTCTCGCTTGTAGCGCTATTCGTACAGGTCACAATACGCCACCAACCCGGCTGTGGTGAAAGGATAACGTCACCACCACGGGTCGTAGCTGTACCGTTGTTCCACTGTCCATCAGCCGAAGCAGTGCCTGCAATCCCCCCACTCTGAGCGGTGGGATCGTAGACCGATCCGGGTGGATAGTAGCGTACCCAGGCACTACCAACATCGTTCAAATCAAAGTTGTGGAAAGCGACACTGCTCTGCCCCGGTGCCACATACTGGAAGAAGGTGGTACAGAACGGTGTTCCCGGTGGATGGCGTAGGGTCTGGCGTACAATACTCTGTACAATCTCGTCGCCACTTCCCGGTATCCCATCTAAGTCGACGGTAGGCACACTGCTGCCACTCCAGCCACTGCGCACTGCCCATCCATTCGTGTCATTATCTGGAACACTCGCGACGAGTAGGTAGACTCCACATGGGGTTGTGCTGGGGATACCCGGCAGGGCAACCCAGGTCGTGGCATCGCCGGTGTTTGGGGGATAGGTGGCACTGGTGACCAGGGTACCAACAGTTGGTGGATAGCCATCACCGGCCTGCCAGCCAACCGGCATACGATACAGGGCAAAGGTAGTACTTTCCGCTGCGCCTCGAATAGCATCGATGAAATTGGCGGCTGGGTTGATCGACGGGCTGAGCAATTCAACCGCCAACTGGCCGCTCACGCCGCAAGGTACGTCAATGCGGATGATAGATATACCCCCATTTGTGCCGTAGAAGTTCCAGCTGTAAGTTGTGTAGTTAGGGCCGGCGGTTTGCAGTGCCGTTGGGTCTTGAGTCAGCAATACCGGTGCCGCATCAACGATGGTTACGGTTGCAGTAGACGGATCTCCCAATGTCGCACCGGTTGGATTGCTCAGGCTCACCAGAATCGTCTCGAACGGCTGATCGCTACTCGCATTGTTCAGTATCTGGATCATGAAGGTTCGACTCGTTTCTCCTACCGCAAAGTTCAGAGTGCCACTTACCGGTACATAGTCGTGCGTTGGTGCTGAGCCATCACCTGGCTGGGCCGTTCCGCCGGTTATGGTTGCGTAGTCAACGCTCACCGGTACAGTGGCTGCCCGGCTCAGGGTGACGGTTAGTGTCACCAGGCCGGCATTCTCGTTAACGACAACATCACCGGTGGCAAAGCGTAGTGCCGGAGGATCATCATCACGAATGATGCCCACGCCTATCCCATCACTGATGACGACCGTCTCATCGGTCACGATGGTGGATGGCTGTCCAGGCAGGGTAGCCCGTGGGTTGCTCAGGTTGACGGTGAAAAACTCATCGTCTTCAGCCAGCGTATCGCCAATTACGCCTACCGGTAATGTGACCTGGAGTGAACCGGCAGGAATGGTGAGAGTGCCGGCTGAAGCACCGTAATCCAGGATAGCGAGGGCAGTGCCATCAGTGGTTGTGTAATCGAACAAGATATCCCGATCCGACACCCGATTGATGCGCACGATAAAGATACTGTTTGTTACACCGCTATCACCTTCAAACCGTGTCACATCGTCGATGCTAATCCGCACCGGCTCATTGTCGCGGTTGAGGACGTTTACACTGTTCGGAGTAGGCGGCAGGCCGTTGTAGAAGGGATCGCTGCTTATCGCCGGCGCAAGCTGGACGGTAAACGGTTGATGTCCATCTTCCAGCAGATCGTCTACGCCGGTGACCGTCAGTATTGCGTCGATATTCCAGTTTGTATTGTCAAAGATGATACTCGTCGGGGTGACGCTGCCCTCGGTTGGGTCGCTAACCGAGATATTGACCTGCACCGGTGCTGTCGGCTGGCTGGTGAGGCGCAGTCTTAACTCGATACTGTCGCCATTTTCCGAGACAATCAACGGCGCCGGTGGGACTGTGACAACGAACCCTGCGGTGTCGTTGTCGGTGATGGTGAGATCAAGCGCAGGCCCGCTCAGTCCATCGTAGAACGGATCGCTGCTGCTTGCCAAATGGGTGATTGCAATCGTTTGGGTCGCTTCAGCAATGGCGTCTTCCGGTACAGCGATAGTGACAGGTTGCGGCGTGTTCCAGGTTGCCGGCGTAAAGGTCAGGTTCAGGATCGCCTGTCCGTTCAAGGTTACCTGACCCTGGCCGTCGATGGTGACGGTGACGTTGGCTGTGGGCTGGGTTGCCAGCGCAACGCTGTAATTCACACTACCCCCCTCGGTAACGGTGAGGGTAGTGGCGCTGATCACAATATCCGGAATATCATCATCATTTACGGTCACCGCCAGGATGATACCGCTCAACCCACTGTATGCCGGGTCTACGCTGGTTGTGGCGTGGGTGATGGTGCGGTTGCGTGGTGGTTGGGCAATCTGATCGACATTCGGTTCCAGCACGCTGACGGTCTGAGGGTTGTTCCAGTTAGAATCGTCGAAGATCAGCGTTGCCGTTGCTCCACCATTCACCTGCAACAATCCTGCACCGTCAATAACGACAGTAACCGGCGCAAGCGGTTCGCTGGTCAGGCTCACCTCATACGTCCCCACAATACCTTCAGTAATCGTCAGGCTGGTCGGGCTAAAGTTCAGACCGGCAGTGTCGTTCTCGATAATCGTCACCGTGAGTGGTACCGCCGGCAGGCTGGTGTAAACCGGATCACCTCCAGCCAGCACATTGAGCAGCGTAACGTCGTAGCTGATCCCTGGCGTCTCGTCGATCTGGTCGTCAATTGCCTCGACATTGACGGTCTGCGCCGTATTCCAGTTGCCCGGCGAGAAGGTGAGGGTGAGCGTTGCCTGCCCATCCAGCGTCACCTGGCCCTGACCGTCCACGGTGACGGTGACATTCGCAGTCGGCTGGCTGGTCAGCACCACGGTGTAGGTCGCTGCCGGCCCACCCTCGGCCACCGTGAGTGTCGTGGGATCGATCACGACGCCGGCAGTATCGTTCTCCCCAATCGTCACCGTGAGCGGTGCCGCCGGCAGGCTGGCGTAGACAGGATCACCGCCTCCCAGGATGTGGAGCAGGGTCACATCGTAGGTTGTTCCGGTCAGGGTCTCGTCAATCAGGTCGTCAATCGCCTGAATTGTGATGATCTGTGGTATGTTCCAATTAGCCGGCGTGAAGGTGAGGGTGAACGTTGCCTGCCCATTCAGTGTCACCTGACCCTGGCCGTCGATGGTGACGGTGACATTCGCAGTCGGTTGGCTGGTCAGCACTACCGTGTAGGTCGCTGCCGGCCCGCCCTCGGCTACGGTGAGGGTAGTGGGATCAATCACGACGCCGGCAATATCGTTCTCCCCAATCGTCACTGTGAGTGGTGTCGATGGCAGGCTGGCGTAGACAGGATCACCGCCTCCCAGGATGTGGAGCAGGGTCACATCGTAGGTTGTCCCGGTCGACGTCTCGTCAATCAGGTCGTCAATGGCCTGGACACTGACGGCCTGCGGTATATTCCAGTTGCCCGGCGAGAAGGTAAGGGTGAGCGTTGCCTGCCCATCCAGCGTCACCTGGCCCTGGCCGTCGATGGTGACGGTGACGTTCGCAATCGGCTCACTGGTCAGCACCACAGTGTAGGTCGTCGCTGGCCCGCCCTCGGCTACCGTGAGTGTCGCAGGCGTTATGACGAGACCGGCGCTTTCAGTTTCGGTGATGGTTAGCGTCAGCGGTGCCGGTGCGAGTGCGTTGTACACCGGATCGGTAGAACCGGCAACATGGCTTATTGTCACGGCATAGGTGTTACCTGCCGGTGACTCGTCATTTGGATCATCAATGACGGTGAAGGTGACAGCTTGGTCAACATTCCAGTTAGCCGCTGTGAAGGTCAGGGTGATGGTCGGTTGACCACTAAACTCAATCTGACCCTGGCCGTCAATGGTGACGGTGACATCCGCTGTCGGTTGGCTACCCAGCCGCACCGTGTAGGTTGCCGTGTCACCTTCATTCACGGTCAAACTG
>NZ_DAOUBI010000202.1:0-18232 GCF_034432675.1 Chloroflexus sp. | reverse complement strand
GGATGCACCCGGAACAACACGGCTTGGGCGGATACTCGTGGATAGCGCAACGCCTCGCGCCCCCCATCCGCGCCGATCCGCGCCATTTGCGTGTATCCGCGTTCCGCATCTTCGCTGATCGCCTCTCGTATGGGCCTGGAATGCGCTCTCCTGTTTCCCCAGTTCGCCAACCATCAGCATTTCGTATTATAATGACTGGTATCAGTTGTGGCAGCAAATACACAAAGGAGTGACCATCATGACTGCGCCTGCTGTACGCCACATTCGTCTTGTCACTGAAATACCCGGCCCGCGTTCGCGTGCATTACTGGCGCGGCGTGATGCGGCGGTGGTTGCCGGTTTGGGGCGGGCAACGCCGATAGCGATTGCCTCCGGCCAGGGTGCGCTGGTGACCGATGTTGATGGCAATACCCTGATCGATTTTGTCAGTGGGATTGGAACGCTCGCCGTCGGCCACTGTCCTCCCGAAGTGGTTCAGGCGATTCAGGCTCAGGCCGAACAGTTGATCCACCTTTCGGCGTTAGTTGGCACCTACGAACCGTATGTCGCCCTTTGCGAGCGGTTAAATGCGCTGGTACCCATCAGCGAGCCGTGCAAGACGTTGCTATCGAATTCGGGCGCCGAAGGGGTGGAAAATGCGATTAAATTTGCCCGCGCTGCGACCGGTCGACCGGCCATTATCGTGTTCGATGGCGCGTACCACGGGCGAACGCTGCTCACGCTTTCGCTCACTTCCCGCACCTACTTCAAAAAGAAATTCGGCCCGTTTGCCCCTGAGGTTTACCGCGCACCTTTTCCTTACGCTTACCGGATGGGCCTGAGTGAAGCGGAGGCAGTTGAACAGTGCTGGGCCGCATTTGAACGCATGCAGATTGCCGGTGTCGATCCCGAAACGGTGGCTGCGGTCTTGATTGAACCGGTGCAGGGTGAAGGTGGCTTTATCCCGGTGCCGGTCGAATTTATGCGGCGCTTACGCGAATTCTGCACGCGCAACGGCTCACTGTTGATTATCGATGAAGTGCAGAGTGGTTTTGGCCGTACCGGTACTCTCTTCGCGATTGAGCAATTTGGGGTTGAACCCGACATTATCGTAGCGGCCAAGAGCATCGCTGCCGGTATGCCTCTGGCGGCCACGATTGGTCGTGCCCGCATTATGGATTGCGCTCATTACGGCGGTGTCGGTGGTACCTACGGCGGCAATCCGCTCGCCTGTGTCGCAGCGCTGGCTACAATCGATCTGATTGAACGTGAGCACTTGCTGGAACGGGCAAAGGTGATCGGCCAACAGATTCGGGCTAGATTTGAACCAGTACTGGCCGATGATTCACTCGAGCCACTGGTTGGTGATGTTCGTGGTCTGGGGGCAATGATCGGGATCGAGCTGGTCAAGGATCGCCGCAAACGCACGCCAGCCGCCGCCGAAGAGGTGCTGGCGATCCTGGGGCGTGCGCTTGAACGGGGTGTGCTGGCGATGCGGGCCGGTCTGTATGCGAATTGTATCCGCTTGCTGGTACCACTTGTTATCACCGATGATCAGCTTGATGAAGGGCTAGAGGTGCTGATAGGGGCAATGCGCCACTGAATAGCATTGCGGCAGTCGTGAAGGATGAGCGTGCAGTAATCCTGCGCGCTCGCCGCTGTCACGTGTTGCCTTATTCCAAAGGAGAATAGATCATGACAATTGTCGTTGTTCAGACCAGACCTGAACATATTCCGCAGCTAGTTATTCACCAACAAGTCTGCTTTCCTCACCTGCATCCAGATGATCACTTTGACGCCGAGAACTTTGCTAATCATTTACGCCTTTTTCCCGAAGGGCAACACGTGGCTCTCGATAGTGATCGCGTCGTTGGGCAGAGTAGCACCTTCCGTATCAGCGGTGAAAAAGTCTTTCATCACCACACGTTTGAAGAGATCGTCGATCACGGCAATTTTGGCAACCACGATCCGGCAGGTGAATGGCTGTATGGCGCCGATATGAGTGTGCACCCCGATTACCGGGGACGCGGTATCAGCCGGATGTTGTACGATGCGCGCAAAGCACTCATTCGACGTCTCGGCCTGAAAGGTATGGTCGCCGGTGGTATGCTGCCCGGCTACGCTGCCTATCGTGACCAGATGACGGTCGAAGAGTATGTGGATGCAGTTGTGGCAGGGCGTTTGACCGATCCGACCCTCACCCCTCAGTTACGGAATGGGTTTACGGTGCGCGGCATTATCTACAACCATATTCGTGATAGCAATATGCCGCATGCCGCGCTCATTGTCTGGGAACCGTGACCCTCTGCGCATCATCGTATCCTGCGGCGGATGCCATGCACGATGCCACCGATACACCCTAGCCCCAGTGCTACGCCGATCAGCCACAATTCGCTGCCGGCGGCAGGTAGGCTGGTACTGGCAGTCGCCGCCATCACCACCTGAATATCGGTACGCGGAGCATTGCCGGTAATGACCGGAATGAGGGTATTAGTAGAGAACAGCGTGCGTCCGCCGGATTGAATCCGACCTTGCAGCGTATAGACTCGTCCTGCGTCGATCAGTGCCGGATTGTAGGCCAGATTGAAGCGAAACGGTGGTTGAGCGCCATTTGTCGTGAAGGTCTGTTCAACCACTACCCGCCCACCGGTCCCCTGTGGTGTCACCTCAGCAATCTGAAGCGTTACTAGTGCATCGGTAGGCAGGGTAATCTGCTCACGATAGGTAATAATCCCGCTCAGACTGGCCGTCGGTTGGGCGATTGCGCTGGCGGGTATCAATGTCAGGAGCAGACCAATCAGCGTGAAGATTGTCCGCCGCATATCCAGCATAGCGTTCTCCATGTTGCAAAACAGGCGAGAGAAGATGGTATACTCAAGATTATAAACGATAGAGATGCGCGAAAGTTACCGATGCGGGACATTGCGCGTTCACATGACACGACGCTGGAGAAGTTATGCCACTCTATCTGGTTACGGTGGCGTCATCTGCTATCAGATCACCACAGCAGCTCTATCTGCTGGCCGGTGCTGAACTTACGCCATCAGCAGTCACGTCGTTAGCCGATCAACTCTTACACGATCCAGTGGTGCAACAGGTACACTGGCAAGTTGTAGAAGACGGTCAGGCGCTTACCGATCCGTTTCTACCGCCAACTGATGCGTTAGTGATTGAAGTTGCGTATCGTCCCGGTGTAACCGATAGTGAAGGTGAGAGTGTGGTTGAAGGTGCGCGTCGGTTGGGTATACGCAATCTGGAACATGCCCGCTCATTGCGCCGGTATATTCTGCCTGCGACGACCGATCCCGCACAGGCAGCAGCGGATCTCGCGATTGATATTGTCCAAACCACTATTACCTACCATCCTGGTGACCAGGCGACAGCACGGGCTGCTTTTTATGCACTACTGGTCGCCGAGCCACATCCCACAACTCCGCTCGTGGCGATGGTTCCTCTTCGTACTGCCGATGATGCTGAGCTGATGGCGATCAGTCAACGTGGTGTGCTGGCGCTAGATCTGGCCGAGATGCGTGCGATTCAAGCCTATTTTGTTGCCCAGGGCCGTGACCCAACCGATGGTGAACTTGAGACTATCGCCCAGACCTGGAGTGAACATTGTTCCCATAAGACGTTCAAAGCCCGCGTACAGTATTCACAACCACCAGAAGATCTATCGGTTGACAGCGAGCACTATCCGATGCTCGCCCGACTTGCCGCCGGCAACTGCACCATCGATAGCCTCATCCGCACCTTTCTGATGCGGGCAACCCAAGAGGTGCTCTCTGGGCGTCAGGATGAATGGGTGTTGAGTGCCTTTGTTGATAACGCCGGCATTCTGGCCTTTGGGGATCGTCACGAGGTTTCGTACAAGGTCGAGACCCACAACCATCCCAGCGCCCTCGAACCATTTGGTGGCGCGAATACCGGTGTGGGGGGCGTCATCCGCGATGTGCTGGGGGTTTCGGCACGCCCGATTGCCAATATTGACGTGCTCTGTTTCGGTATGCCCGACGCACCGCCGCCACCGGCAGGCGTGCTCCATCCGCGCCGGATCGCCAGCGGGGTGGTCGCCGGGATTCGTGACTACGGAAATAAACTCGGTATTCCGACTGTCGGCGGTGCAGTGCTGTTCGATCCCGGCTATACCGCCAATCCATTGGTCTACTGTGGCACCGTTGGCCTCGCCCCGCGTGGTCTCCACCCGCGAAACGTGCGTCCGGGAGACATTATTGTGGTTATGGGTGGCCGCACCGGGCGTGATGGGATTCACGGTGCAACCTTCTCCAGCATCGAACTGACGCACACGACTGCCAGTGAGGTGGGCAGTGCGGTACAGATCGGTGACCCAATCACCGAGAAGAAAATGCTCGACGTGCTCTTGCAGGCACGTGATGCCGGTCTCTATTCGGCAATTACCGATTGTGGTGCCGGTGGCTTATCGTCCGCAGTTGGTGAAATGGGGGCTGAACTGGGTGCCGAAGTGCATCTCGAACACGTTCCCTGCAAGTATGCCGGTTTGCAACCGTGGGAAATCTGGCTTTCCGAGGCACAAGAGCGGATGGTGCTGGCAGTACCGCCCGACCGCCTGATCGCTCTGCTCACGCTGTGTACGGCTGAGGAGGTGGAGGCGACCCCGATTGGCCGCTTCACCGACGATAAGCGGCTGCGCGTTTTCTACCGCGATCTGGCAGTTGTCGATCTCGACATGCACTTCCTCCACGAAGGCCGCCCCCAGCGGGTGCTGAATGCCGAATGGCAGCCTTCACCGGCGTTGCGTCAATCACCACACCTGACCAACGTCGATCCAGAGCAGGCCCTGCTGGCCCTCCTCGCCCATCCTTCAATCGCCTCCAAGGAGCGTATCATCCGCACCTACGATCACGAAGTCGGTGGTGGTACGGTTGTCAAACCGCTGGTTGGTGCCAGCCTGGCCGGGCCTTCCGATGCGACCGTTCTGCAACCTCTCCCTGCTGAGACAGTCGGGCTGGCGTTAGGCTTTGGCATCTGCCCGCGCTACGGACGGCACGATCCCTACTGGATGGCCCTGGCCGCAATTGATGAGGCGCTGCGTAATGTTGTCGCAGTGGGGGGCGATCCTGACCGGACGGCCATTCTCGATAACTTCTGCTGGGGCGATCCAAAGCAACCTGATCGCATGGCCGGTCTGGTACGGGCAGCCGCTGCCTGCTACGACGGTGCCGTTGCGTTCGGTACTCCCTTCATCAGCGGGAAAGACTCGCTCAACAACGAATATCGTGACGCTGAAGGCCGCCGGGTTGCCATCCCACCGACTCTCCTGATCTCGGCGCTGGCCGAGGTGCCGGACATCCGACAGTGCGTCACAATGGACGTGAAGCAGCCCGGCGATGTCATCTACCTCCTCGGTGCCACCCGATCTGAATTTGCCGGCAGTCATCTGGCGGCAGTCGGTATGATCGACGATGTTGGCGCCTTACCAAAAGTTGATCTGGTGGCGGCACGCACGACGTTCCGTACTTTGCATCAGGCCATCCGCGCCGGCCTGGTGCGCACCTGCCACGATCTCAGCGAAGGTGGCCTGGCAGTAGCCGCTGCCGAGATGGCGATTGCCGGTGAACTGGGTCTGCATCTCGTGCTCGATAAGCTGGATGTCGATCCGATCACTGCCCTGTTTAGTGAAACCCCAAGCCGATTCTTAATTGCAGTTGATCCAGTTCATACAGTAGCGTTCGAGGCCATGTTCGCCGGCCTGCCGCTCGTGCGCTTAGGTGTAGTGACTGGTACACCGGCGTTACGGGTCGAGTGGCAGGAACGATCTCTGATCAACGTACCGGTAACAACCCTGCGTGAAACCTGGCAGCATAGCCTCGATGTGATCAATATAAAGGATAGCGACCTATGAGCGGGCAGTCTCCGCTAAGTTGTGCTGAATTTGTGATCGAAGTCGAACAACGGTTGCAGGCCGAACCTGCCATCGACTTTCTCGGTCGTGAAGGGGAAGTGATCCAGGTGCGCGCCGGTCAGCGTCGGTTGCGGATCGACATAAAACCCTTTTACAATGCCTACACACAGGCTCCAGAGCACTTTGATCTGGTGTATGCGACGCTGCTCCGTGTCCTGTATGAACAGGTACCTGCTCGTGAAGCAAAAACATTTAGTGAAGTAGCGCTGCGCATTCTCCCCATGCTCAAGCCGATTGTGCTACTCAACGCTGTCTTCGAGAAAAAATTGCCGATGCTGGCGTATCGTCCATTTCTTGCCGATCTCATCATCACCTACGTCATCGACGAACCGCAGACGGTGGCGTATATCAACGAACGGCATCTTGAACGGTGGGGAATTGGCGAGCATGTGCTTCACGAGCAAGCCCTGACCAACCTGGCTGCCCGCACTCAGGAGCGGGCCAGGTTTCTGGTGACCGGAGAAGGGGCACAGCGCCTGATTATCGCCAATTCGCAAGATGGGTATGATGCTACTCGCATCTTACTGCCCAATCTCCTGGCAAGCTGGCAACCCCACTTTCCGGGAACAATGGTGATCGGCATTCCCAATCGCGATTTTCTCATCGCCTTCAGTGATGCCGACGAAAGCATTCTGACCAGCGTTGCGCACCAGATTCAGCTCGATGCTGCTCAGCGTGACAATGGCTTAACCGACCAACTCTTCACGATTGAGGATGGTCAGGTACGTGAATATCGTTGGGTGTAGTAGCGTGCGCCGTTGGGTGATGGCGTGCAAGGAGTGGGAGTTCTGTTCGCGCTTATCATAACCCTTGTATTCTACGCTGCGGCGGGATGGCTTTGGTGGCAGCAGCGCAACCCATTGTATATTCTGGCGCTGCTGGCGGGTCAACTGAGTACCTGGCTCGATCCGGTGTGGCGCTTGATCTACACACTCCAGACAGTGCCCGGCCTCGGATCGCTCATCGCAGCCCTCGCGATACCCTTTGATCCGATCCGCTCACTACCGGCGGCATGGCCCGATCCGTTACCGGCCCTGATCATCGTTGGCCTCTACCTGTACCGCTGGTGGACCCCAGGTCTGGGCAGTGGTCTCTTCACGTTTGTTGTGTTTGTAAGTTTTCAGTTGCTCATCAGCATCCTCAATCTGCGACCGGCCACGCCGCCACTGCTCTTACAGACACTCCCGTTTGGTGTGCGCGTGGAGCTACTCGCTGCGCTGATGAGTGCAACCATTAGCTACGGTCTCTGTTACGTCTTTCTTACCGTACAGAACTACTCGTGGCCAAGTATGGCAGTCGCCATTTTGCCGATGCCGACCCTGTTCAGCGTCCTGATCTACGGCGTCATCGGTGCGCCGCTCCTTATCGGGCGCTTGCTGCCAGATGGTGAGTGGCCTGGGCGGATCGGGCTGATCTTAACCCTCGCCCTGCTTGGCTGGTGTGTCTACATCATCAGTAGTGCGCTTAATCGCTTGGATCGCAGGCGATGAGCAAAACCGTACTCACTCCAGAATTGCTCTTGTCTGCCTATGCACAGGGTATCTTCCCAATGGCAGACGCACGTGGCGAGATTGGCTGGTACGAACCGATTCGACGGGCGATTATTCCGCTCGACAAACGGTTTCACGTTCCGCGACGGCTGGCACGCACCGTGCGCTCGGGGTTTTATACCGTGACGTTTGATGCGGCCTTTGCAGATGTGATTGAAGCGTGTGCGGCCCCGGCGCCGGGCCGTGAAACAACCTGGATTTCGCCGGAGATCATTCGTGCGTACACCGAATTACACCGTCTGGGCTATGCGCATAGTGTGGAGTGCTGGCGCGATGGCCAACTGGCCGGGGGGCTATACGGGGTAGCGCTTGGCGGTCTCTTTGCCGGTGAGAGCATGTTTCATCGCATGCGCGATGCCAGCAAAGTTGCCCTGGTGCACCTCGTTGAACGTTTGCGCCGTGGCGGCTTTGTGCTTCTCGACTCACAATTTCTCACCGGGACGCACATGCTGCAATTTGGCGCCATCGAGATACCACGCGCCGAATATTACCGGCTCCTGCGCCAGGCATTGACCGTCCCGGCGACATGGTAAACGCCGTTGAAGCATCGACACAAGAAATATGCGACGTACCGTTCTGGTACGTCGCATGCTGTTTGTGTGTGGTGTAAACCCTACTTGCTCTTGCGTTTGCGTTCGCGACGGGCTTCACGGCGACCGGTCGTCGCAACCGGGCGAGGTGTAGCCGGTGCAGCGGCGGTTGGATTCTGGCGTGGTGCCGGGGTGCGGGTACGCGCATTGCGTGCGAGTTCAGGCAAGACATTGCGCATGTAGTATACAACATAACCGCCCAAAATCAGCTCGATCACGAGCTGAATGTAAAACCAAAAGCGCTGATTAAATGTAGGTACGTTGAGCATACGGGCCATGCCCAATGCTACGCCAAACCCACCTACAATCAGCAGGGCGATCCCCAGTTGGCGAAAAAATGTTGCTCGTGCAACGTTTCGCTCCGTGTGTAGCCAGATGAAGTAGGCGCCGCTCGCGACCAAAAGAATCTGCACAATAAAGAAAGTCCAAGCATATGAGCCAAATTGAGGGCTAACAGTAATGAAGTAGTCAAAGAAACCCATAAGAACAAGCCTCTCCTCACGGTCGCAGAGCGTCTCTCACGATTGATTGTAGCGGCGATTATAGCAGCGCCGTGAATGATCGTCAACAATGTCCACGCCATGATGCACGTGTCGCGTCGTCTGGCGTGCAGTCCCGCTAGAGGCGGGAGCTACCGGTACAGGATGATTCTCGCTGTCGCGTGGTGGATCTGGCTTGCGCTACTCTGCCGGACGAAGGCACCGCGGGTCGGGGCAGGTGAGGGGAGCACTGGAGTCGTGTGCTTCCAGGGCGACGCCAGAGCTGATGATGCACCGTATGGGTCAAGGTTTGATATGAGTCGCAGGAAATTCACAAACCTTTTCGCTAGACATATACAGCAAAAATATGTATAATGTGCAAAAGATTGCAAATAATAAAAAAGGGAGCATGTTATGCCTTACCGCATTCGTCGCCGTGCCCACGATCTGATCTGGGTGGTGATGGAGGAACATCTGCACCTGGCCGAAGCGGAACGGTATTATCACGAAATGTGGCGCTTGCTCGATCAGTGTCCAAAGCCGACGGATTTACTGGTGGATGGTCGTCGTATCTCTGGCGCTGATCGCGGCGCACGGCAGCGTACTGAGGCTATCGTTCACCATAAGCATCTTGGTCGGATTGCCTTTATCGTGTCTGAGCATCATCTGCTGATATTTGCTCCACTGGTACGTTTTGTCAGTGGCATCGGGTTGTTTGCCACTGAACAGGAGGCGCTGCGTTTTCTGGGTACGGTGATGGAATACGGTGACTGATCACGTCTGTCTCTGGTGTCGAAACCGCTGCAACAACGAATGCGCTGCCTGGTCGCGGGTCGCCCGCCAGGCGAGATGCCTCTTGCAGGCGTCCCACAAAACGGTAGCTTCCTCTCTCCACACGCCTCGTCCGGCCTGCTGCCCGGTCACGATCTGGGTGCACTCCTCACAGTTGCTCTGTTCATGGCATCCTCGCCGTTCGGCATACCCATCTCCGTCAGGTCGGTGACGACCATCTCCCGCCGCTGGTTTAATGATCGCCACAAGTGTCTTTGCTTATATGCACAGGCTTTGTTAATTTTCTGTTCAGATTGTATTTTGGGTCATACGATTGCATAATATGTTCAGGTCATCTGTTGAAAGGCAAGGAGCAATGGAGCTATGAGCCAGCCACATGAGTTTGTGATGGTGCTCGGCTTGCAGCGCTACAGCCAGGATTTCTTCCGTCGTGCTGAAGCCGAAGTACGTAAAGAAGTTCCCGATTTTCGTCTGCATATCTTTGAAGATCGTGATGTAACTGCTCGCCCTACCGAGGTGGAAGCGGCAATTGCCCGCTGTCAGTGTCTGATCCTCTCGCTGATTACCCTCAACGAAACGGCAGAGGTGCTGGTGCCGATGGTTGAACGTCACGATCCGGCGGTCGTCTTTTCGTTTGAGGGCTTACCCGAAGTGATGCGCTTGAATAAGGTCGGCTCATACAACCTTAAAGCCGGCAAGGGAATGCCAAAACCGGTGCAAAATGTCGCTCGACTGCTGGTCGGTGGACGTGAGGAAGATGCACTCTACGGTTACGTGAAATTGCAAAAAATCACTTCTAAACTGATCAATTTCTTGCCCGGTAAACGTTTGAACGATTTTCGTAACTGGACGAATGTCAATAACTACTGGAACCATCGCAGTGTGGCGAATGCCGCCAATATGTTCAAGCTGATCCTGCGCGAGTATGGCGGGATGAGCCATTTGCGGGTTGAACCCGTTGTTGAGATGCCGAATATGGGCTTTGCCCACCCTGATGCGCCGCGTCTCTTTGCCAGTCCCGCCGAGTACGAGCGCTGGGAGAAGGAGCGCAATCGCACACGCAAAGCTGTGCCGCCGCCGCTCGGCACGGTGGCAGTATTGTCATTCCGCGCTCATATCCTGTCTGGCGCCGACTATCATCACAAAATTGTGCACACTCTGGAAGCTGCCGGATTGCGCGTGTTGCCGATTTTTGTGATGGGTATCGAGAGCCATATCGTGGTGCGCGAGTGGCTAAGCCATATGAAGGTTGATCTGGTGATTAATACGATGGGCTTTCCCCTCGTTGGCGGGCCTGCCGGTTCGACCAAGGCCGGGTTAACGGTTGATGTGGCTCGCGAGCTGTTGAGTAAACTCGATACCCCCTATATCGTGGCTCAACCACTGTTCGTGCAGGATGAAGATGACTGGCGTGAGCATGGCGTAGGGCCGTTGCAGAGTACGTTTCTCTTCAGTTTGCCGGAGATGGACGGGGCGGTCGCCCCGGTTGTGCTTGGTGGAATGCGGGGTAGTACGATCACGACTGTTCCGGATCGGCTTGAGCGGCTGGCCCGCATGGCCCGTGGGTTTGTCCGGCTGCGCAAGAAAGCAAACCGGGACAAGAAGGTGGCAATTATCGTCTATAACTATCCGCCAGGCCAAGGGAAGGTGGCCACGGCTGCCCTGCTTGATGTGCCGGCCAGTCTGATTGCGATCCTCGACCGGCTGGCGGCTGAAGGGTACGATGTGGGCCGTTACCCCCGTGATCCGGCTGTCTTTGCCCGCTGTCTTGAGGGCCTGGTGAGCGATCAGCCGCTGCCACCCGGCCATCCCCCGGTGGTGATTGGTACCAGCGCCGACCGCCAGGATTTTTATCGCTGGCTCCGGCCAATCGATCAAGAGCGGATCAACGCCCGGTGGGGCGAATTTCCCGGTGATATTGCGCCGCTCGGACGCGATAAGGTGCGGCTGGCCGGTACCCAGATTGGGAATATCTTTATCGGTGTGCAACCGGTGATCGGTATGCCCGGTGACCCGATGCGTCTGCTCTTCGACAAAGAAAACACACCGCACCATCAATACGCGCTCTTCTACCGCTATCTCAGCGAGCAGTTTGGAGCCGATGCGATTATCCATCTCGGTATGCACGGTACCGCCGAGTGGATGCCTGGCGTGCAACTCGGTGTGACCGACCGCTGCTGGCCTGATGTGTTGTTGGGTGAGGTGCCCAATTTCTATGTATATCCCATCAATAACCCCGCCGAAGCCAATATTGCCAAGCGTCGCGGCTACAGCACGATCGTCGGTCACGCCATCCCGCCGTATGGTCGTGCCGGGTTGTACCGCGAATTGCAGGCCCTGCAAGACCTGCTGATTGAATATCGTGAGCGTCCGGCAGCTCTGGCCGATGATGATCAAAGTCCCGAAGCGGTAGCGATTATGCAGAAGATCGCTCTGCTCAATCTGGATCAGGACCTGGTGCGCCAGCCCGATGAACCGTTCAGCCGTTTTGCTTCGCGTGCGTATGCGTATCTGCGCGATCTGGCAACCACCATGATCACAGATCGGTTGCACGTGCTCGGCAGCGCACCACCACCGGAAGAACAGCTTACGTTGATCGTGGAAACGCTGAAGGTGCCACGGGGCGAACTGCCCGGCCTGGCCGATCTGCTGTTGTCGGCACGGCGGCCTGGTTTGCGCTACAACGAATTACTGACCCAGGCGCGTCAGGGTGATGCGCCTGCATTGGCCTTGCGCGAAGAGATTGAAACCTGCTGTACTGAACTGGTGCAGCAGACCGTCTTCGGCCAGATGACACCTGAACAGGCAGCGCAGACCTTTGGTCTGCCGGCAGCGGAGGTCGCCGGTCTGGTGCAACATGGGCGGGCATTGCTGACGGCGTTGCGCGACAACACGCAGGAGCTGGATTTTCTGGTGCGTGGGCTGGCTGGACGCTACATTCCGGCAGCGCCCGGTGGTGACATCATTCGCGATGGTGTGGCCGTGTTGCCGACCGGACGCAACATTCACAGCCTTGATCCGTTCCGCGTGCCGACAGACAGTGCCTATGAGCGCGGTGTCCGCATTGCCGAGGCGCTCATCGCTGCTCATCGCGCCGAGACTGGTCAATACCCGGAGACAATTGCTCAGGTGTTGTGGGGTCTTGATGCGATCAAGACCAAAGGCGAGTCGATTGGAATTGTTCTCGGCTTAATCGGTGCGCGACCGCTCAAAGACGGTCAGGGTAAAGTAGGCCGTTATGTCCTGATCCCGTTGGCTGAACTGGGGCGACCACGGATCGATGTGCTCATGACCGCTTCCGGCATCTTCCGCGATATTTTTGCCGGCACGATGGATATGCTTGATCGCCTGGTGCGTGAGGCAGCATCGGCTGATGAACCGCCGGCCATGAACTACATCCGCAAACACGTGCAAGAGATGATGGCTGCCGGGAAGACCTTTGATCAGGCGACCGCCCGTATCTTTACCCAGGCCGCCGGTACCTACGGGACTGATGTTGATGAGGCGATTGAAGGCAGTGCTTGGGAAAAACGGGAAGAACTTGAGGAGCTGTTTATCAAGCGGAATGCGTATGCCTTCGGTGGACGGCAAAGCGGTGAGTCACGTCCCGACGTCTTGCGTACCCTGCTCGGCACGGTGAGTCGAGTGGCCCAGGAGATCGACAGCGTCGAATACGGTCTCACCGACATGCAGCACTACTACGGTTATTCAGGAGCCTTAAAAGCGGCTGCCGAACGGGCCACCGGCCAGCGCGTACCGCTCAATTTTGTGGAGAGTTTTACGGCTGAGACCAAACTGCAAACCCTGGAGCAGACGCTACGGGTCGAATACCGCACGAAATTCCTCAACCCGAAGTGGTACGAGGGTATGCTGCGCCACGGTCACAACGGTGCCGCCGAGATTGCCAGCCGCTTTACCTACATGCTGGGGTGGAGCGCCACCACCGACGCGGTCGATCAGTGGGTCTACAACGAAGCAGCCCAAACCTTCGTGCTCGACGATGCTATGCGAACCCGGATTGAAGCTCTCAACCCGGCGGCAGCGCGCAATATGGTAGGGCGTCTGCTGGAAGCGAATGCAAGAGGGATGTGGCAGACCGATGAGGCAACCCTCGAACGACTACGCGAACTACACGCCGACCTGGAAGACCGTTTAGAGGGTGTGGTTGGGTAACTGATCCCTCCTCACCCCCCGCCCCCGCTCTTCTCTCCCGGGGAGAGGAGCGGGGGAGTTACATTGTTCGCTCTTGAGATCACTCTTGTTGTCGGAACGTATGGGCCAGGGCACCATTGCGCAGCCTTCTGATCATTCCCTTTCTTACCTTACCTTTGCGCTATCAATACCCCTTGACAAAACTGCAAAACAGTTATACACTTCAAATAGTTTGATAAACAAAACTATTTGGAGATTCAAATCATGTATCACAACCTTGATCCGCCCTACACCGCTGAACAAGTCGCCGAACTCTTTAACCTTGTACACAGTGAACTTATGGGTCAGAGTATGGATACGCTCCTGCAATTTCTTCAGCGCTCCAATCTCTCGATGCCGCGTCTGGTCTCGCTGATGTACATTCAGCGGCAGCGTGAAACCACTATTTCATCCTTGAGCGAACATCTCAATCTGACCCTCGGTACGACCAGTCAGATGATCGAGCAGCTCGTGCAGGATGGCCTGGTTGAACGCTATGAAGCGCCGCATGATCGCCGCCAGAAACTGGTTTCCCTTACCGCAACCGGTGAAGCGATTGTCGCCGAAGCGCGCCAGATTCGATTGCATGAGGCCAGCCGTCATCTCAGCCGGTTGCCACCTGCATTGCTCGCACAGTTGGGACAGGCGCTGCACGCCGCCTGTCGCGAGTGGAGTCTTGTGACTACCACGTAGGCTTGCCGACTTGCCACTCTTTGGTACGTGTTACCCCCAACGTGCCTGTGCATGTGGGGCCGGCTCTGCCTGTGCCCGATTTTGACTTGTTATGACGACGCAGGAGCATGAACAAACCTATGACAACCACAACCTCTTCCCCGACTGCTACAACTGTTCGCATTGACTATGCTGCAACGCTCGATCAACGGAGTAAGGTGCTGATCTTGATCGGTGTCTTGCTGGGTCTGTTTCTCTCGGCACTGGATCAGACGATTGTTTCCACTGCACTCCCACGCATCGTTGCCGATTTGCAGGGTATCGAATTGATCGGCTGGGTTTCAACCAGCTATCTGTTGGCCTCAACGGCGATGGTGCCGATCTATGGCAAACTGTCCGATATTTACGGGCGCAAGTATGTTTTGTTGTTCGGGATCGTGGTCTTTCTGCTCGGTTCGCTGTTATGTGGGCTGGCCGCCGATATGACACAGTTGGTCGTCTTCCGTGGCTTGCAGGGCTTCGGGGCTGCGGCCCTCACCTCAACCGCGTTTGCGATCCCCGCTGATCTGTTTGCGCCGGCAGAACGGGCACGTTACATGGGGTTGTTCGGCGCAGTGTTCGGGTTGTCGAGTGTGGTTGGCCCATTCATTGGTGGTCTCCTGACCGACAATCTGAGCTGGCATTGGGTCTTTTTCGTCAACCTCCCGCTGGGTGTGATCGCCCTTGGGTTTATCGTTGCCAAATTACCACGTCTGCACAGCGGGCTTATGCCGGCCATTGATTACGCCGGTGCCGCGACCCTGTTGTTGACCGTGATCCCATTCTTGCTGGCACTAACGCTCGACAAGAATGATTATCCGTGGACATCGCCCCTTATTCTGAGCATGTTTGTCGTCAGTGCCGTCGGCCTCGTTCTCTTCCTCCTGATCGAACGGCGTGCCGAGTCGCCGATTCTGCCGTTGCATTTGTTCCGCATTCCCACCTTTACGCTGACGGCGTTGATTGGGGTGACGGTAGGAGCGACTCTGTTTGCGGCGATCTTCTTTCTCTCGCTCTATCTGGTGAATGTGCTGGGGGTGAGTGCGACGGCTGCCGGGACGACGCTCATTCCCCTGACCCTAAGTCTGGTTGTGGGGGCGATGGTGTCATCGCAAATTGTGCAACGCACCGGTAACTATAAGTGGGTGATCATTGCCGGGATGGCGATCATTGTCGGGTCGCTTTGGTGGCTGACGACGCTCACACCGGACACGTCGATCTGGATGGTGCGCCTACGAATGATTGCGCTCGGTTTGGGTCTGGGGCCATCAATGCCCATCCTTAATCTGGCAATGCAGAACGCGGTGCCGCGCACCGATCTGGGTGCAGCCACGGCTAGCCGGCAGTTCTTTCAGCAAATCGGCCAGGTAATGGGGTCGGCGGTCTTTGGCGCACTGCTTACCGGTGTTCTCACGACGAGCCTGAGCACGAGTCTGGCCCCAATTCAGGCTCAGTTACCGCCCGATCTGGCGGCCCGCTTCGATAGCAGCGCACTTCGGAACGGCATGAGTGCAGGTGAGGGTACGAGTGGTGAGGTGGTTGATCCGGCAGTTCGTATTGAGCAAGCCATTGCCGAACAGTTTGCCGTGCGACGCGATCTCATCACTCGGGCGCTGCGTGATGCCGATCCGACAGCGATTGCAACGTTGCGCAGCGATCCTCAATTGCCGGCGCAGCAGAAGGCGATACTGGAGATGGTAGAGACACTACCGGCGGCTGTGCGCGAACAGGCGCTCATGCAGGTGCTTGCCCGGCTGGACGAAGCGGAACAAACGGCACGTGCCGAAGGTCGTGCGCTGGGTCAACAGATCAGTACTGCTTTGAAGAATGCCTTTACCGACAGCGTCACCACTATTTACCGGTACGCAGTCTGGCTCGCCGTTATTGGACTGATCCTGGCGCTGTTTATTCCCCAACTGCCGCTTCAGCGCAGCTATGGCCAGGATTTGCCGCCACTGATGGAGTGAGTTTCAAGGCCGTTGTCTCGTCCATTTGGGGGAGTGGGGAGTGGGGATGGACGTGCTCCAGGGCATTCACCCGCCCCTAGCGGGCTATGCATACTGGTGTCAACCACGGGTGTACCAGCGGCTATGATCGCCATGGGTGCTGTTTTGGGCGACTAGCCCGGTGACAGTGCGCCGCCCCAGCTGTGCCAGCACGTGCCGGATGAATTTCCTTACCCGCTCGCCATATGCGTGTCGCACGGTTTGGAGTGCGGCAGCCATGCTGCCGCGCCAGCCGCGCTCACGATTCGGTGTGTGTCACACCGTTCCCCGTCCTGGTCACGAGGATGCTGGATGTGCTTGTTTCGATCATAGAGTCGGTCAGGAATGAATGCGATACCTGTGCGTAGACGTTTGGTTGCACCAGGTTCGTGCCTGCACACCATCGGCCACGGGGCCAGCACCTGCCGGCGGTAGAGATGATGCCTCTACGCGGGCTGGAAATCCACGCCACAGGGAGCACTTGCAGCCCGACATAACGTAGCGTGACATATGGGTAATGTATAGCCCAGCAGAGGCGGTGGGGTGGGGGTAGGTTGCCCTTATTAACCACACCTAGCCCCCGCTTCTCTTCCACCAGGAAAGGAGCGGGAAATACCAGGTCCAGGGAAAGGGAGGGGGTAATAATAATATTCCCCGAATTCAGCACTCTCTACCAATGACGGGTGGGTGGCTACGATCAGCCGTTGCTATAGCGAACGGTATTTCCGTGTCGATGCACAATCTGGCAACTCCAGGTATATAATACGCCCAAGGAACCGTTACCCTGTTTTAACGAGGTGTCACTGTGACGACTCAACGTCCGCGTCGTGGTCGTGGCCGCAAGCGCAGTTCAGCGCTGACCGTCCAGCGTCGGTTGTGGCTGATCAGCCGTCTTGGGCGGGAAGCGGCCCTTCCTGAAGAGTTGATTGCCGATGCGCGTCGTGTCTTTGGTGAGTCGGTCTACCCATCAAATGACTTAACTGCACTTCGTCACGATTTCCACGCTATTCGCAATGAGTTTCGTTGTACACTCAAGCGCCAGCTTGATGGCCGGTACGCTCTGATCGATTTTGGTCGCCTGACGTTACTGAATCTGCCGGATGAGGAGATGGAAGCCCTGGCTTTTCTCGTCTCTTTCTTTAGCGAGGGAAGCTGGCCGAATCGATTGCAGATACGTTCACTCTTACAGCGTATTATTACCCTGCTACCTGATGAACAACGGCAAACGATCCGGCAACCGAACACGTTTCGGGTGGAATTGCCCCAGAGCAGTGTAACGGTTGATCAGAAATTGTTAATGCGCCTGAAACGAAATTTGCGTCGCCACGCTGTGCAGTTTCAGTACCGCTCGAACTACAGCGACGAGCCTGAGTCGCACCGGGTTGCCCCGATATGCCTGTTTGTCCGCGATGGACATACGTATCTTGAAGGCTACTGCTACAGTTCGTCCCAGCAGGTGACAATTGGGCAATACATAACGTATCGAGTTGATCGGATCATTCCCAGCACACTCCAGGTTGAACGACGGGCCTTACCACCAGAGCTGCCACCACGCCGGATGTGGTCAATTCGCTACCGGCTTTCACCGCAGGTTGCACGCAATCGGGATATTTCGCTGTGGTTTTCGCAAAGCACGGTGACATATCTTGAAGACGGCAGCGCAGAGGTATCGGCTCAGACTAGCGATCTCTGGCAGGCTGAACAGATTCTCCTGCGCTATCGCGATCACTGTCAGGTGCTCGAACCGCCAGAGTTGATCGAGCAGATCCGGCAAACTATCGAGCGCATGCGGCTGTTGTACGCACAGGATCAGCCGGTGCCCAAGGGATGAGACAGACATCACGTGCCGTTCACTAACGCCAGAAAAAGGCCAGGTAGAAGAGCACAATGATAATCATACTTGCCGCCACGAGCACGTTCAGATCGCAAACCAACGATGGTTAGCCGCCGCGTTTTGATCAGAACTTTGAAAATGGGTTTTGCTTTGCCTGCCGTCGCGTCTTTTTGCCCAGGG
>NZ_DAOUBI010000201.1:0-1850 GCF_034432675.1 Chloroflexus sp. | reverse complement strand
GGCGCTGGGTGGTCGAGCGCAGGTTCGCCTGGATGACGCGCTTCCGTCGCCTGGTGCGTGACGACGAACGTGTGGTGGCGACGCTGGCCGGCTCGCATTTCGTTGCCGTTACCATCTTGTTGGCCCATCGGTTTGTCTCGCTCATGGTTCAAAGTTCATAATAGGCTCTAGAGGAACCTCTCCGCCACCAGGCAGCCCCGGAGGAGCTGCCACGTTGTGAGGCAGGGGTTTAACTCGCCGACTCTGCTCCCCGCCGATCATGCACTACGCCGCCCGCCTATCCCTGTCGGTTCCTTCACGCAGGAGTACAACTTGTCTGTGATTACCGCAAATCTGCAATAAGGATCACAGGCTTGAACCTCCTTCAAGTGATCTGCAAAGGTATAGCCACTTCTGGCATCGGTGCATACCTGACCAAACCAAAACGCCACGCCTCTGTCTTAACCTTTTGGTAACAATGTTGTAACACTGCTTCAGTATCCTGGTACCAGGCCGTGTCATCGATTTTTGATGGAGCTTACAATGCGCACTCGTCTCAAACTGAAACCCGGTCAGCGTGGTACCAAGAAGTTACAGGCACTGTATGGTGATCGCCTCATCTGCGTTCGCTATCGATATGATTTTGAAACTGGTCGCCGCTTCAAGACGATTGAATTGATCGTTGACGAGAAAGCGTGGTCGCCACGTGATCAGCACGATGAGGTAGATCGCGTCGGTGAAGTGGCAGCCGATTGATACTGGGACGATGTAAGTGTGTTAATTGCCAGCCGGACTGGCTGGTCATACATCAGCCTCTCGCTCATCACAGCGAGCATGTCACTCCCACCTATCCCGTCAGCGGCGGGTGGAAGTGGAAGCTGTGTTTACGTTCGCTCAAAAGGGAACGCAAGCATTTATGTGTGTAGCGTCTGTTATAAACGTTGAACCATGAAAGAGACCAATCGATGAGCCAATACGATGGCGAAGGCGACGAAATACGACCCGGTCAGGGTCTCCACCAGGCGTCCGTCATTACGCACCAGGTACCGGAATCGTGATATCCAGGTGAACCTGCGCTCGACCACTCCGTCGAGGTAGCACGACAAAGCCCCGCTTGGTTATCAGCAGCTTGACTACCTTTAGGCGAAACCGGCGGCAGCCTCGGTGGCCGGTTGCTCACCGGTGGCACCCTGGTCGACGACGGCCACCTCCATCGTGTCACCGTTCACCTCCTGAATCCGTTGGGCCAGCGCAGTCATCTGTGCACGGTCTTGTTCATTGGCTGGCGTGACCACCACCGCCAGCACCTGCCCCAGCGTATCTACAGCCAGATACACCGTTGAGCCGTTACGCCATATATGCCCATCGTCGCCAGCGCGTCCCCCGCTTGCTGGTGTCGATTGCAGCGTCCGGCTGTCCACTATCACGGCACGGGGCTGGGGCGTGCGGTCAGTGATGTCGCGCAGCAGCATCCGTACATCGTGCACCATCTGCTCCGCCATCCTCGCCGTCAACCAGAGCTGCGTCTGTTGATAGCCAGCGTACTACAGCGGCACGTCGTTGGACCGCATCCGCCACGGTGCACCCGTGCGCAGCAGCGAGCGTAGTCCGTTGGAGATGTCGCGCAAAGAATAGTTCCGCTGCGGTGCCACTTCGTCCATCGGCGTCAGATAGGGCGCAACAAACACCCTCTCCTTATCGGAATCATCACGTGGATAAGCTGTTCGTATCATTTCGTAATGATACACGAGCAGAACCTAAACGCTCATAACAGGCTCTAAGGCCAGGCGCTATCCTGTCAAAGCCTTTTCACACCATTGGCAGTCGTAGTGCACGCCGGATCGCTTTCGGATGCCAGAACGGTACCGAAG
>NZ_DAOUBI010000200.1:0-5951 GCF_034432675.1 Chloroflexus sp. | reverse complement strand
GAACCTAGGTCCACGCACCCGACCGATGATGACCCCCGGCAACCAGATACGGTTGCTGGGGGTTGTTTGTTTGGTGCAAGCTCTGTTTACCGGTCGCTCACGGGTTGCAATGCCATCGGGCCTGCCAGTAGTGCATCGCTTTCGGGGCGTCGCAGGTGTGGGAGTGCTGGTTTCACGCATCTGCGCACAGGCACAGCGGCGGGTGAACGCTGAATAGTATTCTGTACACACCGGATTTGATGTTACTCAGAGCCTTCGTCTTCCTAAACGTCTGGTTGAACATTTGTCGCAGGACATCGTAGCTCCACGTGGATGTTCTGGGATTTGCAAAGTGCAATTCCGGGATCGGCGTGACATGCGCCTAAGAGTAAGTGCGGTACTCTGATAGCAAATCCGGTGTAGCAACGGTCATGGTACGAAAGCTCCTATCGCCATCACGCTGCGGCCTTGAGCGCTTCATCGTGGTGCGAAAGCACTGGTATCCTCTGGGAGTTTGCGCCTCCGGTTTGCTTATTACCGGCTGCGGCCTTGAGCGCTTCATCGTGGTGCGAAAGCACTGGTATCCTCTGGGAGTTTGCGCCTCCGGTTTACTTATTACCGGCAATAGTACGCCGTGCCCGCCGTCAACGGTGTATCGTACTCCAGGCTCAGTGTGCAACAGTGGAAACCATCCGGTACTGGTGGTTTCCGCTCCAGTGGGGGCATGGCGTAGCGCACTGCTGGCCGCAGCACTACCCCTCACACTGGTGCTGCATCTGAGCGCGAATGGATTGAACCAGCCGCTGCCCCTGCAACAACGTATCAGTGGCTTGTTGGTAGCACACCTCGTAGTGCGCCAGCACAGGATTGATAATCTGCATTGATACGCAGTGCGGCATGATGGCCGCATAGCATGCATGAAATAGCTGCTGCACAGTGGGTTGTTCTGATACAGATCGCGGCTCACGAGCGTGCAAACCAAACTGCTTGACAAGTCAATTTGCATCACGTATAGTAATGGTATCAGTTTTATTCCAAATCGGAATAGATTGCATCATCCCGATACAACAATTTGCAGCATTACGTCAGCCTCTTCATTATCCCTCCGCTCCCATCTCAATCGGGGTTCTGCGCGTCCCAGTCTGATCTTTCTTTCCAGCTCGCTGGCGAGCTATGACGATAGTTGGCGTTCATTGACGAACGGAGAGTGCTATGGACATCAGTCGGGAGAAACTCCTCTGGGCGTATGAGCGGATGCGGCTCATTCGTGAGTTCGAGGATCGGTTGCACACCGATTTTGCTGCCGGGAAGATACCTGGCTTCGTTCACCTGTATGCTGGTGAAGAAGCGGTAGCTGTTGGTCTCTGCGCGAACCTGCGGGATGATGATTTTATTACCAGCACCCATCGCGGTCACGGGCACTGCATTGCCAAGGGAGTCGATCTGCGGGCGATGATGGCCGAGATCTACGGCAAGGCAACAGGAGCCTGTAAGGGCAAAGGTGGTTCGATGCATATTGCCGATGTCGATAAGGGCATGCTTGGCGCCAACGGTATTGTTGGTGGCGGCCCGCCACTGGCCTGTGGTGCCGGTCTGACCGCGAAGATCAAGGGTACCGATCAGGTAACGGTTTGCTTCTTCGGTGATGGAGCGTCGAATCAGGGTACGACGTTTGAGGGTCTGAATCTGGCGGGAATCTGGAAATTGCCGGTCGTGTTTGTGTGTGAGAATAACGGCTATGCCGAGACGACGTCGCCCCAGTATTCTGTTTCCGGGCAAGACATCGCTGCACGCGCACGTGGGTTTGGTATGCCGAGCATCGCCATTGACGGCCTCGATTTCTTTGCCGTTTACGAGGCAGCCGGTGAAGCTGTGGCGCGTGCCCGGCGTGGGGAAGGCCCGACATTTATCGAGGCGCAGACGTATCGTTACTATGGCCACTTCGAGGGTGACTCGATCCGCTACCGCACTCGCGATGAGGAAGCTCACTATCGCTCGCTCGACTGCCTCCACCGTTTTCGCCAGACTGTGACAGCGCAGGGATTGTTGACGGCTGCTGAGCTTGATGAGATCGATGCCCGTGCTCGTGCCGCGGTGGAAGATGCAGTACGCTTCGCTGCCGAAAGTCCATTGCCCGATCCGGCAGAGCTGTTGACCGATGTCTATGTTGATTATCCGATGTCGGCTTTGTGGCCCTTCCAGGAAGCTGCCGTCGCAGTACGACGCTAGATGCGAAAGAGATAGTAAGCTGTGGGGAAGAGGTAGCTTTCCTTCGGCACAGACAACTCAACGATGAGGTGATACTATGACTGCAATGGTTGAAGAGGCAGTACGTACTCTGAGCTATCGTGAGGCGATCAATGAGGCATTGCGTCTTGAGATGCGGCGCGATCCAACGGTTATCTTAATGGGTGAAGATGTCACCGGGGCATCCCATAGTGAAGACGAGAGCCATCTTGATGCCTGGGGTGGGGTGTTGGGGGTGACGAAGGGGTTAGTACACGAATTTGGCCGTCAGCGTGTGCGTGATACACCAATTACCGAGTCGGGATTTGTTGGAGCCGGTGTCGGCGCAGCGGCAACCGGTCTACGACCGGTGGTTGAGCTGATGTTCATCGGCTTTATGGGGGTATGCCTCGACCAGATCGTCAATCAGGCCGCCAAGATGCGCTACATGTTCGGCGGCAAGGCACGTATTCCACTCGTGATTCGGACGATGATCGGGGCCGGTTTTCGGGCAGCAGCCCAACACTCCGACTCGATCTACTCGACGTTTGTTCATTTTCCCGGCTTGAAGGTGGTTGCGCCGGCGACTCCGGCTGATGCGAAGGGATTGCTGGCAGCGGCTATTCGCGACGATGACCCGGTTATCTTCTGTGAGCACAAACTGCTTTACGATATGAAGGGGCCGGTTCCCGAAGGTGAATATGTTATCCCGCTTGGGCAGGCTGATGTGAAGCGCGAAGGTGGTGATGTCACGATTGTTGCCATCTCACGTATGGTATTGCACGCTTTAGAGGCGGCCGAGCGATTAGCGCAACAAGGTATCAGCGCTGAAGTAATTGATCTTCGCACCTTATCACCACTCGATGAGACAACGGTACTGGAGTCGGTGCGGAAGACCGGCCGTCTGGTTGTGGTTGATGAAGATAATCCACGGTGCAGTGTGGCGGGCGATATTGCCACCCTGGCGGCGACACAAGCGCTGGAATTTTTGAATGCGCCGGTCAAGCTGGTCACACCGCCGCATACCCCGGTACCGTTTAGCCCGATACTGGAAGATTCCTATGTGCCTTCGCCTGAGCGGATTGTGGCAGCGGCGCGGGCGACATTTGGCTGATTCTGGGGGCGCTTGTTGCAGGAGAAATCATGCCTACCGAGGTTGTGATGCCAAAGTGGGGCTTGAGCATGCAAGAGGGGAAGATCAACCTCTGGCTCAAGCGCGAAGGCGAGTCGGTGCAGCAGGGTGAGCCAATTGCAGAGGTGGAAACGGAGAAGATCACGAATGTCGTTGAAGCTCCGGTGAGTGGAACGCTGGCGCGGCTGTGTTATCCCGAAGGGAGCGTCGTGGCGGTGACGAAGGTTATCGCTTACATCACTGCTCCTGGTGAGCGGCTGGCCGAGGTGGCCGGCAACGGCGCAGCAGAGACGGTTCCGGCTCCGGTTGCCGTTCAAGATACGCCGACAGTATCTCTGCCGCCGGCGCCAGCCCGTACCGCTGCACCGCGTGCCATGCCGGCGGCGCGCAAGCTGGCCCAAGAGCATGGGATTGATTTGAGCACGCTGGTTGGGAGTGGCCCTGGTGGGGCAATTATCCGGGAAGATGTTGAGCGAGCCATTGCAGCTCGGGCGACGACAGTCCAACCGCTCCAGCGGGTTGGCTTCTACAGCGATGGTCATCGTCTTGATGGCTTGCTGTACACGCCTCGCGATCTAGCACCGGCTGAACGGAGGCCGGGTGTAGTATTGCTGGTCGGCTATACCTACCTCAAGACGATGGTGATGCCCGACATCGCCAAAGTGCTCAATGCTGCCGGCTATGTTGCACTCGTCTTCGATTACCGTGGGTTTGGCGAGAGTGAAGGAGAGCGGGGCCGCCTCATGCCATTTGAGCAGGTGGCTGATGCGCAGGCTGCCCTGACGTTTCTGTCCAACCAGCCAACTGTCGATCCCGAGCGAATGGCTGTGATCGGGATCAGTCTGGGTGGTGCGCACGCAGTGACAACCGCCGCACTTGATCGGCAAGTTCGTGCAGCGGTGGCATTGGAGCCGCCCGGCAACGGTGCGCGTTGGCTACGGAGTTTGCGTCGGCAGTGGGAATGGAGTCAATTCCTGGTGCGCCTGGCTGAAGATCGCCGGCAGCGGGTGCTGTCTGGGAAATCAAGCCTGGTCGATCCGTTAGAGATTGTATTACCCGATCCGGAATCGCAAGCGTTTCTCGATCAGGTTGCGGCTGAATTCCCCCAGATGAAGGTGATGCTATCGCTGGCAAGTGCTGAAGCGTTGATCGAGTACGCTCCGGAGGATATGGCAGGCCACATTGCTCCACGACCGTTGCTGGTGATTCACGGCGATGCCGATCAGCTTGTGCCGCTGGCAGAAGCGCAGGCTATCGTCGAGCGGGCGGGGGCAACGGCGCGGTTGGAGGTTATTCCCGGTATGAGCCATTTCAACTGGGTGCTACCGGGAAGTGCAGGATTTATTCGGGTAACGAACAGTATCGTTGAGTTTCTGCAACAGGTACTCCCTGTTGTCAGTTCATCGTAATCTTCGCCAGCAGGAAGACCGGTAGAATCATCAACAGAACGCTACCGCGTCTTACCTGCTGATATGCAGTGGAGCGCGGGGCAATAGTGCCCCGCGACGTGTTCCATGGTTACTGTTGGCATCATCGCTAATCCGGCATCAGGGAAGGATATTCGGCGGCTGGTAGCGCATGGCTCGGTGTTTGACAATGAAGAGAAGGTCAGCATCGTTAAGCGGGTTCTGCTAGGGTTGGAAGCCGTTGGGGTTCAGCGTGTCTGGATCATGCCGGATCGGTTCGGAATTGGTCTCAAGGCGCTCGACAATCTCCCGTTGACGATTGAAGCAACGCTCCTCGACATACCGGCCTGGTTTACGCCTGACGACACGTTACGCACGGCACGGTTGTTTGCTGAACGTCACGTTGGCTGTATCGTGACTCTCGGCGGGGACGGTACCAATCGACTGGTTGCCAAGGGGTGTGGTGATGTACCGCTCATGCCAATATCAACCGGCACCAATAATGTCTTTCCATTGATGATTGAAGCGACCACCGCCGGCCTGGCGGCAGGGCTGGTCGCGTGTGGTCGGGCCGACGCGGCAGTAGTTCGTGCCCCAAGAATTGATGTCTACCGTCTGGCTACACCGCAGGCGATTGATCAACTGCACGAAACAACACCGGATGACATAGCGCTGGTGGATGCTGCTGTCTACGACGAACGATTTGTCGCCGCACGCGCTATCTGGGACAGCACGCGGATCAGCGATCTGGTACTGACGCGCGCCGAACCGGGCAATATTGGATTGTCATCGATTGGAGCGCATGCGCTGGCCGGTCAGTATCCATCAGGTCATGGCTTGTATTTGCGGCTTGCCGCTAGCGGGAAACCGGTACAGGCACCTGTGGCACCAGGCCTGATGCAAACTGTTCACGTTGCGGAGTATCGGATACTGGCTCCCGGTGAAACGGTGATCGTCTGTCGTGAGCGACCGGCGGTACTGGCCTTTGATGGCGAACGCGAAATCGAATTGCGAGCCGGCGAGTCGGCGATATTGTGCTTTAACCCGCATGGTCCTCGTGTAATTGAGCCACGGCGGGCGATTGCTCTGGCGGCTGGAGCAGGTTTTTTTAGTGGTGAGTGAGTTGGCATAAAATAATCCAAGTTGCTACCTTACGTCACCACAGCGGTGCGGGGCGTTGAGCGCGACGGGGGGAGGGGTGGAACACG
>NZ_DAOUBI010000199.1:0-25654 GCF_034432675.1 Chloroflexus sp. | reverse complement strand
TACGAAACAATTCCGGGCAATCGTCACCATTCAGGGGAATATCGATGCCATCTTCCGTGAGCGGGACGATGTGTTCGTGGCGGGTGATCTGCTCTGGTACCCGGTTGAAGGCCGCCCTGATATTCGGCGAGCGCCTGATGTCATGGTGGTGTTTGGCCGTCCTAAAGGAGATCGTGGGTCGTATCGCCAATGGGAAGAAAACGGGATTGCGCCCCAGGTTGTGTTCGAGGTCATATCGCCAGGTAACACGCTGACCGAACTGGCGGCGAAGCTGGAGTTTTACGACATCTATGGGGTGGAAGAGTATTACCTGTACGATCCGGAACATGGCGATATGGGCGGCTGGCAACGGATTGACGGTCGGTTGCGGGTGATCCAGGAGCTTGATGGCTGGGTCAGTCCGCGTCTGGGAGTCACGTTCAAGCGAACGGATCGCGTTATGCAGTTGTACTGGCTAGACGGTCGTCCATTTCTGAGTTTTGTGGAGTTGCAGGCACAGGCCGAACAAGAGCGCCAACGAGCCGAAGAGGAGCGTCAGCGGGCTGAACAAGAGCGTCAGCGGGCTGAACAAGAGCGCCAACGAGCCGAAGAGGAGCGTCAGCGGGCTGAGTGATTGGCGGCACGGTTACGTGCTTTGGGTATTGATCCAGATGCAGATCAGGAGTGAATGTTGCCAGTAGGGTGCGACTGGCGGGTTGATGGTGATGAGGTTCATCCTGTCGTCGAGAAGCTGGCAATGAGACAGCGTGCCCCTGTGTTGGTAGTGCAGCACTGGTATCACTTCCTATCCAGCAGCCTTCCGGTTCGTGCCGGTGCATCAACGTCACCGAAATCCCATCAGCCTACCCTACACATCCCTGCGACCCACGCCACCTGTCACGCACTATATCGCTTCACGGGGGTGGGCCGGCTGCGCACGATAACGTAAGCACGGCGAATGCGGAAGCCACCCTTCCGCACGCCAAACCAATGCGCCACAAGCAACCACGCCTGGAACCGGCGTCCCCTCCAGCGTGTACTCTCACGGCATGCGCAGCGGGAGGTCTGGTACCGTGCATCCTGGCTCAGGTGTAGTGCCGACGCAATCGGTGGATTGCCAGAGAGGCATAGCCTGGATGATGAAACGCTTCCTTCCCCTTTCCTACTCCCTGAAGACACGAACGAGCAAACCGGCACAGACGATAGCTACTAACTCAAGTTGCCATCTACACTGGGATAGGCTACGGAGGTTGACTGCCAGTATGAACAGCACGACGTTACACTCAACACCGTGTGGCGTAACTGTATAACGATTTGGGTAGCAGCCAGTTTGTTTTCACGGACGTTCTACATTACTCCTCACGGTAGCAATATGGGTTATCAACATCCTCTGTGTCCTCGGTGTCTCTGTGGTGACAAAGGCAGCAACCTGGGTTAGCTACTACATATTGTGTCTCTATCCACATCTATCCACAAAATGTGGATAGGTCGCAGGTATGATGGTACGATGACCGATCCTACGACCACCGGGTCTTAGCCTCGTGCCAGGCCAGGAATGATAAAGATGTCGGCGATCATCGCCACAATGCTCAACCCGTGTACCAACACTGCTGCCCAGACATTGCGTGTGCGTAGCACCAGATACCCTCCGATCACCCCAATGGGGAGGGCCATGCCCACCATCAACCAGCGCTCAAACAGGGGCACCGGTGCGACAAACAGATGATTGAGGGCGTACAGCAGGGTGGTCAATCCAACGGTCAGATGAAGATTCCATCCGGCCTCACGGAGCGCAATCAGCAATACACCTCGCCAGAGCAGCTCTTCTGCCAGTACCAGGACAGGGAAGAGGTAGAGCAGTCCCATGCCAACCAGAATGACTTCCATGGCTGCCATTGGTTCACCACCGCCACGGTAGTAGAAAAAGGTATTCACCCAATCGAGGAACATCAGACCCAGACCGATTCCGGCACCCCAGATAGTTGCTGAGCGCAAATTTGTTGTCGTTACCCCGATAGCTGCCCAGCCGAGAGTACGTCCCAGCGTGAATGCAACGCCCAATCCACCCAGAACGTCGAGCACGAGCGCCGGCCACTCACTCAGACCGATCAATCCACCAACGAGACCAATCAGCCAGACTGCCGCGACCAGACCACCACCCCAGCGGATGCGGGGATCACCCAACAATGACCTAGTTGGTTGGACAGATACAGTTACACGCATAATCGCCTCCGCAATCAGAAATACGGTCGTCTCTCATCGTATGCCATTGACGTGCGATTGCGGCGGAAGTGTACACAACAAACGTTGTAGTCTGATCACTGTGCAGTTGCTAAAAACCACAATGCCCACTCTGCATCCAGAGCAGGCATTTACCAGTTTGTGGTGCCAAGAGCCGGACTCGAACCGGCGACCCTCGCATTTTCAGTGCGATGCTCTACCAACTGAGCTATCTTGGCACATCGCTATGCTATATTTGGTGGGCGATGACGGATTTGAACCGCCGACACCCTCGGTGTAAACGAGGTGCTCTACCGCTGAGCTAATCGCCCCAGCTGTGGTGCCCAGGAAGGGACTTGAACCCTTACGAGCGTGGTTAGCTCACTAGGCCCTCAACCTAGCGCGTCTGCCAATTCCGCCACCTGGGCGCTCAATGCCTCGTTATTATACGAAATCGTGAGGTAGTTGTCAAATAGCGCCCGGTGCATCCCTTGCCGACCGCGATCCGCCACGCTGCTGGGCGAAGAGCGCGGTTTGCAAGGTGGCGGCAGTGCGTATACCGGTAAATGATGCGCCAAGACTCACCAGCGTTTGCGCCACCTCTGGCCGGATGCCAACTAGCGTGGTTTCGGCACCTAACAAACGGGTAGCCGTCGCAGTCTGTACAATTGTCGCTGCGGCCTGGGTGTCGAGTAGAGCAATACCGGTGAGATCGATAATCAACGTCCTGGCGCCATATCGTTCGGTAGCGTCCAGCGCTGTGCTGTTGAAATGTGCCAGCAGTTCAGAGGTGACAGCACCAACCAGTGGAATCACAATAGTGTCATCACGAACAGGTATCACCGGTACGGATAGCGAGGCAATGGTCTGTTGCAGATTGCGTTGTGCAGCAATACTCTCTTCAAGGTGGGCAAGGGTCGCTTGTTGCTCTTCACTGAGACGTTGTAACGCAGCGGTACGTTCGGCCACTTGTTGTTCCAGTGCATTGTTGAGTTCAGCAAGCTGCTGATTGGCCGCTTCAGCCCGGCGGTGAGCCTCATTGGCATCAGTGAGTGCGGAGGCCAGACTTTGTGCGCCGATAAACGAAATAAAAGCGCTTACGAAGAGCAGCACTGTCAGATGCGCAAATGCCAGATTGAAGTTGCCACCGCTTCTGGTTTCTGGTGGTATGAGTTGGCTGATACCAAACATACCGGCCAGACAGAGTCCCAATATGACCCAAATCTGGTATGGCTTGAGTAAAATACTGGCAAGTAAGATTGCTGGAACCAGATAAAACATATTGAATGTTGACGTTAGATTAAGTACTTCTCCACTCAGTGCCCCCAATGTCGTCAGTATGATGAGCAGATAGCTACCAATAGTTACTAATCCCTTTTTGCCGAGGATGAAAGATACCACAAAAACCAGTGTTGCCAGGTCAGATTGATCAATCGTCCAATTGTGGGTTGGATCAAGGTGAGGGCAAGACCGACGGTTAAAAGCAGTACAACCACGCCGCTACTTAGAGAAACCAGAATCTTACCGCGCCGTTGGATTTCCGGATCAGTTGCGTCTATATGTAGGAGCCAGTCTCGGAAGCGATTCATAACAGTACTCCATATTATGATTCTGGTAGTTTTTACATAATGTGAAAAAACGTGTGATCTGGGAACAATTGTGATATTAGCAAAAACAACAATTTGCGATAGATAAGACATTTGCAGCAAGCAGAGGCACTGTAAATGATAATTCTCAGTGTACTACACAATATTGCTCATTGTCAATCCTTTTTGGCTGCAAGGTTGTTTGCTTTTTCTCAAGCTCAGCTCATACAGCGGGAATGTAACAGCCTTCTACACATTCCGCCGTACTCATTTTGCTTCCCTCAGGCAGACAAACAGCGTGCGGAAGTGAGGTTTCTGCACGCTGTCGGCTAAGTAATAGGGTAGTCAGGTTATCTTGCTGAAGCGTATAAATCTATGTCTCTCACTTCTCACGCTTCGGCCAGCGAAATCCGATCAGGCTGGGTCGTTCGACGGTGGGGAGATGAGTAAATTCGGCTTCGCCGGGGCGCAGGTGCGGTTTGCTCGCCAGCCAGGAGTCGCGGGTGGCTTTGGCCTGCTCTAGCATCTGTTCAATAGCTGCAACATCGCCGGCTGTGATCTGTTCGCGAGCTGTTACCAGGAAGCGGATGAGTTCGTCGATCCAGCGCGTTAGGCCATGCGGGTTGGTGAGCAGGATGTCGCGTTGCATGTGGGGGTCGCCTGACGCCAGCCGTGATACGTCGCGAAAACCGGTTGCCGCCAGGGGTGCCATCTCTTTCCAGGCCGGGCTGTTGCCGGTGGCGGTCACCAATCCAACCGATAACAGTAGCGGGAGGTGCGAGATGCCGGCGACGTAGGCATCATGCTCTTCCGGGTCGATGTAGTACGGTTTTGCACCCACTGTGCGCACCAGTGCCTCTACCGCTTCGACAGCGTGTACTGGCGTGGTGCTGGTGGCGGTGAGGCAGTAGATCGCGTTACGGAAGAGATCGGGATCGGCGGCACCCGGCCCCGATTGCTCGCGTCCGGCCATGGGGTGGCCGCCAACGAAGGCGACGGTTGTCGGCAATAACTCGGCGGCCCACCGACATACCTGCGCTTTGGTGCTGGCAACGTCGGTAACAATGGTTCCGGCGGGTAGGTGCGATGCTAGATCGCGAAACACGTCTTGGATTGCACGCACCGGCGTAGCGATCACCACGATTTGCGCTTCCCGTACTGCGTCGGCGAGCGTGCGTGCCTCACGGTCAATCGCCAGTCTTCCCCGCGCTTCACGGGTGACTCGTGGCTCGCGATCAAAACCGATGACCTCTAGTGGGCCGAGTGGTGACTCTTTCGGATCGGCATTGCGTAATGCCATGCCCAGTGAGGTGCCGATCAGACCCATGCCGATAATCGCAATACGGATCATAACCTCTTCCTTCGTTTGTTATGCCGGTTCGACGCCAATGAATGATAACAGGAGAATTTCAATCAGTACGATAATCACTGCCAGGGCGACGAATTTGATCGGATCGAGTGTGCGCAAGGCTGCCATAGCCAACACTACGGCAACGAAGAGACCACATTCGTATGCCTCGCGCCGTACCCGACGGTTGTCAAGTGCCCATGCCCGCAGCGCAAGCCAGCGTCGACTCAACACGGCAATCACCGGTCTAACGATAGCGGCGACGCTGAGTAAGACAGCAATCAGCATCACTATGTAGGCCGGTGCGGCCGATTGATCGAGAAGCGTGCCATCAGGCGCCGGTACCATGGCGAGGGTTACAAGGAACATGCCAACGCCAAGGGTGCCCTCGATAGTAAGGCCAGGAAGTTCGAGCCATGTTTCCAGCGGCCAGAACGTCAGGACACCCACTCCCAGCGCCAGGATGTAGAAGAGCAGGTGCCACGGCGAGAAGAGGTTTGGCTCACCAATCAGATCGACCCTGAGGATCACACTAATGACCAGTGCCCAGCACAGACCGGCCAGTAGTGCCAGCAGTGGTAACCAGCGTCTCACCCTTGGAGTTTCGTCCTGATCAGTCATCACTCCTATCCTCCCACGTCACGCGGGCAAGTCGTTGACGGAGCAGGTGATCGGCCAGGACTAGCGCCAGCATCGCTTCGGCTACCGGCACCAGCCGGGGCAGGACGGTTGGATCATGCCGGCCATGCACTTCAATCGTGACCGGATTTCCATCGCGATCAACCGTCTGCTGCGGTTGGGCGATGCTGGCCGGTGGTTTGGCGGCCAGTCGCACAACGATCTCTTCGCCGGTTGAGATGCCACCCAGAATACCGCCGTGATGATTGGATGCAGTTCTGATGGTACCATCATCCCGGCGAATGAACGGATCGTTGTTCTGCGAGCCGCGTAGCATTGCGACCCCGAACCCTTCACCAATTTCGACCCCTTTAATGGCCGGGATAGAGAACATCGCCTTGCCAATATCGGCCTGCAATTTGTCAAATACCGGTTCGCCGAGACCAGGTGGTACACCTCGTGCGCGCACTTCAACGATGCCCCCCAGTGAGTCGAGTTCTCGCCGGGCCTGATCAACCCGCTCGACCATCAGTGCTGCGATACGGGCGTCGGGACAGCGCATAATATTGCGCTCGATCTCTGCTTCGTCGAAGACTTCAGCCCGCAGATCGGCCAGTTGCAGCGTGTAGCCAACAAGTGTGATACCAAACGTTGCCAGCAGACGGCGGGCGACAGCTCCCGCCGCGACTCGCCCGATGGTCTCGCGTGCCGATGAGCGTCCGCCGCCACGCCAGTCGCGAAACCCGTACTTGGCATCCCACGTGTAATCGGCATGGCCGGGACGGTAGCGATCTTTGATGTTCTCGTAATGATGTGATTTAGCGTCTGTATTGTATACCAGCATCGTGATTGGGGTACCGGTAGTACGTCCCTCGAAGACGCCAGAAAGTATCTGCACCTCATCGGCTTCCCGGCGCTGTGAGCTGACCCGACTCTGACCGACGCGACGGCGATCCAGTTCACGTTGAATATCGGCAACGTCAAGGGGTAGACCGGCCGGGCAGCCATCGACAGTGCAACCAACCGCCGGGCCGTGTGACTCGCCCCAGGTAGTTACGCGAAAGACATGACCAAATGTATTGCCTGGCATAACATCTCCATGATTGATGATATTCAAGCGCGACGCATAATCTCTTTTCCCCACGAGCCGGCTTTCCATTCCGTCCAGACTCGATCGTACACTGCTTTGACTTCGCCGGCAATCCGACTCCACGTATAGTAAGCACGGGCGAGGGCGGCGCCACGGGCCGCTCGCAGGCGAGACTCGGCAGGAGAACGCAGGCTGTTGAGCAGGGCATGAGCGAGTGCTCCGACATCACCTGCCGGCACCACAAGGCCGTTCAGCTCGTGCTGGACAACTTCCGCGAGGCCACCAGTATTCGAGACGATCACCGGGCAGCCGGCGGCAAATGCTTCCAGGGCCACAATGCCAAATGGTTCGTACAGCGAAGGGAAGACGGCAATGTCACCGACAGCATAGAGGCGATTGCGGTCTTCGTCACTGATATAGCCGAGAAATTCGACAGTTGTGCCAAGAGTGGCTGCACGTGCCTTCAGTTCATCGAGTGCGCTGCCGGTACCGGCAATGACCAGCCGGGCGGGCATTTCGGCTACGAGCTGCGGCCACGCCTCTAAGAGAATGTGTACACCCTTCTCGTAAACCAGTCGCCCGACAAAGATCACCAGCGCTTCGGTGTCGGCGGCGAACCGGCGGCGGAAGGCGACCCATTCAGCAGGTGTGGCAAAGGGTGGTGGGGGCAGGTGAACACCGTTAGAGATCACATCGATCTTGTCAGCAGGCGTCGTGAAGTACTCGCGTATCTGGTGGGCCATAAAGTGAGAACAGACAATCACACGCCAGGCTTCGTAGGTCAGGCGCCATTCCAGATCGTTGATCTGTTGTGCGCGATGACCATTGAGCGCACCCCGTCCCCTGCCCCGTTCGGTGGCGTGGATGGTTGCAATCAGTGGGATGCGCCAGTGGTGCTTGAGAGCAATCCCGGCTTCGGCGGTGAGCCAGTCGTGGACGTGGATCAGATCGGGACGCCCGCCGGGGAATAGGGCATGCGCTGCCTGTTCAAGGTGTCGCCCGGTATGAGCAACGTAGGTGGGAAAATCGTCGGTATCAAGTTGAGGCACAGCAACACGACAGATAGTGATGTTTTCGTGGCGCTCGAAGATGTCTCCGCCGCGTAATTGCGGAGTAAGAACGGTGACGGTCACGTCGTGTTCGGTTAGAGCCGGCGCCAGGTCGGCAACGTGGCGGCCAAGACCGCCAACGATGTGCGGGGGATATTCCCACGAAATTTGGAGAACGTGCATGCGCAAAATTATAGCATACAACTTATTTCATATATCCACGATGGGCACTATCACGACCTATACATCACTTGTGCACGTGGTATGTTGGGTGCTGGCACCGGTGGAGAGCCGTGCCGGCACTTGATCCTCTGCACGTGATGGTAATAGCTGTACGTGATAGGGCGCATGGTCGTGTGCTCTGGCTGATACATCCAGATCGCTCGTGACCACTTGCCTGCTTCTGCCCGTCTCAGAACTGTCATGCAATGTGGTGTTGGTTGCCTGCGTGTACTCCTCAGCACTACACTAGTGTTTGCACTCTGGCAATGATGTATTTCAGGTAGCGCCCTTCCGGAAAACCGGCCGGTACCGGATGATCCAATGGATGGCCGGCTTCATGAATGATCTGGAGGCGACGATGCGCCTGAGCCGCAGCTTCCCCAAGTAGCGAGCGGAACTGTTCTGGCCCGATTTGGGCCGTACAACTGGCACTGACCAGTAATCCGCCCGGAGTCACGCAACGTAATCCAAGCGTGTTGAGGCGTACATAGGCACGCATTGCGGCATGCTGACTAGTGCGGGTACGGGCAAAACTCGGTGGATCGAGGATGACAACGTCAAAGGTTTGGTTTTGTCTGGCAAAGCGATCAAGTACAGCGAAGCAGTCTTCAGTTATGAAACGGTGACGTTCCGCAGGTAATCGGTTCAGCGCTAAGTTTGTCGCAGTCGCTTCTGCCAGCCCGCGACCGATGTCGCAGCTCACAACTTCGGCTGCATGACCACGGAGCGCATAGAGCGAGAAGCCGCCGGTGTAGGCAAAACAGTTAAGCACTCTTGCACCGGCAACCCATCCTTCTAATGTGCGCCGGTTATCACGCTGGTCGAGAAACAGGCCGGTCTTCTGGCCGTAGAGAATATCAACCTGGAAGAAGAGACCATGCTCCTGTACAACCAGGTCGCGGGGCGGCCATTCGCCCCACAACAACACCGGTTCACCCTCGTCCTTATCATCGGTCTGCCGTGGTCGCTGGATCACACCACGCAGGTCAGGGTCGATAGCACGCAGAGCAGAAGTAATGGCCGGTATCACCGTTTGCACACTGTCGGCGTAGGTCTGGATGACGACATAATCGCCGTACCGGTCAACGACCAACCCGGGCAGATTGTCACCTTCGCCATAAATCCAGCGATAGGCTGTTGTCTGCCCATCTGCCCGTAATGGTGCACGTAACTCCCACGCCTCCCAAACTCGTTCGTGAAACCAGGATTGGTCTGGCAGGTTATTCCGGCTATAGACTCGCAAGCCAATAGGACTACGCTCGTCGTATAAGCCGTAAACGGTCAAACCACCGCAGCGGGCACGTACCCATTGCCCGCTATGCAGTCGTTCATCACCAATGAGGTGATTACGATAGACCCACGGATGACCTTGCTGGAGACGTGAGCGTAGCGATGGTTCTATAGTTAGTTCAGCAACGGTTGACATATTGTTGGATGATTGCTGGTTTTTTGTTATATAGTAGCACCACTCGGCACCTGACCATCTGCCGGAAATGCTGCCGGTAGCGTGCGAGGTTTGATGGCAACATTGCGACCGATACGTACTCCTGCCGGAATCTGTGCTTTCAAGCCAACCAGAGTAAGCCCGGTATTCAGACGTTCTGGTGCTTCGGCGTTGGGCGTATTATCATCACCGAACCCGACGTGTGCCCCTTCGCCGATGCGCACCCCTTCATCAATGATACAGCGGTCAAGGACTGCACCTGCCTCAATCACTGCATCACCCAGCACTACTGAATCGCGTACCACCGCACCGGCGGCAACAACGACACCCGGTGAGAGTACCGACCCGATGACTGTGCCGTACACGCGACAGCCGTCACTTAGCAAGCTGTTCTCAACCCTGGCCTGGACGCCGATCTCGGCACCCGGTCGGTCCGAGCTAACAGTGTGAATTACCCACTCTGGATCGTACAGATCGAGGGCTGGTGTCTCGGCCAGCAGCGCCAGATTTGCCTCGTAATACGCCTGCACGGTACCAACATCGGCCCAATAGCCCTGAAAATTGTACGCGAAAGCACGGGCACTACTCACGATCTGGGGAAGCAGATGACGGCCAAAATCAACGGCATCGGTCGAACGTAAGAGATCGATGAGAAACTGTTTGCGAAAGACATAAATCCCCATCGAAGCCAGATTAGAGTCGGCGCGTCGAGGTTTTTCGACGAAGCGATCAACCCGGCCATCACTGCCAACCGACACAATCCCGTAGCGGTGAGCATCGTGCGGGCTAACGCTGCGTACCGCCATCGTCACATCCGCCTCTTGTTCGGCATGCAGTTTGAGGAGGGGGCCGTAATCCATCTTGTAGATGTGATCGCCGGCCAGTAACAGAACCGCATCTACCTGCTGATCATCAACGAAATCGAGGTTGTAGCGCACTGCATCAGCGGTACCGCGCTGCCAGCCACCGCCATCGGGCGTGGGTGATGGATGGAGTAGGCGCAAACCGCCCTGCGCCCGGTCGAGATCCCACGGACGGCCGACACCGAGATGGGCATGCAGCGAGCGGGGACGATACTGGGTCAGGACGGCAACGTTGTATAAGCCCGAATTGACGCAATTCGAGAGAGCAAAATCGATAATTCGATACTTACCGCCGAAAGGTACTGCGGCCTCAGTTCGTTCAGCGGTGAGAACACTGAGGGCCGGCGAGTCGCCACCGGCAAGAATCATCACGAGTGTGCGTATCATGTCGACTCCGTTTATAACTGAGCGTTTTACGGGTCTAGCGTCTGCGACTGTCACAGCTCTGATAGCTGTGATCTGTCCTGCCTTTCAGATCGTCTCGCCCGATGGAACATCACCTGCGGGAAAATCTTCGGTGTCGCGGTCGGCATTGATCACAACGTTACGGCCAATCGTAATGCCGGCTGGAATGTGAGCCGACTTACCGACAACGGTTACCCCACTGTTGAGTTTATCAGGTTGTTTGCGATTGGGAACGGTTAGATCATCGCCAAAACCGAGGCGAGCACCGGCACCAACCACGACTTTCTTATCAACAATCACCCGGTCGAGTACTGCACCAGGGCCGATCCAGGTATCGTTCATGACGACGCTATCACGCACAATGGCCCCCGGCGAAACGTACACTCCCGGCGACAAGACCGAATGGATAACCGTGCCACGAATTGTACAGCCGTTGCAGATGATCGATTGGGTTACTTTAGCCTGCGGCCCGATCTTGGCCGGTGGTCGCTCCTCACTGCGGGTGCGGATCAGCCAGTTGGGATCGAAGAGATCGAAATCGAGTGATGGATCGAGTAATTGCATACTCGTTTCCCAATACGACTGGATTGTCCCGACATCAACCCAATACCCCTTGAAGCGATGCGCAAACACACGGTCTTCGGCGACCATAGCTGGAATCACGTCTTTGCCGAAATCAATGCGAGGTTTCTCCGGCCCACCCTCAGACAGTCGACAGATCAGAATATCGGCGTTAAAGACATAAATGCCCATCGACGCCAGATTTCCCTTGTCCCGCGCCTTCGGTTTTTCGGTGAATTCGATAATGCGGTCATGTTCATCGGTTGTCATAATCCCGAAGCGATCCGTCTCTTCGATGGGAACCTCCATCACTGCCACGGTCAGGTCGGCCCGTTTCTGGAAATGAGTTTTAATGATGTCGTTATAGTTCATCTTGTAGATGTGATCGCCAGAGAGGATCAACACCAGATCGGCGCGCCGTTCCTGGATGTAATTCAGGTTTTGATAAATAGCATCGGCCGTGCCCCGATACCACGACTCGTCGCGGCGCCCCTGATAGGGTTGCAGCAGGCGCACACCACCACGGGCACGGTCGAGGTCCCATGGTTTACCAATACCGATATGTTCGTTGAGTGAATGGGGCCGGTATTGTGTCAGAACGGCAACATCGAAGATGCCAGAGTTGACGCAGTTCGAGAGAGTAAAGTCAATGATGCGAAACTTGCCGGCGAAAGGCACTGAAGGTTTGGCGCGCTTTTCCGAGAGCACACTGAGCCGAGTCCCTTCGCCGCCTGCCATGATCATCGCTACAATGCGCATATGCCTCCCGTATGTTTATAAAACCCGGCTGCGCATTCGATTGTAAACGCAAGCGGGCAATTGTGCAACGCCAGGTGGTCTCCGTGGCGCGGGCTACTAACCTACACTTGTTAATCGCTTGTGCTTCCGCTCCATGACAGTGTGAAGGGCAGCTAGCAAGCAGATTGGAGGCCCGCTCCACGATTGACCGCATGACTATAGTCCCTGACATCATCATACCAGCAGTCCTGCATTAGCCGTAGCAGCTTTCACGCTACCTGTACTATCGTCCTGATAGCGTGTATAGTGCCGGCCAATGCATCTACATCATCATTATCAGAATGGTGGATGTGTCGGTCAGATTTGAATGATATCAAAAACCTGTTCTACTCTACTTCACCCACCACCATGATACTGCTTTTGATTGGCGATAGTGATGACGTGATCAGGCAGGCATAGAGGGTATAGTATCAATTCCTAACTTTCCATCACGAGAAACAATCTGGACGAGCCCGTTTCATTTGCTATCATATACGTAGGCTATCGCAACAGCTTCAGGAGATGATCATGACCCTCTATCTTCCCCCAGTTCAGCCGCAATCAGGTGGAAGGCCACGTTGGGTGTTGATCGGAATTAATGAGTAAGCTTATTCTTGGGAAAGAGTTGTTATGGCTTGATAAATGATGATGCGTTACGAGCGTGACTGTTAGCATGTTGTTGTCTGGTAATTTGCGTCTACATGGTCTTCTCTGATGTGCGATCGACAAGGAGGTGCGCTATGTTTCGTGCCATTCTCGTTCCGCTTGATGGTTCAGTTGTTGGCGAGCAGGCTTTGGCAGCCGCAGCCCGGCTGGCGCGCGCATTCCAGACCACTGTGCATCTGGTGCACGTGCATTATCCCAATTCGTTGACCCCCATCGTGATCGAAACGCTACCGGTGATCGATGCCGAATTGCATTCTCTGGCTGCTGAACACGAGCGCTTCTACCTTCAACAGGTTGCTGCTCAGCCAGTTTTCAATGGCGTGCAAACGGTTGTTACCCGTCTGGAAGGGGCTGTTGCCGAGACGCTGGCAGCACATGCGCAGGTAATCAATGCCGATCTGATCGTAATGACGACGCACGGCTGGAGTGGGTTTGAGCATTTCTGGCTGGGAAGTGTGGCCGAGTCGTTGTTGCGGTTGACCCACACCCCACTCTGGCTGATGCGACCGGGAGAATCGGCGTCGCGGGCTGCGCAACCGCTGCGTCGCATTCTCGTTCCCCTCGATGGCTCGGCGCGTGCCGAGCAGATTTTGGCACCGGTCCAGAGTCTGGCGGCGCTTGATAGCGCTCGTTTAACGCTGGCCCGTGTTCTGGTACAGCGTCGTGGGGCGGATCAGGCTGATGTGACTGCGCAAAAACAGGAGATCGAAGCGTATTTGCAGGTACTGGCAACCAGGCTGGAAGCGCAGGGGGTGCCGGCAGATATAGCGGTAGGTACTGCTGATCAACCGGCACGGGCGCTGTTGACACTGAGTCGTGAGCTACAGGTTGATGCGATTGCGCTGGCTACGCACGGCCAGGGTGGCTGGCAGCGCATAGTGATGGGCAGTGTTGCCGATAAAATCATTCGTGCCAGTCCCGTGCCGGTACTGGTTGTCCGTCCGTAATGCACTATGCGCCGGTTTTGATGAGTGTGACCGGGTCATCAACCCGTACTTCACCTTCGCTGATGACACGGGCGTAGAGTCGGCTCCAACCGGGATGGAGACGCTGGTTGATGCGGGTAAACTGACCTCGCAGGAACGATCCGGCAATGGTGTTGCAGGGTGTGGTATAGTCAGTAATTTCTAACTCGACCCACGAACCGATCAGCAGACGATCACCGATGCCGATCTGATCCCAATCAAGGCCACTAATCGTGAGATTTTCACCCGTCGTACCTGGAGCAATCGGATGCCCTTCTGCCTGTAAGGCAGCGACCCGTTCAGCCGAGTAGAGTGAGACGGCCCGGCGTGGCCCGCCGTGATGTTCGCGATCACGCTGGTGGTCGCCACGTACGCCATGGATTGTTATTTCGGCGGCCGGTACCGGGAATTTGGGTACGCCGCCTTTAGGGTTCACGTTGATCTGTACAATTCTGCCCTGAACGGAGTTGCGATCCATTTATGTTTCCCCTTCTCAAACTGGCTATTTCTGGCTATCATACCAGATTATTAGTTCGCTCATAACTTTATGTTGTAAATGTATGAACCCGTCATCTCGTCAAGAACCTTCTCCGCCGCTAGAGGCAGCCGTGCTCGAGACGCCTGCCGCCGACACAAATGGGTCATCTGAGGTGCTGAGAGCAGCGTCCTCGACGACGTTGCGCTGGCATTTGCGGGGAGTTTGCCAGCGTTGTGGATTTGCGCTTATCGGTTTGATCACCTTTGTGCTAGCGCTAGAGTTGCTCAAGCGCGGCGCTGCCGGCTACGGGCGAGTACTGATTGGCTGGTTAGATATCAGTTCGACGGCAAGTGCGCTTGGTTTTGGCTGGTTGCTGTCTTACATCTTTCTGAGTGGATCGCCGGTAGCAGCGGTAGCTGTCTCCTTCTTTGCATCAGGTGTGATTGATGGGTTACAGACCTTTACCATGATTACCGGCTCGCGCCTGGGTGCTTCATTTATTGTCCTATTTGTTGGGTTTCTGTACCATCTGCGCGGCCATCGACGGGCGGCCAGTGTTGCGATTGGTGTGCTGTCACTGCTGACTACAGCGGCGATCTATCTGCCGGCATTGGGGCTGGGATACTGGCTGCTCAGTTCACAGTTGGTAGGGGTTATATCGGCCAGCGCCGATAGTCCGCTTAGTTCCGTGCTTGATCTGATTATCGATCCCGTTGTTGCCGTGATTGTTCGGCTGTTGCCAGAGTGGTCGTTGTTGGTGGTTGGAGTGCTGGTGCTGCTCGGTGCGTTCACTCTGCTTGATCGGGCTATCCCTGAAGTTCCCGGTGGTCAGCAGGTGTTTGGGCGGGCCGGCCAACTCCTCTACCGACCGTGGGTGATGTTCCTGCTCGGCGCTGCGGTAACCTCATTTACGCTCTCGGTGTCGGTATCGCTGTCGATGCTGGTCCCACTGACGGTGCGCGGTGTTATTCGGCGCGAAAATGCGTTGCCGTATATTATGGGCGCCAATATCACAACGTTCATTGATACGTTAGTTGCGGCGTTACTCGTCGGTGGCGCAGCCGCATTCACTATTGTGCTGGTTGAGATGGTCTGTGTTGCCTTTTTCTCGCTGATTGTTCTGTTCTTGTGCTACCGGTGGTTTGCCCGCGTTCTGCTCTGGTTGGAGGAGAGGATTGTGCATTCACTGCCGCGTTTAGTCGCTTTTCTGGGGATCATGCTTGTCGTGCCGCTGTTGTTGTTGTTTGTGAGATGGTGAATACGTTATGCACATTGCCCTCTATGTTGGTCAGAATCCTCAGCGCACAGCGCTACTCGCCTTTGCTGCACCAATTGTTGCGGCCTGTGCTCATCGGGTGACGCTCATTACACCAGTTTCCGGGCAAAACGATCTGGATGAGGTTGTCAATCAGTTGCACATTGACACTGCCATTCCCGTGCAGCATCGTTGTCAGGAAACAACCTTTGCGGCTGCGATTCTGAGTGCTGTGCAGACTGAACGACCGGATTTGCTCATTGCGCCGGCATTTCCACCTCATTTCATTCGTGGGCGACGGCTCGAATTCAATCTGCTCGCAGCTCTACCAGTATCATTTCTGCGCGTGCAGGGACATGTATCCGCTTCCCCCATTCGGCGGATCGCTGTTGCCAGTGCCGGGGGTGAGCAGTCTTTGCGGTGTGTGCCGTTGGTGAGTCAGATCGCCCGTGCTTTTCAGACCAGTGTGACCGTGCTGCACGTCTCTTCGCAAGAGGTTGTCTATTTCGATGGTTTTGTGGCCTCTCCATTAACAGAGGAAGTTGCCTTGCACCTTGATGAAGTGACCGGCACGATGCTCCGACGGCTAGTGGAAGAATTCAGCGCACAGGGTGTTGATTGCCATTTGCAGGTGCTTAACGGTCTGGTCGAAGAGACGTTATTGAGTGAAGCGCAGCACTACGATCTCCTGGTGATCGGTAGCCATGAAGTCAGTCGTGTCGTGCCTGAGCCGGGTGGTCGCTGGGTACGTATGCTGCAACGTCTGTCGCTGCAGGATGTCACGCGCGATCTGTTAGAACGTAGCCCGATCCCGGTGCTGGTGATTCGCTAGGATGGATCAGTGTGTGATGGGTTGGGCCACGATAGGTCGTTGTCATCGTTCCTAACCGGCTCTGGGGCACGGCTAGCCGTGCCCGTCTATTTCAAGGTTGTGCGTTCAATATCTCTTGGGCAGCCAGCAACTGCGGGTCTTGTTCAGCCGGGAAACGCCACCATTCGGCCTCAATCAGCACATCGGGGATGATCCCGGTGCCTTCGATGAACGTCCCATCAGGCAACTGATACGCTACTTCTGCCAACAATAAGCGAGAGCCGTCGCTAAAGTCGTAGCCGTAGAGGTTTTCGGTATTGCCTGACGAGGGCACACCGACAACGGTTGCCTGGCGAAGAATGCGCATACCGGCAGTGAACATCTCGGCAGCGCTGGCTGTCTCTTCGCTAATCAGGATCACGACCGGAATCCTGGTCAATTCAGGGATGGTACGACCACGCGGAATCTGTTGCTCTTCACGATCATTCCGCCCCACCGAAGCGCCAATGCTGCCGCCATCGTGGAAGAGGGCAATAATGTTGCGCATGACGTGGATGTAGCCGCCACTATTGTCGCGAACATCAATAATCATCCCGCGCAACGGGCCGCCGGCCAGCAAGGCGGTCAGAGCATCACGTGCCTGGGAGTCAGCATTATCAACGTAAAAGCTGGGAATGTATAACAGACCAATATCGCCCGTTAATCGTTCGGCAGTAACTTGATTAAAGATGGCGATATCAATAATGGCGCGCGTTACCTCAACATCACGTGGTTCTTCGTCACCGCGCTTGATCGTCAGTCGCACACTGGTTCCCGGTAAGCCACGGACTGCACCGATAGCCCCTTCCGGCCCGAAGGCTTCAGGATCATTAAACAGAATGCCGTTGACCGCGACGATCAGATCGCGCGGTAGAATACCGGCCTGATCGGCGGGGCCGCCAGGCACCACTCTGGTGATCAGACCGCCTTCATCAACGGTGCGTACACTTACCCCGATCCCGCCATACTGCAACTGACCGCGTGCTTCAGCGATCTGGGCAGCTACCTCTTGCGGTGACTCGAAGCGCGAGTGGTCATCACCCAGCCGGGCAATCATCTCGCGCATAATGGTGTAAAACTCTTCCGGAGTCGCGGCTGCTTCGACCTTCGGCTGCACCTCGGCCCGCACTGCCTGCCAGTCGAGACCGTTGAAATCTTCGTACAAATAATTATTGCGCACCGTCTCCCAGACCTCTTGAAAGATGTTCAGGCGTTCTTCACGACTAAGCGGTGCTAACGTGGGTGTGGGTGCAATCGTCGCAACAGGTGCCGGAGTTGGTGTCAATACCGGCATCGTTGCGGCATCGCCTGCCGGTGCAGGTGTCGCCGCTGATGCCGGCAGGCGCGTTGCCGGCGGCGCTGGTCGCTCCTGTTCGACCGATCTGGTTAACAACTCGTTCCACGAGAAGGTGCAACCGGTGATAAGTATTGTGGCTACAATAAGCAGAATAATTCGTAAACGCTGCATAGTGTTCAGATGTATAAACAGTTTCCAGCCAATTGCTGCTCAACAATATGATACCATTAGCGCTACACTCGTACCGTGAGAGCTTGCTTAGGAAAAGGTGCTCTCCGTATTGCAGCCGTCTTTGAGGGTAACGATCTATGCTGCCGGACATTCAATTTGTACAACGCCCAGGCGTCATCGAGTTTGGTTGGGGGCATCTGGCTGCCGAACTCCTGCCACATACTGAATTGTTACGGGCTGCAGCCTGGACGCTGACCAACGATGCACCGGCAGCGTTGACCTATGGCTTTGCGCAGGGGCCAGGGCGCCTGATCGCATGGTTAGCCGAGCGGATGGCAATCACTGAAAGTGAATTGATGATTACCGGTGGCACCTCGCAGGCGCTCGATATGCTCTGTAAGCACTTGAGTCAGTCGGGGGATGTCGTGCTGGTAGAAGCGCCGACATATCACCTGGCGCTACGCATTTTTCGCGATTACAAACTGCGCCCGGTGATGCTTCCCGGCGATCAACAAGGGGTACACGTCACCGCAGTGGCGACCCTGGTCAAGTTGTTACGTCAGCGTGGTGAACGGATCGCCTTCCTCTATCTGGTGCCGAGTTTTCGCAATCCGAGTGGTGTGACGCTGAGTGCTGAACGACGGGCAGAGCTGGCCCGTTTGGCTACTGCGCTCGAATTGACCGTTATCGAAGACGAGGCGTATGCTGAATTATGGTACGATTTGCCGCCACCGCCACCAATCGCCAGTTTTGCGCCTGGGAGCACGCTGATCCGATTAGGCAGTTTTGCCAAAGTATTGGCCCCTGGTCTACGGCTGGGCTGGATGCAAGCGCCGTCGTCGTTGATCCAGCGCTGTATCTCCTCGGGCATGCTCGATAGCGGAGGCGGGGTCAATCACTTTACCGCTCACGTTGTCCTCGCGTTACTCCGTGCCGGTGACTTTGAGCCGCACTTGCTGCGGTTACGCGACGGGCTGCGGGCGCGACGCGATACGTTGCTGGCAGCGCTGGCCCGCACCATGCCGAGAGGTGTGACATGGCGGCCACCATTAGGCGGTTTTTTTGTCTGGTTGCGTACTCCGCCGACGATTGATACCACAGCACTGCTGCCAATCGCAGAGGCGGCTGGTGTCTCGTATATTCCCGGTGAACGCTTTTACGCCGGTAGCGGTGGGCGACACGAGCTTCGCCTGGCGTTTTCGCTCCTCTCCGAAGCCGATTTGATCGAGGGTGCTCGCCGTTTGGGTAAGGTATTGCGAGAAGCGGGATGAAGGCCGTTTCCTTCCTTGTAACCTCTGAAGATCATGGGCGTCCGCTAGGAGATATTGCCGCTGACGGACTGGGAGAAGCCGGACGAGTGGCAGCACAGCGGGGCGGCCTATGGCTGGGAAAACGTCGGGCTGCGGCATCCGCACTGGCAATTGCCGGCGAGACACTTTCGGTACGCTTTCCGCCAACCCATGGCTATTGTGATGCGCCACTGACGCTTGAACACATTATCTACGAAGATGATGATGTGCTGGTGGTAAATAAACCGCCCGCCTGTTATGTTGGCGATACCCCCTGGGACACGCAGGGAAGTGTGCTGGCCGTGGTGCAGCGGTTGTTGACGGTACGTGACGGCATACCACCGGTGTTGCACCTGGCCCACCAGCTCGATTTTGGTACCAGTGGGATTCTGGTGTTGAGCAAAACCCCGCGCGCAAATGCACCTTTGCAGACTGCGTTTGCCCGTGGGTTGGCGATGAAGCAGTACCTGGCCGTTTGTAGCGGTCATCCGCCGGTAACTGCTGATCTTGTGACCGGTCATGGGCGAGCGGCAGGTGGACGCTGGCGTCTCTACGATCAGGCTGACATCGGGCGTGTATTGCCGGACGGGCAACGGGTTAGACTGGCGCATACCCGGTTTACGCTCCGTCGGCAATTCGCGAATGCGGCCCTGGTAGAAGCAACGCCATTGACCGGGCGAACCCATCAGATTCGGTTACACCTGGCGGCGCTCGGTTGTCCGATCCTTGGTGATGAACGGTATGGTGGGGTAATGGATGTAGCTGATCTCCATCTGACCCATCCGTTGCTGCATGCTGCCGAACTCCAGCTTCCGCACCCGATCCACGGGCGGTCGTTACATCTCTTCTGTCCGCCACCTCCACTTATGCTGGCGGTGATAGATCGTCTGCGCCACTAACGATAGTCGTGAACGTACCGCGTAGGGGCGGATTTTGAACCCGCCCCTACGCAATCCGTCCATCCGTCTGGAAGAGAGCAATAGCCTGGCTATTCCCACCTGTGCCTGGGATAGAGCATAGTAAGTGCAGAAGGACGGTGTCGGTACTGTGTGCAACGTGGCATGCCGATTGTAGAAAGGGATTATCGAGCAGTATGCCCTGCTCCTGGTTGCACAAACTGGTTCTACTTAATCTTTACTGAGGTACGCAAACGCCCGGCCAGCACACCACCCAAGGCGCCACAAATACAGCCGATAACCTGTCCCAGCAACAACAACGGTGGTACCACAACCCCAACATTGGCCAATGCTGCAACCAGAATGCCAACCACGCCTACTAGAAAGCCGTGCATGGTAAATGATTCGCCTGCCAGCCAGGCGGCGACAAATCCTCCCACGCCGGTCAGGCCGGCACCGATCAAAATGAATACGATATGGATCGGATTTTGCAGTGACGGTTCGGTAAAGAGTGTGGTTTGCCCAATGAGAACAATGAACATTTGCAAAAGGATGGTGAGTGCGAAATCGGTCATGAAGCCGGAAATAACTGCGGTCCAGCGGATATTCACAGGCATCTCCCCGCTACCGATGCTAAACGCCTATCCGACAGATTTATATCTCTGGACTCTGCTTGAGCCTGCCAGTCCGTCCCGCAGGGATCATTCGTGCAGGCTCTCATCCGGTTGCATCATAGCACAGAAAAAGGCTTGACCAGGTGAGGTGTCCTGATAGGGTGATCCCCAGAAATGTGGAAGCTATCTGAAGGACTTGCAAGGGAAGCACTGCTGGATTGCAGGACCGATTAGTGATACCAAATCTTGCGCGACAATGGGCATCGTTCAGGTGTGATCCTCGTGCTGAAGTGTTACCGGGGGTGCCACCAGCACGTCGCTGATGGGTTATCGTCGGTGTCGTAGGGGCGACGCATGCGTCGCCCCTACTAATCATCATATCAGCACCTGGTAGCGCATCGTTCAGGTGCGGTATCAGAGTCGTAGCTGGTTGGCCTATCGTGCCTTTTATTCTCCTAAATTTGATATGATACGCAGTGCGTATGCAGTATCACATCACGTGCGGAAGCCATGCTTCCGGTCACAGTGAGATTTGGTAATTAGACGGTCGTCTCACTGCTGCCTCTCTGTAGCTACATTCTGGTACGGCGATAAGCCTTCAGCACGTCTGGAATATTCGATCTGTACAGCCCGGCGTTGCCCGCATCGAGGACGATGCGGGAAAGTCAGTTAATTCGCCATATGCCAGACGAACAGAAACACCAGGAGTGAGATCTGGAGTGCATACGCAACATCATAGCGTGCCGGGTGCCAGAACTCTTCCCGGCCCAGCCACCACCAGATTCGGTTCAGTCCAGATCGTACCCGAATATTGCTGTCCCAACGTTGCAGATGAGAAACGCGGGCCAGGCGTACCAGTCGACGCAGGCTATTAACAAGCGCTAACGTCCAGACGCCCGCAACTAGTAGTTGCAGTAGCAGCTCCATGGAGGGCACTCCTTATAAATGGTGGTACGTTTGGGAAATATCGCGCCGACATTGGCGCAACGTGATAGCCTGATCACTATTAAGTAGTATGCATCAATGTTGCCCAAAAGCGCAAGGGTGTACCGAGAAAAAATTCCCTGGCTGGCGTGGAATATATCCTTCGCGGTGCTGCATTTTCGGTGATAAGACAATTTTTGAATTGAGAATAATTATTACTTTACATAATCATAATTATCATGCAGTGTTTTTCCTGTCGGGGATGTTTCGTTGAGGCTTAGAAGGAGTAGAGACGCATGTTGAACATGAAACGAGTCCTCGGCCTGATTGTCACCCTCGCACTACTGGTGGCAACAGTTTCAGTGACTGTTGCCGGAACGGGAATTCCCGACTTACACCGTTCCTCACCGACCGGTAATGTGATCTTCATTCACCCCGATGGTGCGGGCCTGAATCACTGGGCGGCTGCACGTATCTACTGGTATGGTCCTGACGCCCTCAGCCCGTGGGATACGCTGCCGCAAATGGCCGCCTACCGCGGTCACATGGCGGATATTTTGACCGGGACATCGAACGGTGGCGTTACCACGCACGCCTTTGGTTACAAAGTAGAAGGGCCTGGCTCATTCGGTAAAGATGGTGGTGGTGATAGCGCTCGCAGCATCCTTGCTCTCTGGCTATCCGGGTAGTATTGTGCGTGAAGCTATTAGCAATGGTCATCCTGTTGCTTTGGTCAATGACGGCGATATAGCCGAACCGGGCACCGGCGCATTTGTTTCTGAAGTTGGCAACCGCAACGAGGACAACGAAATTGTTCGCCAGATGCTCGATGGCCGGCCCGGTTTTGAGGGTGAGCATCCGCCGCACATCATTCTAGCCGGTGGTGAACGTTTCTTCTTACCGCAAGGGACACCACCCTGCACGTCCGACAACATCAATCTTGATTGCTATGTCCATACCGATCCGATCACCGGTGCCAGGCCTGCTCGTACCGATGGGCGGAATCTGTTGCGTGAGTTTGAAGCAAAGGGCTACGTGATCGTCCGTACTCGTGCCGAGTTTGAAGCGCTGCGTGAGCGGGTCAACAGTGATCGTCGCTACGCACCATACGTGTTGGGTCTCTTCGCTGCCGACGACATCTTCAACGATGTGCCGGAAGAGCGTCTGATTGCCGCCGGTCTGGTTGATCCTGCGATTGACGTCAATGATAAGCGGACCAATCTCATTCTCTTCGGCAGCGCTCCCGGTACATTAGGGTACAATCCGCCGACCGCTGCCAAGATGGCCGATCTGGCACTCACGATCATACAACGCTGTGCCCGGCAGGCCGGCAAGCCCTTCATTATGGTTGCCGAGGTGGAGAGTATTGATAACTTTGGGAACAACGACAACGCGATTGGTACGTTGGCCGGGCTGAAGCATGTCAACGACCTGATTCAGGTCGCGCAGAACTTCCAACAGCGGCATCGACGGACGCTGATTCTGACCGCAGCCGACAGTGATGCTGGTGGTATGCAAATTGGGGCCTGGGATCCAACCCGCAACGTCAGCGATTACAATAACAATCCCACAAGCAGCGGTGTGCAGAATGTGCGATCACCGCTTGATGGTCGCTATGGCCGCAACTCGCCTCCATTCCTGAGTGAGCCTGACGCTTACGGCAATCGTATGGCATTCGCCGTAAGTTGGGTTGGCACGCCTGATGTGTCGGGTGGCATTATCTCTCGTGCACAGGGTTTGAACGCAATTGAGATGTCGCGCACGTTCAGCGGACGGTTCGATAACACTGACGTATATCGGTTGATGTATCTGACGCTGTTTGGTCGGGGATTGCCATCATCTGTTGGTCAGACGGCTCCGTCTCGCTAGACGATGGCAGTATTCTGAGCGTTGTGTGGGGCGACAGAAGATAAACTGTTGCCCCAACATGTTATCGCAGCACGTAGCCGTATCGCTGTAACCGCCAGACCGCTAACGCCAGTGCTCATATCACATCTGCAACATACAATACCCGGCACGCGATCCAAAACGGACCCTTTCAGCCCCCTCGTTCATCGCCTGATTGGGTACATCCACCATCTGTAGGGGCAGGTTTAGAACCTGCCCCTACAGAACCTTATCGGCATTCAATGCCCTGTGAGCGGTAGTACTCATCAACCGCGTCGGTGAGTAAAACAGTTTCGGGAGCAATATCGCTCTTCAGCACGCCTAACGAGCGCAGCAGTTGCGCCTCTTTCTGCCACACTGCACGATCACTGGCACCGACACAGCGTTCGCCGATCCCATAGCGGAGCAGCTTGATCGTTTCGGCGGCTTCAAATTCCAGATGACCACGGTCGAAGTCAGGGCTGCGAGCCAGTATGATCTCGATAGCGGCTGCCGGATCAGTCAAGGCCTCTTGCCAGCCGCGCAACGTAGCCTGCACAAACGCTCGTACTGTATTTGGGTTGTTACGGGCAAACTCGGCTGTGGTAAAGAGCACATCACCCATCAGCTCAACACCGTAATCACGGGCAAGGATCAGATCAATATCAGCGCCGGCAGCACGGGCCGTATACGGCTGGTCGGTTGCATACACCGGCCAGACATCGGCGCGCCGTTCGAGAAAGGGGGCCAGGCTGTAATCACCTGGTATTTCGATGACGCTGGTCGGATTGACGCCAGTAGCCGCTAGCAATGCCCGATATTCGGTCTCAACATTGTCGCCGTAGAACATACCGACTCGGCGCCCAACAAAGTCTTGCGGTGAGCGAATACCACTGTCACGATGCACCATAAATGCTACCGGGCTGGCCTGAAACCAGGTTGCCAGTGCGACAACCTCGATACCCTGTTCGCGACTGATCAGAATCGTATCGGCACCGGTGCTACCAAAGGTGTCGGCACCGGTCGTAACCAGCGGTAGTGGTATGGCATCAGGTCCACCGGGCAAGATGGTGACGTCCAGGCCGGCATCGCGGTAGTAGCCGCGTGCTTCGGCAACCAGATAGCCGGCAAACTGAAACTGGGGCAGCCATTGCAATCGCATCGTGACCTTCGTCACTTCCGGCGACGTGCTAGTTGGGGCTGTGTTCGTACAACCGGTAACGACAAGCAACACCACAAGCAGGAGTAATGGTAGTAAGGTACGGTGTGACATATGCGATCCTCTTTGTTCAACCTAGTCCACGCCGCACTTACCGTTCCCGTTCCCAGAACACAATGATCCGTTCAAGTAGAAGGAAAATACCGTGTAATACCAGTGCTAAGCCGGCGGCTGCCGCGACAGCAGCAAAGGCTCGATCTGTGGCTAGCCGGTAGGTAGAGGTCGTAATCAGGTAGCCTAGACCTTGTCCTGCACCGGCCAGTTCACCGACCAGCGCCCCAATGACGGCCAGCGCACCGGCGACGCGCAATCCACTGAAGATGAATGGAAGCGCTGCCGGCAAACGGAGCATCCGCAAGATTTGCCATTGTGAAGCGCCATAAGCCTGCATCATGGCCAGTTGTTCGGGTGCCGGACGCCGCAGACCGCTGATGGTGGCAATAAGCAACGGGAAGCTGGCAAAGAGTGCTGCCATCGCAGCACGAGGGGCAATCCCGTCACCCAACCAGATGGTGAGGAGTGGGGCCAGCGCAACCGAAGGCAGGCTTTGTCCGAGCAGAATCCACGGGTAGAGGGCATCTTCCAACGGACGGACAAAGATAAAGGCGATGGCCAGGGTAAGCGCGATACAAATACCGATTGCCAGCCCTATCAGCGCGGCGCTGGCTGTAGCACCGGTATGGTATATCAACCGTATTTCAGGTTGAAGTGCAGCGGTTATCACGCGCGATGGAGTTGGGAGCAGGTAAGCCGGAATACCGGCAGCCGGCAGTCCCCACTCTAACCCAATCACGAGGGCGACACCGAGCAGCAGTGCTGGTCCTAGGCGGCGAAACAGGTTGTGCGGTGTGGCCGTAACCATAGCACTATATCTTACCATACATTGGTCATGAGGTGGAAATAGAGAAGCGAAATCTGCATCCTCGTCGCGGTGCTCACCCTTCTTCTCGATTTTGACATAATGTTCCATCGTACTGGTCAGTTCTGCCGGTAGTTGTCTGG
>NZ_DAOUBI010000198.1:0-12142 GCF_034432675.1 Chloroflexus sp. | reverse complement strand
AAAACATCTACTAGGAAGGTATCACATTCAATGCCGACCGCTTCCATGATCGTGACGAGGACACCCGGCATTCGCATGACCAGCCGGGTCAATGACCTGACACGTGCCAGATCGCGAGCACGGCTGGCGCGGCAGCATGGCTGCCGCACTCCAAACGTCGCGACACGCGCATAATGAGCGGGCAAGGCAACCAATCCAGCGCATGATGGCACCGGAGATGGTTGTGAGAGCGTGACAGTACAGCGTTTTTTGAAATGAGTTCTAGCAACGTGAGTTGCCATAACCTCGCAAAGTAGGGTTTGCCTCAGCACCGTGTAGGGCAAGCGCCAGTATTGCGCTACACGGTGCATATAATCTATCTTTGCCTCGCCATGTAGAAGAGACAACACTACAGTGAGTAAATTATCAGATACCCTGGGGCAGGTTGCGCAGCCTGCTACCTCTACGCTATGCGGTCAGAACCGCCAGGTGGGGAATGTTTCATACATACAGACATAGCCCGGCAGGACGCAGAGAGCGCACTGTCATACACTCCTCTCAATGCTGATAATCGGCGTCAATCATCCTACGCGCTGTGAGTGGACAGCAATTATGCTGCTGACATCCTGTGCTGCCGACGGTGCAGCGTGATTTGTGCCATTTGGTAACTATTGACAAGTCTGGTATTATAACGAAACAACCCCTGTTCAAATCTGTGGTACGGCAAAGTTAGCTCGCACATCAACAAAGATGGAATTATGCTGAGCGTATTGCTACGATTGCCCACAGACATCTCATCCATCCTAACGATAGGATGATCGGGAAAGAGCATCCACGCCGACAGATAGCTCACGATAGTGTAGCAACTACCGACCATTCCATCGGCAACATACGGGCTGAAGTGCCATGCATACGAACGATAATCAGCCGGATTGGTACGGAAGCCTGGTTTCTGCACACCGTGTGGCGTCCGGTAGGAAGCACTGACAGGATAAGCGTGTCATTTCAGCGAGAGTACTGAAGTCATTGCACGCATCATTAACAGGCGAGATGACCATGACCGAGATGACCATGACGAGGATGCACATCGTCCCTGCGACCAGCAGGGTGACTGGCACAACACACACCTGCCAGCTAGCGCAGTGGGATTGGAAGCATGGCTTCCGCACTCCAAACTCCACGACACGCCCATCACTGAGCGGGAGAAGTAGCCAATCTGGCAGGTTATTGATCAGCCCTTGACAAACTATGTAAGACTGTGTTAACCTGTAAGTCGAATTAGTAATTCGTTTTAGTTCAGCTAAAGATACGGTCAATGAACGACCAATCTCGTCCAAAACGGAACCATCCGCCATCCATGTACGACGTGGCGCGACTGGCCGGCGTTTCGCAGACCACAGTATCATTCGTGGTCAACAATGTTACGAGCGCTGCCATTAGTCAGGAAACACGCGACCGGGTCTGGGCGGCCATTCATACTCTTGGCTGGCGTCCCAATGCGGTGGCGCGTAGTTTGCGTACCCGACACTCACAAACGCTAGGGCTGATCTCCGACGAGGTCGTCACCTCTCCCTATGCAGTACGCATGATTTTGGGCGCACAAGAAGCCGCATGGAATAATCGTCAGATGCTCCTGGTAGTTAATACCAGTGGTCAGCAGGATATCGAGCAGACAGCGCTGCAATTTATGCTAGAACGCCAAGTTGAGGGCTTGATTTACGCAACCATGTATCACCATGAAGTAACACCACCGACTGGAATCACGACAGTACCAACAATGCTGGTCAACTGCTTCGTGGCCGACCGGTCGTTACCGGCAATCATTCCTGACGAAGTACAGGGCGGTTATACTGCGACGGAAACCTTGATCCTGCGAGGACACCGCCGGATCGCCTTTATTAACGAGATCATTCCAATGCCGGCTCTGTTTGGTCGTCTGGAAGGGTACCGGCGGGCACTAACCGATTATGGTTTACCGTTTGATCAGACACTAGTACGCAGTTGTCATTCCAATGCCCGGGATGCGTTTAGCGTAGCCCGTAATCTACTCGAACGACCTGATCGGCCAACTGCCATCTTCTGCTTCAACGACAAGATGGCGATGGGCGTGTATGATGCGATCAAGCGGCTAGGCTTGCGCATTCCCCAGGACATGGCGGTTATTGGATTTGACAATCTCGAACTCATCGCAGCTCAACTCTATCCACCACTCACTACCATCGAGCTACCACACTACGAGATGGGCAAACGAGCCGTAGAACTATTGCAATCGCTGCCCGCAGGAGAGAGCCTGCCACCGACTCAGCACTATATCCCCTGCCCGTTGATTGAACGGGCATCAGTATAGCTATTGTCCGTAACATTACACGTCATGGAAAGGAGGTGTCTTTGTCACAATAACCACTTTTTAACGGATTGTCAAAGTTGACTGTAACTCATGGAAGGAGCTAGAACCATGTTTCGTTCGCGTTTGAGCTTTCTGATTGTGCTGATGGCTGTGGTCAGCCTTGTACTGGCGGCGTGTGGCGGCGGTGGGCAAACGACTCAACCAACCCAACCGGCCGGTGGGACAGGAAATCAGACATCTACCGGTGAGCAGAAGCGTGTCACCATTCTCGGTGCATTCGGCGGTGGTGAAGCCGATGCTTTTGAGGAAGTCATTAAGGTTTTCGAGGCCGCCAACCCGGATATCGATGTCATTTACACCGGTGTGAATGATTTCGATACGCAGATTGTTGTACGTGTACAGGCAGGTGATCCGCCGGACATCGCCGGCTTTCCACAACCGGGTGGTGCTGCTCGGCTGGCTGCTGAGGGCAATCTTGTTCCCTTGTGGCCAGAAATCATTGCCCAGATTGATAAAAACTACGCACCGTTCTGGAAGGAACTAGGTACGTTCGATGGAACCCCCTATGGTGTATTCCATCGCGTTAACGCCAAAGGATTCATCTGGTACAACAAGCCTGCCTTCGAAGCTGCCGGCTACACGGTACCAACCACCTGGGATGAGTTGAAAGCTCTAACTGAGCGGATGAAGGCTAACGGGCATACGCCGTGGTGCGAAGGAATCGAGTCGGGCGCTGCTACCGGCTGGAAAGGCACCGACTGGATTGAGAACATTATGTTGCGCACCCAAACCACGGCAACCTACGACCGGTGGATTTCGGGTGAATTACCCTTCAGCTCGCCAGAAGTGAAGCGTGCCTTCGAGATATTGGGTGAAACCTGGTTCACCGATGGCAATGTCTACGGTGGTCGGCAGTCGATTGTGTTGACCAACTTTGGTGATGCGGCAACCTTCCTCTTCACCGATCCACCGAATTGCTGGCTCCACATGCAAGGGAGCTTTGTGACTAACTTCTTCCAGGATTCGGTCAAAGCCGATCTGGACAACAAGGTTGGCCTGTTCGTGATGCCACCAATTGACCCGAACGTAACGCCGGCTCTCGAAGTTGGTGGTGACGTTTTCGTCATGCTGAAAGGTCGGGATCGGCCAGAAGTACGCAAGTTCATGGAATTCATGGCAACTGGTGCTGCTGCTGATCCATGGATCCGACAGGGTGGTGGTATCTTCCCGCACAAGGATCAGAATCTGAGCCTCTACCCAACCTCGATTGAGCGCCAGGTTGCCGAAGCGATCCTGGCAGCTCAGGCAGCACGCTTCGACGCTTCAGACGCGATGCCGGCAGCAGTGAATGCCGCTTTCTGGAAGGGAATGACCGACTGGGCAAGTGGCAATCGCGATCTTGATACCGTCCTGCAAGAAATTGACGCATCTCGTAATCAGTAGTCGGTAGTTCGCCATGGCGGGTAGTGTATACCCGCCATCCTCCATTACCCGATCGCGATAGAGAGTGGCAATGCTGCCACTCAAGGAGGATTTCTGATGCGACCAACACGTGAAATCAGCCGATCTCCAGAAGTAGGCGGCATCGGGGTCTTTTTGTCAACCGCCCTCGGTCGTCTCCTGGTGTCGATCTTTGTGCCGGCCATTACGTTTTTTGTCCTGTATCAGGTCTTTATCTTCCTCCGCGACACCCAGATCCCGCAGTGGATTACAGCCATTATTGCTATTTTGTGGGGTGTCGGTGGCGTGTTGGCGCTCTATACACTCTCAAACTATCTGATCGAGCAGTTAGACCCGGCCTGGCGCAGGCGCCTGATTCCCTTTGTGTTCGTGGGTCCGGCACTGGCCATTTTGACCTGGTACCTGGTTTTGCCGACTATCCGCTCATTTATTGCCAGTCTTTACGACGCCCGTGGTCTCAATTTTGTTGGGCTTGATAACTATATCTACGCCTTTACCAGCCAGGAGATGTTGCAATCGTACCGCAACAACTTCCTCTTCTGGATGATCTTCGGTACCGGTATGAGTGTCGGCTTCGGCCTGCTGATTGCCGTGCTTGTAGATCGAACGCACCCAGTCTTTGAGACAATTTGCAAGGCGCTGATCTTTATGCCGATGGTGATTTCCGGTGTCGGTGCTTCGGTGATCTGGAAATTCATCTACGAGTATCGCCCGACCGGCTCGACCCAGATCGGATTGTTAAACGGGATCATCACTGCCCTGGGCTTTGAATCGCAAGGCTGGCTCTTGTTGCAGCCATTGAATAACCTTTTTCTGGTGATCATTATGGTCTGGCTGCAGACCGGGTATTCGATGGTCATTATTTCGGCGGCCATTAAAGCCATTCCCGCTGATTTGCTGGAAGCGGGACGCATCGACGGTGCAAACGAGTTTCAAATCTTCCGCAGCATCATTTTGCCGTCGATTCAGGGCACGTTGATTACGGTCACCACGACGATCATCCTCTTTACGTTAAAGATTTTTGACATTGTACAGTCGATGACGGGTGGTAACTTCGGGACACAGGTTATCGCCAATGTGCAGTACGTTCAATTGTTCCGCCAGGTGCATAACGGACGGGCCGCAGCCATTGCGATTATCTTGCTACTGGCGGTGTTGCCGGTGATGTACTACAACTTGCGGCAATTTGGCAAGCAGACGGAGGCCTTCCGATGACAACGACAACTCTTGCAACACCACGCCATCGCCGTCGCTTTCGTTTCGGCACGTTCATGGTGTATGTGGTGATGATTATCATCACGCTATTCTGGATTACGCCAACGGTCGGTTTGCTGGTCAGTTCATTCCGTCCGGCTGATGATGTGAAAACGAGCGGCTGGTGGACGGTTGTCACCAATCCGGATAAGGCCCGTTTTACGCTCGATAACTATCGCACAGTACTCGGTCTCCCCGTTGCCGGTCGTGCAGCACCGACCGGCGGCAGTCGGGTTGGGATGGAGGTCGCGCTGATCAATACCCTAACTGTCGCCCTGCCGGCAACAATCATTCCGATCTTAATTGCTGCGTTCGCCGCCTATGGCTTCGCCTGGATCGATTTTCCCGGTCGGCGTGCACTGTTTATTCTGGTAGTGGCGATGCTGGTGGTGCCACTCCAAATTTCGCTGGTACCAATTTTGCGTGACTACGTGGCACTGCAACTCGGCGGAACGTATCTTGGGGTCTGGTTGGCCCACACCGGGTTCGGTTTGCCCCTCGCCGTCTATCTGCTCTACAACTACATCAGCACAATCCCGCGTGATATTTTCGAGTCGGCCTTTCTCGATGGCGCAACCCACTTTACGATCTTTACCCGTCTGATCTTGCCACTCTCGACACCGGCACTGGCCAGCTTTGCCATCTTTCAATTCCTCTGGACCTGGAATGACCTGCTGGTGGCGCTGGTCTTCCTCGGTGCTGAACCACGGGTCCAGGTCGTTACCCAACGCCTGCTGAGTCTGCTCGGCCAGTTCGGTCAGGAGTGGCATCTGCTTACGTCCGGCGCCTTTATTTCGATGATCGTGCCACTGATCGTCTTCTTCTCGCTCCAGCGCTTCTTCGTGCGTGGTCTGATGGCAGGCTCGGTGAAGGGATAAGACACTACCGTTCTGACAATCTCCATGGGAAGGTGACCCTATGGCAGGCGATCAACAACGTCCGCGTTACCACTTTTTGCCGCCAGCAAACTGGATGAACGACCCGAATGGGCTTATTCAATGGGAAGACACGTTTCACTTGTTTTATCAGTACAACCCCGCCGGCGCATATCATCGCCAGATCCATTGGGGTCACGCAACCAGTCACGATTTGATCCACTGGCAACATCAGCCACTTGCCCTTTCACCGACACCAGGTGGTGCTGATGCTGATGGTTGCTGGTCGGGCTGTGCCGTGAATGATCATGGCACACCTACCCTGATCTACACCGGCTTTCGGTTGCCTGAAGTACAACAACCGTGCCTGGCAGTCAGTCACGATGGTCTACAAACCTGGCAGAAGTGGCCTGAGCCGATCATTGCTGCACCACCGCCAGACCTCGATCTGCTGGGCTTTCGCGACCATACTGTCTGGCAGGAACAGGGGGTTTGGCACATGCTGATCGGGTCGGGTATTCGCGGTCAGGGTGGTACCGTCTTGCTGTATCGCTCGCCCGATTTACGATACTGGGAATACGCAGGTCCACTCTTGATCGGTGATGCCGGTCAGTTCGACCCGGTCTGGACGGGCCTGCTCTGGGAGTGTCCAGACTTTTTCGCGCTAGGCGACCAGCAGGTGCTCGTCTGCTCGGCCTGGGATCAACGACCATACTACACGATTGCGATGATCGGCGCGTATTGGGATGGCCGCTTCGTCCTGCATACAACCCACAAACTAGATTATGGTGACGCTCATTTCTACGCGCCTCAAACCATGCCGATCCGCGATGGAAGGCGCATCATGTTTGCCTGGTCAATGGAGGGACGAAGCGATCATTCCATCGCAGCAGCAGGCTGGGCCGGGGTGATGACGCTACCACGCGAGGTGAAGATAGCCGGTGATGGTCAGATCGTAACATTGCCGGTAAATGAAATCCAGCAGTTACGTCAACACGAGATCGTTGTCCCAGTAACGCGGGTCATGCCGCACGACATCCACTGGTTGCCCGTTCACGGTGCGCAGCTTGAGGTAGAGTTAGTCCTGCGCCCACCACGGCATGGAACGTGCACCGTCATGCTGCGGGCCAGCCCCGACGGCAGCGAAGCGACCATTTTGCGCTACAACAGCCAAACCGCAACCCTCACCCTCGACCGGCGCCGGTCGAGTCTGGCCGGTGATGTCTGGCGTGACGCTCACCACGCCCCCCTTGCTCTGCACAACGATGAGCCGTTAGTGCTGCGCATCTTTCTTGATGCCTCGCTGATTGAAGTCTTTGCCAACGAACGCCGTTCGATCACCAGTCGTATCTACCCAACCCGCCCTGACAGTATAGGTATTGCGATTTGTGCCGACGAGGCTGCGGTTGATCTCCTCGCCGGACGGGTGTGGGAGATGGCTGGAATCTGGTAGCTTGCATTACCACGGAAAGAAGACCGGCACCAGAATCAGACTAATTACCATCACGAGCAATTGCAACGGGACACCAGCTCGGACATAGTCAATAAAGCGATATTCACCTGGTGCCAGCACCAGCGTATTCACCGGGGAAGCAATCGGGGTGGCAAAGGCGGTCGAGGCTGCAAGTGCTGCCGTGATCAATAGAGGTTCGGGGGCCAGGGTCAATTGATCAGCAACGCCGAGGGCAATCGGTATAATGAGAACGGCAGTCGCCGTATCCGAGATGAACTGGCTCAACAGGCTGGTAACGATGAAGATACCGGCCAGCACAACCAATGGTGAAAAGTCACCCAGCACACTGACCAGTTGTTCAGCGATGAACGCTGCCCCGCCAGTCTTCGTGAGCGCAGTTGCCATTGGCAGCATCGCAGCAATCAGGACCAGACTCTCCCAGTTGAGCCGACGATAGACCCCACTGAGCGGCACGCAACCGCTCAACACCATGGCGACCGCGGCCAGCAAGGCGACGGTCACAATCGGCAACCAACCGGCAGCCATCACGATCAACATGAGGAGCATGATAGTAATTGCCAGCCAGGAACGCCAATCAAGTTGCCGACCGGTTATTGCCATATCGCATGGGAAGGCGACCACCACCAGATCGCCAGCGGTTTGCTGTGTCCGAACAATTTCCTGTAATTGATTGGGAGCACCTGCCACCAGCAGCGTATCACCGAAGCGTAACGGCTCGTTGACAAGATCGCCTTGAAATGGCTGACCGAGGCGCCGTACACCCAACACGGTCACACCGAAAAGCTGACGTAATTCAGCCCTGGCAATAGTCTGCCCTTCAAAGCGCGAGCGCGGTGTTAATGCCACTTCTATGATGTGAAGGTCTAGCCCGAATGGAAGACTCGACGATAGAGCCTGGACAACAACTCCCTCCTGGCGGCAAAATCGTTCGATTGCGCCTTCGTCGCCTATCACATCGAGCAGATCACCTGCCAGAATCCGCGTTGCCGATGTAACGGCCCGTGGTGAACCCGGTTCTGGCCGTGATCCAGGCCAGCGTCGTACCCCAACAACTGTAATACCGTAGCGATTCTGGAGCCGCAGTTCAGACAGCGTGTGTCCGGCCAGTGGCGAATCGGCTAACACCCGTACCTGCACGAGGTCTTGGGTCAGGAAATAGTCAGCAGCCAGTTCAGCCAGGGTTGGCCCCCGCTCCACTTCAGACACCGGTACATCACGCACCGGCAACAGCCAGTGGTCAAACCAGGCCACTGTGAGCGTAATCATAACCAGAATGGTCATCCCAATTGGCGTAAAGCTGAAAAAGCCGAGAGATGGCCGCCCGGCACTTACCAATGCCTCTGCCGCAATCAGATTGGGTGGCGTTCCAATTAATGTCAACATACCACCGGTGAGCGCAGCATAGGCGAGAGGCAACAGCAGACGAGCAGGACTGATCCCTGCCCGGCGAGCCAGGCTTAGCGCCACCGGGATCATAATTGCCACGGTACCGGTCGAGCTGATAAACGCCGACAGAAACGCAACCGGAATCATCAAAGTTACCAACATCCGACGCTCACTCTGCCCGGCGATACCACCCAGTTTATTACCAATCCAGGCCGCAACCCCGGTCTGCAGCAACCCATCACCAACGATCATCAATGCCGCAATCAATATGACCGTCGTATCACCAAAACCGGCGGCTGCTTCAGCCGGAGTTAGAATCCCGCCGAGCATCAGTGCAAGCATACCGAGCACTGCTACAAGATCGATCTGGATTCGATCAGTGGTGAAAAGTACAATCATGCAGAGCAGGATGAAAAAGATCAGAATGATTTCAAATGTCATGAGCTGACTTGTTGTACAACTCTCGCCTGGCAACACTACTGGCATCGCCATTGTCAGACTATCAACTAAACACACACCCAGCGACGACCAGCCACAGATGTGCCTACACCCCTCCAGCCCGGATCAGACCGGCCAGATTACTTTGCCCCTGATCGGCCAGTATCGTTGCCTGTGCGATAAAGAGCTGGGCTGTTGTCACCGCATCATTCAGCGCGTTATGCTGGGCATACACCGGCAACCCAAGCGCCGTTGCCAGACCACGCAACTCAATTGCGGGATCGGACATATCGTGTGGTTGTTCGCCCAACCAGCGCGCATTCATATGGAGTGTAAGTGCCAGACGAGCAGTATCCAGAATTGGTCGCCGCAACTTACCACCAAACGGCTTCAGTGCGGCATTAATGAAACGAACATCCACTTGCGCCACATGCACAACTAACACCCGCCCGGCAATGCGACAAAGCAACTCGGCAAGCACCTCTTCTGCAGGCAACGCATTCTGTAGCTCTGCCGGTGTCAAATGATGTACCCGAATACTTTCGATACTCGGTTCACGATCAGGAGGCGGTTTGATCAGCGAATACCAGGTCTGTTTAAGTAAAACCCGCCCATTCTCAACATTCACCGCACCAACGGCAATCAAGGCATCACGACGGATATCAAGTCCGGTAGTTTCGACATCGATCACAGTATAGGGAACTTCCCGCCACGGTAAACGCCGATCAGGTTCGGGAAAGGCTTCATATGCCCGCACAAAATCAGCCGGTGGCGTGCGTTGAAACAGTCGCGACCAAAACGCCATAGAAACCTCTACGCCAATCGATCAGTTTGAAACATCAGCGCCACGCCACGTTGGACAGAGGCAATCGCCTGCAAGGACTCTTTGACTTCACGACGTTCACGCGGTCCCAGTTGATGAAAATTGACCAGATTATCCGGTGGCAAACCAAGCGCAATCTGCTTTTGCTGATGGTGCAATCGTAAACTGGAGAGCAACTCAAACGCGCTGATCAGGTTATCGGCATCTTCGTGACTCAGCACGCCGGCAGCTTTGGCTGCCCGCAAGCGGGCAATCGTATTTGTTTCATTACTACGGGCTTCAAGGGCAAACAAACGTGCCAGATCAACCACCATTGCCGTTCCTCGCAGCTTGAGATCAAGCAGATCGCGCTGATCACCACGTCGTTCGAGCGCAACCTGACGAAAGAAGGTCAACGGCGCCGGCTGTCGCAACGCAGCGCGGGCCAGGCGAGCCATAAAGATGCGATGTTCGGTAGCGTGCTGAGTTATTGTGCGCAGAACAGGTTCGGCGGGCAACTGACCATACACCTGCCGGTAGTCAAAAAAGATTGCAATACGCAGCAACGACTCCTCATCGGGAATCTCGATCCAGCGCTGGAAATAGCGTTGCCAGGTAGCCAGTGACTGGCGCCACTCAGGATTGGTCGCCATAATGTTGCCTGGACAGCGCGGGAAACCACATTCAACCAGCCAATCAACCACCAGGGTAGCCAGTTGCTCAAAGTAACGGACATCATCTGCCGAAGCCGAGTCATCGTACACCAGCGCATTATCCTGATCGGTGCGTAACGTCTGTTCGTAACGTCCTTCGGAACCGAGCACAAGCCAGGCATACGGCACCGGCGGCGGTCCAAGCTGCACCTCGGCATCGTGGATCAGGCGTTGTAACAGAGCATCGTGCGCAACAGCCACTACCCGGCCAATATCACTGACCCGCGCTCCGGCAGCGGTCAGGGTAAAGACTGCATCAGCCACCTGATCGGTATAACGACGTAAATCGGCCAGCGATGTCGCCCGTTGCAACAGGCGCGGTAAAAAGAGCGGGCTGTTGCTCTGGCGGCGCAAAATATCGGTGTGGGTAACGACCCCTACGACCCGATCACCATCAACAAGGGGCAAGTGATGGACACCTCGCTCAAGCATCAGCAATAACCCCTCAAACGCCAGCGCGTCAGCCGCTATCGTTGTTGCCGGCACACTCATCACCTGGCGTACCGGCGTCGTATCCGGCAGCCCTTGAGCCAGTACCCGATTGCGCAAATCACGGTCGGTGATAATGCCGATAGGCGTATGTTCAACAATCAACGATGAAATCCGCTCGTCACGCATCAAACGGGCTGCATCGCCAACCGTCGCTTCTGGGCTAATCGATACCGGCGGACGAGCCACCAGATCGCGTAAACGGGTTTGAAACAGGGCAGGGTTGGATTCCGACTGTCGTGATTGCAGGGCATAGCCGAGCCGCTCGATAACCGAAGCAGCAAAGAACGCGGCAAACTGTGGTTGTTCAGCACGCAGACGATGAAAGATCGCACCGGGCAGTAAATAGAGCAGCGTATCGGTATGTGCACGAACGGTGACCAACGGTGGCTGGCCACGGATCAGCGAAGGATGACCAAACGCCTCGCCGGGGCCAAGCGTATCAACGACCTGATCTTCACTGCGCAGCAGATCGACAGAACCCTTACACACAATGTACAGAAACGACGATGGTTCGCCACCTTTGGTGAGAATGGTCTGCCCTGCCCGCACAAACTCAATCTGCAATTCACCGGCGATTTGACGCACAACCTGTTCGGGAAGGCGGTCAAAGGGTGGATACGAGCGTAAAAAGCGTGCGATCTCATCCATTGCGAAAACCTGTGCATCCAACAACAGCGAAACTATCAACGGCCAGTATTACAGGCCGGCAGTAATCATTTGCAAAAGGTGATAATAGCTTAACTGCCATAGCGCAATCATGCTACACACCGCTAGCAAAAGGAAACCGGGTTACGCCCTTATGATAACCGATATTGTCATCCTCTCGGTGATGAAAGCAGAGCAAAATAGAACTTATTTCAGAAAAAGCTGTCCTGTCGCGCTCGAATAACCATCTCCAGTGCCATCACGCGCTGCATTGGT
>NZ_DAOUBI010000197.1:0-27441 GCF_034432675.1 Chloroflexus sp. | reverse complement strand
GCAACGTTGCCAGAACGGCTTGCTCGCGGGTGCATAAGCCATTGTTACCACATTTAATCAATGGTTGCAACAGAGCAAGTTCTACATATTGACATGTTGAGCTTATTTTGCTAGGTTCTGTTGACATTTCAAAAAGAGTGTAGCCTGGTCACATGATAACGGTAAAACTCAGTGATGAACAATGGATAAAAATCCGGGCATTCTTGAAAAGCGACCCGCACGTCTATGTCGGCAATGAGGCCGACAGTCGCCGTTCCATTGAAGGGGTACTCTGGATAAGCCGGAGCGGTGCCCAATGGCGGCTTTTGCCAGCCGACTACGGAAAATGGAACACGGTGTACAAGCGCTTTGCACACTGGTGTGACCAGGGTGTCTGGGAACGAATGCTTCAGTACGTTGCTGATGACCTGGATATGGAACATGGTATGCGATTCTACGATTGTGCGTGCTTATCCGTGCGCAGCCGGTGACCAAAAAACAGGCGGTCATGCATACGGTGAGCCAGCGCCGCCACCTGCGCCCAGTCTTGTTCGTTGGCTGGTTTGACCAAAACAGCCAGCAATTGCCCCAGCGTATCCACGTCCAGGTGCATCATCGCTCCGTTGCGCCGGTTGTGTCCATCGTAGCCAGCACATCCCCCGTGTTCCGGCGTCGATTGCAACGCCCGACTGTCTACGATACGGCACGAGGCCGGGGCGTGCGGTCAGTGATGTCGCGCAGCAGCATCCGCACCGCATGCAACATCTGCTCACACACCCCTGCCGTCAGCCAGTGCTGGGTCTGGTGATCCACCACGTACCACGGCGGCACGTCAGTGGGCAGCATCCGCCACGGCGCACCTGTGCGCAGCATGGAGCGCAGCCCGTTGGAGACGTCGCACAGGGGGTATTTCCGCCTCTCATCGGAAACATCACTAGGATACGCTTTTCGTGTCACAGCGTTGTAATGCACGAGCGGAACCGAAAAGTCCATAACAGCCTCTAAGCTCAACGATGCGGCCCGGATTGAGCGGATGTTGCTGACAGTCACTATCGTCACCGTATGGTGTCACGAACTGGGCGAGGAGGTGCTGGAGACCGAGCAATGCCGTCAGTTTGATCCCGGATGGAAGCGTGAGCTAAGTGTCTTTCAACTCGGCCCGCGCTGGCTCGTCTACTGTATTGCCACTTTTCCGCAACGCCTTTCAGCTTTTTCCGCGTCTCTACGCCCCATTCGCTTACTTCCCTGCCTGCCAAAACGCTGATGTTAAAAGTGTCAGGGTGTCAGCCTGAAACCGCTATTATTCCCTATTCCCTATTCCCCATTCCCCACTCCCCACTCAGGAGCGCACCGAAACCACTCCCCTACCAGAATGTGCTATCATTACGCGAGCATGATCGTGCCGCGTTTGCTGAAGGTGTTCTGCGATAATTCCCATGGCTACTATTGAGTTGCACGCCTGGTATCGACAGTATCGTAAGCTGAAAGAGGAGGCCGCTGATGCAATCCTTCTCTTTCGGTTTGGTGATTTTTATGAGACGTTTGATGATGATGCGAAGTTGATTGCTGAATTGCTTGATATAACGCTGACGCGCAAGGAGTATGCAGTTGATAAGCGGTTGCCGAAAGATCAGCAGAAGCTGTATGCGCCCATGGCCGGGATGCCTTATCACGCTGTGGATCGCTATGTTTCTGAGTTGATCGCTCGCGGGTATCGGGTTGCTATCGCCGAGCAGTTGAGTGAGACGGAGGCGATGCGTAATGATACGCGACCGCGCTCGGTCTATGCCGCTGGGCTGACGCCGGTCGAGAGTAGCGGGAAGATGGTGCAGCGGGCAATTGTGCGGGTAATCACGCCGGGTACGGTGATCGATCCGGCAATGTTACCCGACCGTGCGAATAATTATCTCGCTGCAGTGATTGTTGAACAGGGTAAGGTTGGTCTGGCTTATGCCGATCTCTCTACCGGTGAGTTCGCTGCGGCAGAGTTTACCGATGCCTGGGCATTGATGCAGTTGCAAGCCGAGCTGGCCCGGCTGTCACCGGCTGAGGTGTTGGTGCCCGATGATGAGTCGTTACGGTTGCCTAATCTAGAACCGGTGCAGGCCCGCCTTAGTCAGGATTTGGCACCGCTGACGAAGGATGAGCGTGAGGCGCTGCTGCCCCACGAGCGGGTGGCACGCCGTCTGGAAGGTGCGAGTGCGGCGAGTTGGACGCAGGGGTATGTGACGGAGTGGCCGCTTTGGCGTTGGGAGTTGGCGACGACGACTGAGGTGTTGTGTGAGCATTTGGCACTGCCGGCGCTGGCGGTGTGCGGTCTGGACGGGTGTCCACTCGCTACCCGGGCCGCCGGTGCGTTGTTGCAGTATGCGCAGGTTACTCAGCGTCAGCGCGTGAGTCAGTTGCGTGCTTTGCGCGTGTATCATACTGGTGCGTATATGCTGCTCGATCCGCAAACCCGCCGTAATCTGGAGCTACTCGAGAGTGGTGGTCGCCAGGGAGCGAAGGCGTCGTTGATTGCGGTGCTTGATCGTACCTGTACTGCGATGGGGGTGCGTTTGTTGCGCCGTTGGATTACGCAGCCGTTGATTGTGATCGAACCGCTTCAGGTGCGTCAACACGCCGTCGCTCGTCTGGTGGCTGAGACGATGGCTCGTCTGGAGGTGCGTTCGGCGCTTGCCGATTTGCCCGATATGGAACGGGCACTCAATCGGATTGCGCAGGGTATCACGGTCGCTACGCCGCGTGATATGGTGCAGTTGCGGGCGGCGTTGCGTAAGTTGCCCGCTGTTGCGCAGGCGGTGCAGGCGCTGTTGCCCGATCTGCTCGCCGCTGAGATGCCCGGTGAGCCGCCGCTGGTGTTCAATGTCTGCGCCGATGTGCTTGACCTGCTCGAACGGGCGCTTGATGATGATCCGCCGGCGTTGCTCGGTTCGTCGAATTATTTGCGCGCAGCCGAAGAGGGTGGCGAACGGCCACGGCGGGTGATTCGCCCCGGTTTTGATCAGCGTCTCGATACGTTGATTCGGGCTAGTCGTCACGCTCAGGAGTTTATTGATCGCCTGGAAAGCAAGGAGCGTGAGCGAACCGGTATCCGTTCGCTCAAAGTGGGCTATAACCAGGTGTTTGGCTACTATATCGAGATTTCGCGCACCGTTGATGCGAAGTTGATCCCGTCACATTACGAACGTAAGCAGACGCTGGTAAACGCCGAGCGCTATGTCACCGAAGAGTTGAAGTACTATGAAGGGCTTCTGAGTGATGCCCGTCTGAAGCTGGTCGATCTTGAGCGTGATATTTTTCAGCAGCTTTGTGATGAGTTGCAACACCATCTTGATCGGTTACGCGCTGCAATTGCGGCAGTTGCGCGCATTGATGCGCTGGCTGCTCTGGCCGAGGTTGCTGTGCGTGGTCGTTATGTGCAGCCACAATTGCGCACCGATCGGGTGTTGCGAATTAAGCAGGGGCGCCATCCGGTGGTGGAACGTACCCTCAGTGAGCCGTTTATCGGGAATGATATTGATCTCGATGGCGAACAGGCACAGATTTTGATTATCACCGGGCCGAATATGGCCGGTAAGAGTACATTTTTGCGTCAGGTGGCTTTGATTACGCTGATGGCGCAAATTGGTTCGTTTGTGCCGGCTGATGAGGCTGAGATTGGTCTGGTTGACCGCATTTTTACCCGGATTGGTGCTCAAGATGATATCGCGACCGGCCAGAGTACATTTATGGTCGAGATGACTGAAACGGCAGCGCTGTTGATGCAGAGCACTCCGCGCTCGTTGATCATTCTTGATGAGGTTGGCCGTGGAACCAGTACGTACGATGGTATGGCGATTGCTCGTGCCGTCGTGGAGTATATTCACGATCACCCGCGATTGGGCTGTCGAACCCTGTTTGCGACCCATTACCACGAGTTGATCGCGCTCGAACGTGAGTTGCCCAGGGTTCGTAATTATCATATGGCGGCGGTGGAGCGTGATGGTCGGGTGGTCTTTTTGCATGAATTGCGACCCGGTGGCGCTGATCGCTCTTACGGAATCCACGTCGCCGAGCTGGCCGGTATCCCGCCCGAGGTGATTCGGCGGGCCAGTACTTTGCTGGCTGAGCTTGAAGGTCAGCGTCCAGTATCCTCACCTACAAAACCACCTGCCCCACCGGTACCGGTTGTTGTGCCGGCGCAGGAAACCGACCAGGGGATGCAATTATCGTTTTTTGATCTGGCACCGCATCCGGTGGTAGAGTATTTACGTCGGCTTCGCATCGAGGAGCTGACTCCGCTTGAAGCGTTAAACCGGCTAGCCGAACTTCAGCGACTGGCCGGGCAGGGATAGAAATGGAGCAAGACATCTGTGCAGATCGCCCGTGACCTTACTCCCGGCCTGGCCAACCGGGCGACGGTGTTGACGATTGGCCGTTTTGATGGTGTGCATCTGGGTCATCAGCAGTTGATTCGGACGACGGTTGAACGGGCACGTGCCCTTGATATGTTAAGTGCGGTGTTGACATGGGAACCGCACCCGCGTGCTGTCCTGCAGCCCGGTCAGCCGTTGCAGTTGTTGAGTGATCTGGACGAGAAGATTGAGCAGATCCGTCGTCTTGAACCGGATTTGCTGATTATTGCCCCGTTCACATCTGCTATTCGCAATTTGACAGCTGCCGAATATATGGCGCAGATTGTGGCAGCCGTGCCGGTGCGCGAGATTTGGGTTGGCGAGGACTTTGCGATGGGACGGGGACGCGAAGGAGATATTCCGCGCCTGATGGAGATTGGCCGTGCGTTGGGATTCTCAGTCGGCGCCCTGAGTAAGTATACGGTGGCCGGCATCCCGGTCAGCTCATCGCGCATTCGTGAGTTGGTGCTGGCCGGTAATGTGGCCGGCGCTGGTGCCTTACTTGGGCGTCCGTTTGCCCTCCGCGGGGTTGTCACCCGCGGTGATGGCCGTGGTCGCCAGATTGGTTTTCCCACTGCGAATGTTCAAGTGAGCAGTGATGTGGTATTGCCGGCCAATGGGGTTTATGCCTGTCGCGCGTATCTGTCAGATTCGACGATGGTGCCGGCAGTGGCGAACATCGGGGTGCGTCCCACGTTTGCCGGAACACAACGGGTAGTTGAAGCTCATCTGCTTAACTGGCAGGGTGATCTGTACAATCAGCCACTGCGTCTTGAATTGTTGATGCGACTGCGGAATGAACGGAGGTTCAATAGTGTCGATGATCTAGTGACACAAATTACCCGTGATGTCACCGAGGCGCGGTCGATTCTGGGACTAGAGACGACTTCGTAGCGGGCAGGTTTGATCCTGCCCGCGATCAAGCGCTAACGTGCCGTCCACCCTAGCGCCATTTCGTACACGGAACCGGTTATCGCCCCTGCCGCATCTGAACAGAGAAACGCCGCCAGCCCGGCCACTTCTGTCGGTTCGATCAGACGCTTGATGGCTGCCGGTTCAAGCATAATTTTCTCGATCACCTGATCTTCGGGAATGCCCCGTGTGCGTGATTGATCGGCGATCTGCTTCTCGACCAGCGGTGTTCTGACGTAGGCCGGTGCGATCAGGTTGACGGTAATGCCGTAGGGACCACCCTCAAGTGCGGCAGTTCGCGTTAGACCGAGTAAGCCGTGCTTGGCCGAGATGTAGGCGCTCTTAAACGGTGAGGCACGCAGGCTGTGTACCGAGCCAATATTGACAATTCGCCCCCAGCGGTTGGCTTTCATCCCCGGCCAGACGTATTTGGTAAGCCGAAACGGTGCCGTTAACATCACGGCAATCATTGTCTCCCAACGCTCTTCCGGGAAGTCTTCGATAGCGTCGATATGCTGAAAGCCGGCATTGTTGATCAGCACGTCAACCCGACCATACGCATTGAGCGCTGCATCAACCGCTTGCCGACATCCGGCCTGCATGGCTAAATCAACACCGACAAAGATGCCACCCAAACGTTCGGCGGCTGCTTCGCCAGCTGCACCTGGGAGATCAACCAGAACAACGCGATATCCATCGGCGGCGAAGCGCTCGGCGCAGGCTAGGCCGATGCCACTGGCGGCACCGGTAATGAGTGCAACCTTATCACCCATTGTTGTAACCTCCTCTGGTTATGACAGAGCGATACATTTAGATGATGTCGCGAATCAGGTTAACAATAGCTGGCGTTGGTTGGTCGGCATTGACATAATGAACATGTACTCGGCCAGTGTAGTAAGCCAGCACGGGTGCAGTCTCTTGTTCGTAAAGGCGTAGACGTGTGCGAATCACGTCGGGGTGATCATCTTCCCGCTGTACCAGTGTGACACCGCGTGCCAGGCATTGGGCAATCTTTGCCGTATCATCAATGTGGAGGATAATGTCCTGGCCGTCATCTCGCCGACAAATCCGACGACCACTCAGTCGGTGTACGATGGATGCCTCATCCAGGGTCAGCACGATCACCGCATCCACTCGTCGGTTCAGATCGGCTAGAATTGTCTCCAGCATGTGCGCCTGCGCGACACTTCGCGGGTACCCGTCGAGAAGGCAGTCTTGATCAATGGGGATACGTTGCAACCAGTTCCGCATCAGTTCTGCCATAACGCTATCCGGTGCCAGTTGACCCTGTTCGAGCAATGGCTCAATACGCTGACCGAGCGCACTCTGGGCGCGAATCTCGGCACGCAGTTGCTGACCGGTGGCGATTACTGCCACTCCGGTCACCTGAGCCAGTTGGCCGGCAATAGTAGTCTTGCCTGCACCAGGCGGTCCTATCAAAAGTATCGTTCTTCCTGTCACGATGTTGTTCGTTGGTTAGCCTGAGACACGGTTGATAGCATCGTCGATACCAGGGTAGTTGGGCGCGATCTGTTTCAGGGTCTGGAAGGTTGCTAGTGCTTCGTTCCATCGTCCCTGCTCTTCGTAGGCGCGACCCAACCCAAAGTAGGCACTCGTGTATGATGAATCAAGTTCGATAGCGCGTTTGAACATCGACTCGGCTTCCGTGTAGCGATCACTCAGGAAGAGGCTCCACCCCAAACCATTGAAAATTTCCTGGTTGCCACTGTCGAGTTGCAGCGCCTTCTCAAACGCTTCAATCGACTCGTCATAACGATCCTGGTATTGCAGAATCCAACCGAGACCATTATATGCAGACCCATTATGATCGTTGCGGGCAATGGCAGCACGGTAGGCCGCTTCTGCCTGTTGATACAGTTCGCGCTTGACATTCTCGTTAGTTGCATCATAACCTGCAAAGAGGCTAGCTTCACCTAGCAAGGTGTGCGCAACTGCGGAATGAGGATTAGCTGTAATCGCTTGCTTCAAATGATCGATGGCCTGCTGCATGTCGTTATTATCGAACGCCAATCGTCCCAGACCAAGCAGTGCAAAACTCTCATCTTTGTTCAAGTTCAGTGCCTGATTGAACGCCTTTTTCGCCTCGCTGGGCTGGCTGTTGAAGTAGGCAACCCAGCCCAACCCAGCCTGAGCCGGACTGAAATTGGGATCGAGGATCAATGCCGCATTGAACTCATTCCTAGCACTATCGAAATCACGAGCCACTGAGAGGTAAATTGCTGCCAATTCATAGTGAAAGAAAGCTAGTTGCGGATAGGTATCAATAGCTTGTTCAAGATTGGTGATGGCCTGATTGAGTACAGCAGCATCCTGACGAAGAGTGTAGTCTTGACTGAATGCCCATCCCAGTAAGGCATTGGTAAAGGCTTTCGTTAGGGGATCGGCAGTAGTCAAGCGATCTTCAGCCTCGCTGATAACCGTGAATGCTTCACTCATAAGGTTATCATTCCGACTATCGGCAGCATTGGTAGCCAGAACTGCAGCACGTAAGGCGTAGCCAATAGCAGATGATGGATCAGCGTCAATCGCTCGTTCACTCGCCGAGCGTGCTTGAGTGATATTACCAAGCCGGAAGTAGGCGTAGCCGGTGATTCCTTCACCGACCGCCCGAACGGTACTATCATTGATATCAAGCAACGGTTTTGCCGCAGTGAGTGCAGTTTGCCAGTCCCCCTTGGCTACATACATCCAGGCCAGCCGGCTATGGGCTACCGGATTGGCAGCATCGGCGGCTACCGCAGCCTGATAAGCCGTAATCGCATCGTCTAACCCCTGCGACCGAGCCAATGCCGCATCTCCTTCACTGATATGCGTTTCGGCAGCATTGGTGGCAATCGGTGGCGGCGGCGGACGTAGCAGGAAGAAAGTGGTCAGGCCACCACCGATGAGCAAAACACCAACGATCAAGCCGACAATCAGACCAACCGGTGTTCGTTTGCCACCGGTTGACGCTGATGTTGCCGGTACGTTGAACGGGTGTGGGGTCGGTGCCGGTGAGCTGGCACTGTACGGATGTGTTGCCGGTGTAGCAGGTGTTTGTACGTAGACCGGTGGTGGCGTTACCGGTGTTGTCGGTACGTAAGCTGGTGGTTGAGACACCGGTATGGTTGGGGCGTAGGCAGGTGGTTGAGACGCCGGTGTGGTTGGGCCGGAAGCTGGTGGTGGTGTTTGATAACCTGCATTGGAAACAGCCGGCATCCCGCGCTGTGGGGTAAGCGGGCGACTCAGTTCACGCTCGCTCAGACCGACGGCCTGGCGCAGGGCGGCGACCATTTCCGCCACTGAAGCAAAACGCGCTTCTGGCTTGCGGGCTAACGCACGCATAATCACATCCTCGACTGCGGGCGGCAAATCGCCACGCACGTCGCGGGGTGGAATAGGGGCGTGGACAAGCCGCGCCGCCAGCATCGCCATCGGCGTTTCTGCTTTGAATGGAAATGCCCCCGTGAGTAGCTCATAAAGCATGACTCCCAGCGCATAAATATCGGTTGGTGGACCGACATTGGGTAGTCCCTGGGCCTGTTCAGGAGACATATATTCGGGTGTGCCCATAACTGTCCCGGCCATGGTGAGACCGCTATTATTGGCTCCCGTACCTCGCGCTAATCCGAAGTCGGTCAGATAGATCCACCCCTCATCGGTAATCATAACGTTCGAGGGTTTAATGTCGCGGTGAATAATCCCCTGGCGATGGGCATAATCGAGTGCTTCGCCCACTTGAGCGAGAATTTGGGCTGCTCGCGCCACAGGCAATGGACCCTCTTGTTGCAGCAACTGCTTCAGGGTACGTCCCTGAATGTATTTCATCGCGATATAGTGATAGCCCGCCACTTCGCCGACTTCGTAAATCGCCATGATGTGCGGATGTTCCAGACGGGCTGCACTACGCGCCTCTTGCCGGAAGCGAGCGATATAGCTCTCATCATTGGTTATGCCTGGCGGCAAAATTTTTAATGCCACAATTCGATCCAGATCGGTCTGTCGGGCCTTGTAAACCACCGCCATCCCGCCGCGTCCCAATTCAGAGAGGATTTCGAACCGACCTATGGTTTGACCTACCAGAGATAATTCGCTCATAGCCCCCCCTCTCGCTCAACCTGGTAAAGGCGCATTCATTAGTGTCCGAGCGAAGCGTTACGCACCGCCTGCATAGGTATAACGACTAACCAGGTTACCACTCGCATCGCGTAATACCGCACTATCACCTGTATTGTTCCAGATCGGGCGACGTGCTCCCCAATAGAGATTGGTGGCATCATCTATCCCGCTCTTTGTCCACAACTTCACCTCTGCGCCGCCGCCAAGGGTAAAAGCCGGGAAGGTGTAGGTGTGTTTGTCACCTTCGTCCACCAGCGTCCAACCGGTGAGATCAACCGGTTCGTGAGAGGCGTTGGTAATCACCACAAATTCACCTTCCAGATCACTTCCCGGCGGATCATATTCTATATACGTAATACTCACGTTCGGCGGTTTAGCAACCAGGCGCTCGATGTCAACAATCGACTCGGCGACTTCATCGGTCAGTAGCTCGGCAACATCTTCTTCAATTGGTTCATTATCGGGTGCAGGTGTGGATGCTCCCAATGCTGTAACCGGTTCAGGCATGATTGCCACGGTCAGATGTTGTTCGGTTGCGGGCCGTGGTTTGCTGGTTGAGGGTAGTGGTGTTTCATCAGCCCAACGTTTGATCTCAGGCTCAACGATCCGGGCAAAATCACCGGGCAGACTGGCAAACCCGCGACTCAGCTCATATAGAGCACGTTCAATATGTGTGCGGCTTTGATTTGGTAGAAGACCGAGTGGCAAGCGGAGCAGTGCAAAACCAAATCGACCGACTTGAACTGTTGTCTCTGCCAGCGCGTTGTAAAGCAGATCGTTGTGCTGTGGGCGGTTCGTCATCGCACCCTCCTCTGTACATCAGGCCGCGGTATCACACAAACAGCATTACTGCAAACTGGTCACCAAACCGGCATATTTGTCGGTCAGGATACGGGCGTGGTCTTCGCTAACTCCCTCGGCAATGACGTGGAAGAATGGCCCATCCGGGTCAGGCAGGATGAGAACCCATTCTTCACCCAATTCAATCTTGATGCCGTCGATCTGCTCGCCGTGACGTTCGTGGTATTGCTGGTTAAGAATGCGCATCACCTTGCCTTTGCTCTCCCAGCGACACGGAACACGGGTTTGCCAGAGGTAGTACGGTGGCAGATCCGCCAGTACTTCGCTTAGGGTCGTCTGGTTGAGCGAAAGCAGCTCCATCAGGCGCGCAATAGCAAACATACCGTCGGCAACGGGATAGAAGTTTGGAAAGATATAATTACCGGTGCCATCACCTAGCAGCAGGAGATCGGCGCGTTCAGCCGCCAGATTCATCAGTGCACCCAGATTGGCACGAGTGCGAATGATGCTGCCACCATAACAGGCAGCGATCTGTTCAAAAGCCCGTGGTGCTGTCACCGGTACGGCAACCACTCCCCCGCCGTTGGCCCGCATTGCCAGTGCGGTAATTGCTGCCAGTGCTCGCAGGGGATGGAGGCGCCGGCCCTGATCATCAATCAGAAAAATCTTTTCGCCGCCAGGATCGAGCCGCACGCCAAATTGCGCTCCCACAACCGGCGTGATTTTGGTCAGCCGATTCATCGCTGCTTCAAAATCAGCACTCGTCTGAAAGACCATCCGCTCGTCGAGATAGACATTCAGCTCAACCGCATCGGCCTGCATGCGCCGTAAGATTTCGGCCATGACGGTGCTGGTACTGGTGTTGGCATAATCGATAACGATGGGAAAGCCTTTCCCGAATGCGGCATTCCGGCCCAGTGTGCGCATAAATGCGGCCCGGTAGGTCTCTTCAACGTCTTCACCGTAGAAGATACGCCCAATTTCATCAAGATAGGCTCGCCGGTAATCTTCCCGGAAGAAGGTGCTCTCGATTTTGCGTTCGGTCGCACTGTTAATATCCAGCCCAAGGTGATTGAAAAACTTAATCTCGGCGACCCGATTGTCGAACGGTGAAATGCGCACGTGGACGCCACCGGCGGCGCCACTGGCGTGGGTGTAGTAGCGGGCAATCGGGATTGGCACATTGCGCAAATCGCAGACATTCACCCCAGCCGAAGGCAGGCCGGCAATAATCGCCCGTTTCAGCATCCGTGGCGTGAAGTGCGCATCGCGATTGATGGTGACAGTAGCGCCACGCGGCAGGGTAGCGCCGTAGGCTGCACCAAGGCGGGCGCACATTTCTGGGGTAATTTCGATGTTGACCAGGCCGGTAATGCCGTAACGTCCAAAGAGGACGCGCCGGCCTTGGCTACCCCAGATAATGCTAGAGGTCACTGTCGCGCCTTCGTCAACCTCTTTTGAGGGCCAGATTTTGACGTTGGGTTGGACAACGGCGCCCGCGCCAATTTGTACGCCATCACCGATAACGGCGCCCTCGAAGATCATGGCGCGTGAACGGATGTTGCACTGGCGGAGTACAATCGCTCCGCGTAATTCCGCCCGTTCACCGATGTACGAATTGCGCCAGATGATCGAGCGGTCGATGTTGGCCCTACTATCGACAATGGTGTAATCGCGAATGACGGATGGCCCGTGAATGATCACGCCTCCCTTAATCTTGGCACCATGACCAAGATAGATTGGCCCGTGTAATTGGGCATCGGGAGCAATTTCGGCATCACGGTCAACCCAGATGTCGCCACCGATGTTGTGCCCAACGCGAGGCAGATTTACCTTGCCCGATAGGTAATCACCGCAAGCCCGCATATACTCCTCGATAGTGCCGACATCTGTCCAATACCCGTTTGCGATGTAGCCCTGGAGCCGGTCACCACGGTGGAGCATGCGCGGAAAGACATCTTTCGACCAGTCGGTTACTTTGCCGCGTTCGATGTAGCTGAAGATGTCGGGATTGAAGACATAGATACCGGTGTTGACCGTATCGGAAAAGACTTCTCCCCAGCTCGGTTTTTCGAGCAACTGCCGAATGCGCCCCTGTTCATCGGTGATGATAACGCCGTAATCGAGCGGATTGGAAACACGGGTCAAGGTGACGGTGGCTGTAGCGCCAGAGTCCATGTGATATTCGATAATTTGCGAGAGATTAAAATCGGTGAGTGCATCACCAGAGATAACCAGAAATGGTTCGGTCAATAAATGTTCGGCATTTTTAACACTACCGGCAGTACCGAGCGGCACTTCTTCCAGCGAATAGGTGATATTGACGCCATACGCGCTACCATCACCGTAATAGTCCTGGATAACATTCGCCAGATACTGCACTGTAATGATAATATCGGTAATCCCGTGGAGCTTGAGTAATTCAATGATATGCTGCATCACCGGTCTATCGACCAGCGACACCATTGGCTTGGGGCGATTAATCGTAAGTGGTCGCAGGCGAGTGCCCTCGCCGCCGGCCATCACAACGGCTTTCATGGCGGCTCCTGCAAACTATATGATACCGCGACGATAATTGCGCTTCGTAGCGGGGAACTGCTTCCGCACAAACATCTTTAGTATATCATGCTCCAAAGCTGACCGGCAACCTCTTGCCGAAAACCGTCTCTCGTGCTATACTCGCCAGCGGGGACGTGGCGGAATGGCAGACGCGCATGACTTAGGATCATGTGCCGCAAGGCGTGTGGGTTCAACTCCCATCGTCCCCACCACGCTGATCGTGCAGCATTAGCGCTGCACGGTTTTTTGTTGTAGCTTTGTGTACAGGCTGAGGGCGATCCGTCGTCGTTCGTGGTCAAGACTCAAGATGGTTGTTTGTACCCTCCTTCCCAGGCTGAAGGCTTGCTTCAGCGGCTGTTGATCAGACGGAATCTGGCTGATGTGAGCGAGGCCCTGGACACCGGGTAGCAGTTCGATGAAGATACCGAAATCGGTGATGCCGGCTACTGTCCCCTGTACCTGCATACCTGCACTCAATTGCTGTGCGACCGCCAGCCAGGGATCGGGATAGACGCGGCGGATGCTGAGATTGGCGCGGAGGCGTTGTTCATCGATGCCGGTAATGACGGCCTGTATCTCCTGGCCTGGGCGTAACGCATGACGTGCATCACCGATCCAGCGCCAATCGATCTCACCGACATGGACGAAACCCTCAATGCCACCTAGCTCAATCACTGCCCCGTAGCGGAGGACACGTAAAACGCTGCCATTGACAATCTGACCAATAGTCAGGCCGGCAAGTCGTTGTCGGCGTTGGCGGATACGTTCGTTATATGTCTCAGGGAGCACCGTTTCTGGAACAATATCGTTGTTGGACGATGCCGGTGATGCCGATTGTGTCTGAAGCAACACGGCACACTGCGCCGCGTATGCCCGTACCTCGGCACTCTGGTCATTGGTGGCAAGGTTGATGATGAACGGGATTGCCTCTCTATCCTGCCATTCGACCAGGATGTTTAGAACCTTTTTGATCAGAGGACGATGAAGAATAACCGCCCGCTCCAGGAACGCCCGCAGTTCTGGTGCCGCCGCCCGATAGCCGGTCACGTGGAAGAACCGAATGACTTCGTTGAGGAGATGACGGCCTTCCTCGTTGAGCAACGGGAGCAGGGCCGGTGCTGCCTCGATAGCCTGTAACTGGATCAGAGTACGTAATGCCAGTGTCCGCAGGCCGACAACGTAGCACGCAATCTCAACCAACAGCGGAATCGCAGCACGCGCCTGAAGACGGGCCAGCGCCTGCATAGCCACACTGGCTGCCCGGCTGGGAATATGCTGTTGGCGCTCGTGCCAGGCGTCGATGCAATCTTCGAGCAGGCGAAGGAGGCCGGGAACAGCATTAACTGACCGGAGTATGCCGGCAGCTTCGGCGGCAGCAATACGGATGATCAGATGCTGACTGTTGAGAAATTCCGGCAAGGTGACCGTTAGCGTGTGATCGCCAAGTCGCGCCAGCGCTGTGATGGCCGCGGCGACCATCGGTGGTTCGGGATCGTCGAGACAGGTAGCGATTTGGGCATGGGCCAGCGCTACCTGCCGTCGTCCTAGCGTTCTGATTGCTGCGGCAGCCACAAATGGTTTGGGATCATCGATAGCTGACAGCAGCACGTCAATCACGGTTGGTGAAAGTGGCTTGCTACTGTAGCCAATTGCTTCGGCTGCCACTTCACGTACCATTGCCCGCCGATGCTGAAGGGCTGGTAAGGCCAGCTCTGGATCAACATCGAGCGTAACCAGGCGACTGGCCGCACGGGCACGGGCCAGTTGATCAGGGGAATGGATCGCCCGTGCTAGTTCTTCGAGCTGATCGGTGAGTAGCTCACTGAGCCGGTCGCGGTCGCGGTAAGGATCGCCTTCGTAGTTATCCAGGTCTGTCATATACAGTTACCTGTGGTTAGATACCGCATCCGACAGCAGATGTCGTTGCACTTTACCGAGCGCGTTCCGCGGTAACGAGGTGACGAAGTGAATGCGTCGTGGCCGTTTGTACGCAGCCAGATGCATTCGACAGAACTCAATAAGGTCAGCCGCTGTAACTGCCTGGCCGTTGGTCACAACCGCTGCCACCGGTACTTCACCCAGGTCAGGATCGGCTTCACCGTACACTGCGCATTCGGCCACTGCCGGGTGTTGGGCAAGTACCTCCTCAACCTCGCGTGGATAGATGTTGTAGCCACCACTGATGATCAGGTCGCGACTGCGTCCGGTGATGTGGAAATAGCCATCGTCATCGACAAAGCCGAGATCGCCGGTATAAAACCAGCCATCAGCCGTGAAAGCGGCTGCGGTTGCTGTGGGATTTCGCCAGTAGCCGCGAAAGAGATGTGGCCCACGCACCTGAATCTCACCGATCTGACCGGTTGGGAGTGGCTGACCTGTTGTCCGGTCAACAATGCGCGCTTCCTGACCGGGGAAGGGCATGCCAACACTACCGGGCCGACGTTCGCCAGCGTAAGGGTTGGTCAGGTTCATACCGGTTTCGGTCATGCCGTAACGTTCGAGAATCGGTTGGCCGAAAAGACTGACGAAATCGGCAAATGTCTGCGGGCTGAGTGGGGCTGATCCAGAAACAAAGAGGCGCAGGTGATGTTCCGGCACTCCCTGGTGGCGGGCAGCTTCGATCAATCGGATATACATCGTGGGTACGCCAAAGAAGAGGGTGATCGTCGGATCGTGCATGCGTTGGAGTGCAACATCAGCATCGAAACGGCTATGCAGTTCCAGGCTGGCACCGTTCCGAATAGTACCGTGAACGCCAACACCCAGGCCGTGGACATGAAAGAGCGGGAGCATCAAGAGCAAGCGGTCATGTTCAGTCCAGCGCCAGGCTGTGCTAATTGCAGCGCAGTTTGCGGCAAGGCTGGCGTGTGTATGGACTGCACCTTTGGCTCGACCGGTTGTGCCTGATGTATAGGCGATGAGTGCCATTTCATCAGCGGCGGGTGGTGTGAACAGCCCAGGGTCGGCAGGTGGCGCACCGCATAGCTCTGCCAATGGTTTGAGCAGATGTGGTCGCGATTCTGGCATTGCTGCCGTGATGAAGGCTTCATTCTCGGTCGTGGCCACAACAATTGCCGGCTCTGAGTCGGATAGCAGATGACTCAATTCGGTGTGGCGATACTGTGGATTTATCAGGACGACTGCTGCACCGGCGAGTTGGGCACCGAAATAGGCAGCGATGAACGACGGCGTGTTGGGCAGCGCGAGGGCAATCCGATCACCTCGATGAATACCCAGACTGTGAAAGCGACTTGCCCAGCCGGCCACTGCCTGAGCCAGATCGACATAGGTGATGAGATGTTGGTCAAAAACGATACATGGCCGATGTGGTGTTGTCTCGGCGTGTTGAAGCAGGGTAGCGACAATCGGTGATAACGACATGAGTAACTCCACAGTATCAGGCGAACACGAACGAAGGGTCTGTTTGATGGGTTTGCCTATCCCCATGCCAATGTTGCGGGTCAGCTTTAAGAGTACGTTTGCTGTTGTTGTATTGCATTATAGCGAGGGCAGTCATCATCGTGAGTTACAAGATCACGACGAACGGCGAAGCTCTCGCGAGCCTCGCCGTTCTGAGAGGGTTAGGGAGGGGGTAAATGTCCCGTTACTTGTCGCGCTTTGCTTCACCGAGTGCGGCCTGGGCAGCCGCCAGTCGGGCAATCGGCACCCGGTATGGTGAACAACTGACGTAGTTCAGGCCAACCCGATGGAAGAACTCGACACTGGCCGGATCACCGCCGTGCTCACCACAGACGCCGACCTTCAAATCAGGTCGGGTTGACCGGCCCCGTTCGGTACCGATCTGCACCAGTTGCCCGACTCCACGCTGATCAATGGTCTGGAACGGATCATCGGGGATCAGCTTCTTTTCGACATAGATCGGCAAAAAGCGCCCTGAGTCGTCTCGTGAAAGACCGAGCGTGGTTTGGGTCAGGTCGTTGGTGCCAAAGCTGAAGAATTCTGCCACCTGAGCGATTTCATCAGCCACCAGCGCGGCCCGCGGCAGCTCGATCATCGTGCCAACCAGGTAGGGAACTTCAACCCCGGCTTCGGCAAAGACTTCGGCGGCAACCCGACGCACGATCTCCTCTTGCAGCTTCAACTCACTTACATGGCCGACCAGTGGGATCATAACTTCGGGATGGACATCGATCCCTTCCGCCTTGACTTTGACAGCCGCCTTGAAGATCGCCCGGGCCTGCATTTCGGTGATTTCGGGGTAGAGGATGCCCAACCGACAACCACGGAAACCCAACATCGGGTTTGCCTCGCGCAGGCTTTCCACCCGGGCCTTAACCTTGTAAGGGTCGACCCCTAGCTTGTTGGCCAGAGCCTCGCTCTCGTCGTTATCGTGGGGTAGGAATTCGTGCAGCGGTGGGTCGAGGGTGCGAATCGTCACCGGTAGACCGGCCATTTCGCGGAACAGACCCTCGAAGTCGCCCTGCTGAAGCGGTTCAATCTTGGCCAGCGCAGCCCGACGCTCTTCTACCGTGTCGGCCAGGATCATCTCGCGCATGGCATCGATCCGGTCACCTTCAAAGAACATGTGCTCAGTCCGGCAGAGACCGATCCCTTCGGCACCGAACTGACGGGCAACACGGGCGTCGCGCGGAATATCGGCATTGGCCCGCACACCGAGCTTGCGGAATTCATCGGCCCACGACATCAAGGTGGCAAAATCGCCCGAAAGTTCGGGTTCAACCGTCGGCATCTTGCCGGCGAAGACCTCACCGCTACCGCCGTCGAGGGTAATCCAATCGCCTTTGCGGATCGTTGTTCCATTCACGGTCATTAACTGGTCGGTGTAACTAATGCGTAAATCACCGGCACCCGCAACGCACGGTTTACCCATACCACGGGCAACTACTGCGGCGTGTGATGTCATGCCGCCGCGGGCGGTCAGGATGGCCTGGGCGGCCACCATGCCGTGAAAATCTTCAGGTGCAGTCTCGACGCGCACCAGGATCACCTTTTCGCCGGTTTTGGCCAGCTCCTCGGCTTCGTCGGGATCGAAAACCGCTTTACCGGACGCAGCACCGGGTGAGGCCGGTAGTCCAACAGTCAGAGGATGGGCGTCCTTGCGAGCCGCTGGATCGATCATGGGGTGAAGCAATTGATCGAGCGCGTTCGGATCAACCCGCTGAACAGCAGTTGCCCGGTCGATCAAGCCCTCGTTGACCATATCAACGGCAATCTTCACCGCAGCCGCGCCGGTGCGTTTGCCGGTACGGGTTTGCAACATCCATAGCTTACCACGCTCGATAGTAAATTCGACATCCTGCATGTCTTTGTAATGCTGTTCGAGCTGCTTGGCGATCTGATGGAATTGCTCGTAGACTTCAGGCATCTCTTGGGCCAGTTTGCTGATCGGCTGTGGTGTGCGAATACCGGCGACGACATCTTCACCCTGGGCATTTACCAGATATTCACCGAAAATCTCCGGCTCGCCCGTGCTGGGATTACGGGTAAAGGCAACGCCGGTTGCTGAGTCATTCCCCATATTGCCGAAGACCATAGCCTGGACATTGACTGCGGTGCCGAGATTATCGGGAATCTTGTTAACGCGGCGGTAATCGACAGCGCGCCGTCCATTCCAGGAGCGGAACACGGCGGCAATCGCTGCCCGCAACTGCTCGAAGGGGTCTTCGGGAAAATCGACACCGACATCTTCCTTGATGATCGCTTTGAACTTCTCGGCCAGGGTTAACAACTCTTCGGTGGTTAGATCGGTGTCCTGACGTTGACCGTGACCTTTTGCTTCGTCCATCTCGTGCTCGAAGCGATCACCGTCAACACCCAACACAATCTTGCCGAAGAGCTGGACAAAGCGACGGTAGGCATCGGCGGCAAACCGGGGATTATTGGTGAGGCGCTCCAGTCCTTCGCGAGTCTGCTGGTTCAGACCGAGGTTGAGTACCGTATCCATCATACCCGGCATCGAGAACTTGGCGCCTGACCGCACCGAGACCAGGAGAGGGTTGGACGGATCGCCAAACCGTTTGCCGGTTTGCGCCTCGATATCTTTCAAGCCTTCCAGTACCTGTTCCCACATGCCTTCGGGGAACTGCTGGCCGTTTTCGTAATAGGCATTGCACGCTTCGGTTGTGATCGTAAAACCGGGTGGAACTGGCACTCCGGTTCGTGTCATCTCGGCGACACCTGCCCCCTTCCCGCCAAGGAGATCGCGCATCGACGCATTTCCTTCCCGGAAAAGGTAGACCCACTTCTTTGTCATAACCTGTTTCCTCCTTGAACAAGGCAGCTTTGTGAAGTCCTGGTGAGCTTGCAGTGATAGTGATGCCGGGCTACGCGATTTGCATAACACACAAAAACCCTTCCTTCCGCCACCTATACCTGGGTTTCATGTTGTTTAGCCGGCTTCGCCTCGCCTTCATGGTAGGGAAATAGTACGAGAATACAATGGTAGATAACGCAACTGTACCGTACAGTATCACAACTGTGGTACGCTCTGAAATATGCAATGTGGATATGATCCACAAACCGTTCTCGTTCCGAACACATCCAAACATCTGATCGCATCCCAACTGGCTCAACTAGCCTCACGCAAGGTTTTTACCCCTCGTGATGCGTTGCCAGGCGTCGAAAGATAGATGTATGACCATCTACCTGTGCGTCGCAGCGCAACAGTGTGTTGTATGGACTCTTTTACCGGTAGCGAGAATGCATTTGCTATCATACAATGAACCAATTGTATGGTCAAGGGAAGTGGCAATCCGGTGCGTGTTCAGGCATGGCTTCTGGACGCTATATGACTGATGCGCAAGCGAGATCGGGTGAGAGCGTGGTTTTGCTGTTTCTTGATGTTTGTGATGAGTTCAACTCATTGCAAACACTTCATCCGTGCTATTGTCCTGGCAGTGGCAGGGTCTGCCGTCTATTGCCTTGTGCAACGACGTGCAAGCGACTACGCATACCCTCAGACAGGCAGGGGATGATCCGGTGCAACGTGCTGTTTCTGTTAGAGAAGGGAGATGGATTTCATGAAGTTAGATTGGGATCGGTTGCGGTTTCCGCCAGATACGTTACGGTTGACGACCATCGAGACTCATGCTGCCGGTGAGCCGTTACGGATTGTCACCGGCGGTCTACCGGACATTAGCGGGACAACGATCCTCGAACGACGTCGTTTTATGCGCGATCACCTCGATCATGTCCGGCGGGCATTGATGTGGGAGCCGCGAGGTCATTTCAATATGTACGGTTGTGTGCTCACGCCGCCGGTGAGTGCCGAGGCAGACGTTGGCGTGCTCTTTATGCACAACGAAGGGTACAGCACGATGTGCGGTCACGGCGTTATTGCGCTCGTCACTGTGCTGGTCGAGAGTGGCGCGGTAGCAGGAGAAGGTGATCAGGCGATGGTCACTCTCGATACACCTGCCGGGCTGGTGAAGGCAACCGCACATCTTGAGAGCGGCAGAGTAATCCGGGTCTCATTTCGTAACGTCCCATCATTTGTATATACACGCGAGCTACAGGTTGCTGTACCGGGTTATGGTCAGTTGGTGTGCGATGTGGCGTGGGGTGGTGCGTTTTATGCCGTTCTGCCGGCAGCCCAGCTTGGGCTACGGGTAACTCCAGAACAGACAGCGACGCTGGTTGCGGCAGGTGAAGCTGTTAAGCGGGCAGTGAGTGACATCTTGCCGCTCCATCATCCTCACGATCCAGACTTGGGTTTTCTCTACGGTACAATCTTGATCGATCAACCTGAAGATGCCGGTCACCATAGTCGTAATATCTGCGTATTTGCCAATGCTGAAGTAGATCGTTCACCAACGGGTACGGGAGTTTCGGTGCGCCTAGCTATTCACTATGCCAAAGGCGAAATAGCCGCCGGTGAGGAGATTGTGATCGAGAGCATTTTGGGCCGCCATAGCACATTTAGCGGGCGGGTGGTGGATTGTACCCAGGTCGGTTCGTACCCCGCCATTATTCCCGAAGTGAGTGGCCGGGCATTTGTGATCGGGCGAAGCGAATTTATTGTCGATCCGCGTGATCCGTTAGGGAGGGGCTTTTTAGTCGAGCAGATCGGATCGCCGTGATGTAGCATAGCGACGATCGCACCGACTGCGCTCGTGGTGATGGGTGTGGTCGGTGCCGAAGCAGCACTCATCACCACTCCTGACGTGCTCTCAGAGAAGCTGGCTAAATCGGCGTGAGATCAGACTGATAATCTCGTCAGCACTTTCCTCAATCGATTTATCGGTAACATTGATTGTTGTCCAGCCGTGCTGCCGAAACGTTCTTCTGGCCCATTCCACTTCGTCGTAAGCTGCATCGAGACTGGTATAATTGCCGCCAATACTGACCCCCATCCGGCGCTGGCGCCAGCGGCGGCGGGCCGTGATCTGCTCGGCTTCCACGATTAAGCCAATCACCCGTCGGGGATCGACCTGGAAGAGTTCAGCCGGAAGTGATACTTCGCGAACCAGGGGGACATTGGCAACTTTCCAGCCCAACACGGCCAGATACATACTGAGCGGGGTTTTGCCGACACGAGAGATACCAACCAGCACAATATCAGCCTGATGTAGCTCGTGAGGTTTGTTACCGTCGTCATGCGCAACGGTGTATTCAATCGCATCGAGGCGTTCAAAGTAGGCCGAGCGGCGGGGCTGGTACAGGCCGGGTTTTCCGAGCGGTTCTTTGCGCAACACGGTGGCCAGGCGCGACAATACACTACCAACCAGATCGATCTCGGCGACACCACGTTCACGGGCCAGCCGCATCAGTTCACGTCGAAGCGAGGGTTCCATCAGCGTATGCAGAATTGTTCCGTTCTGATGGGCTGCTCGTTCAACCACCTCGGCAATCTGACTCAGGTCGCGCACATTAGGGATAATAATTAAGGGCACTTCAGCCCCTTCAAACTGCGAAAGGGTTAGTCGGGCGACCTGCTCGCCGACGGCGCCGGCACCACCGGAAACAATGTAGAGTGGGGGTGGGGTTTGCGAAACTGGCTGGTCACTCATTTGCAAGCGTCCTGTAATGCGTACAGCGCTGAAAATCTGGCACAATTGCTGTAGACGAAATGATGCGTATACTGATATGATACCACTAAAAGCGGACATAACGCAGCGAGCATACCCTATGGAAATCTTTTCAATCGACGGCGCGAAAATCCATGCCATTGATACCGGGCCGCGTAATGCCCAATTGGCGATCCTGATCCATGGCTGGTCAAGTTCATCATTCGCGATGTCGCCTTTGATTCCACTATTGAGTCGGCGTTTTCGCTGCATTGCCGTCGATCTCCCTGGCTATGGCGAATCGCCACCGTTGCGTGAACGAGCGACAATTGGCCGCTATGCGCAGATGATCGGTCGCCTGATAACCGGCTTGAGCGAACATCCGGCGATGCTGGTCGGTCATTCGATGGGGGGGATGATCAGTGCGACACTGGCGTTGCAGATTCCCCAGTTGGTTGATCGGATGGTCTTGCTCTGCCCGACAATTTCCGGGCGATTATCATTCTGGATCAACACCTTTGTCTCACCGATCACAATGCTTGAGCGTTTTCCGCTCTTCAGCCGACTCCTCGCGCTGCTTGAGCCGTCGATGCTCTATGTTACCGACAGTCTGATGAAACCGGCTTCATTTGCCGAGCGTTCGGCAATCAGCGAGGCCGACTATCTGCGGCTGCGGGCTGATGCCCGGCGACCGGGGCAGGGTCGGGTGCGGGCCGAATGTTTTGTGGCGATGCGTAATCAGGATTTGAGCGGACGATTGCGCGAATTGGAGACGCCAGCGCTGGTTATTTGGGGGGCGGAAGACAATACGGTGCCGCTGCGTGATGCAGGTGTGATCGCCGATGAATGGCGTAGTGCCGATCTACGGATTGTGCCAAAAGCCGGACACTGGCCACACTTTGAGACGCCGGACGTGACGCTACGCTATATTGCCAGTTATCTGGGTTTACCCTCGATTGTTGGTGAACCGGACATTCTGGTTCAGCCTGCCGAAGTGACGACCCAAATTACAGAGTTTCTGGCGAACTCGCAAATCGGTAGCGGTTTGAGTCTGGCTCAACGCACCCGCCTAGCTGCCCATTTAGAGCGACGCCGCTATCCACCCGGCACCCTGGTGGATCGCACCAATCAGGAATCGACCGATCTTTATCTGGTGCAGGAAGGTTCATTAGAGGTCTGGAGTCCGCCGTTGGAGGACGATCCAGATAGTCAACGCCTGTTGATGACGGTTGTTGCCGGACAAATTACCGGTGAGATGTCACTCCTCGATGGAGGCAGGCGAAGTGCCGATCTGCGGGCCGGTGAAGATGGAGTAACGATTCTGGCCTTGCGACGCGAACGGTTGCGGGCACTGGCCGAAGACGATCCGGCGCTTGGAAATGCGGTACTCTGGAATATTGCTACTGCCCTGGCTCTACGCTTGCGGCTGGCAAACTGGCAACAGCAGGGATTGGTACGTCAGTTACAGGTACTCAGACAGTAGACACAGTGAGAATAGCATCCTATGGAAACAACAAAGCATCGTTTCAGCGAACTATCGTGGCCTCAGCTTGGATTACTGATTGGCGGTGATGGACTAGTGTTCATCATATTTGCGCTGTTGGGGCGCAGCTCACATGGCCTGTCCGATGAGCAGCCGCTACTCGCGGCGGTGCGCGTAGCCTGGCCTTTCTTCGTTGGCTGGCTGCTGGTTGCACCGTGGACAGGAGTACTCCGCCAGCACCCACCCTTACGGATGATCGGGCTGTCGTTGGGAACATGGTTGGTTGCATTACCGGTTGGTCTTTTGTTGCGATGGTTTCAGCTTGGCCGGTCTAGCCCGTTCAGTTTTGCGTTGGTGACCTTTCTGACGGTGGCTGCTCTCTTGATCATCTGGCGGGGTGGTTACAGTTGGTGGATGATGAGACGGACGACATCATAAGCAACGCAACAGAACCGGCGGGCAAGCGTGGCCGGTGCCCGCCGGTCAGCCTCATAACGCGAGAGCACGAAACGCGCTGTTCATTCATCCTCCCCGACAGCGATTCAGCCGCCCGTAGCGGCATGATACACCTATCACACCCCAACTGCCAGCTCAAGCGGCAATCGCTCCTCGATCCAGTAGCGCAGACCGGGATAGTGCAACTCAATCCCCAAATCGTGACGCATTCGGGCATTATTCAGGCGAACCGATGCGGTTAATGCCCCAATCACCGAGCGGTCGATACCAGCGCGCAGCCCGACATTGGGATCGAACGTGCGTGGTGGCAGCATCCCGAGTCGGCGTCGCACTTCGCTGACAAGATCGATCAGGCGTAGTGGCTCGTCATCACCGACATTGTAAATCGCACCGATTTGACCGGTTTCGGCAGCCCGCAATAATACCTCTACTGCATCGTCAACGTGAATATGGGGGACGAAATTACGTCCGTTGCCATAAATTGTTAACTGACCACTGGCAATCGCTTCAAGTGGATCACGGTCGGGGCCATAGACGGTAGCCATACGCAAGATAATGGCCGGGAAGCGATAGGCTCGTACTGCCTGCAACACCGTCTGTTCGGCGGTGGCAAAGATGGAGCCGAGCGGATAAGAGGGTGCAACCGGGCTATCTTCGTCAACCCAGCTCTCGCCGTGATCGCCGTAGGCGGCGATACTCGACGCCCACAGGTAGGTACGCACCGTGCGAGCGCGGACCGACATCGCAATCAGATGCTGGTTGCCATCAATGTAGAGGGCGCGTAGCAGGGCCGGATTATCGATTGGCATGCGGTTCGTGAGATTGAAAACAACGTCAATCTCGTCAGTAATCCCATCGATAGTTTCGGGGCGGGTAAGATCACCGATCCAGACTGCCATCCCACGAGCGGCAAGGCGTTCAACAACTGGATCTTCGGCGCTGTAGACAAGACCGCGCACGCGATGGCCGGCGGCCAAGAGGCGCATTGCCAGTCGCGAACCGATGTATCCCGCCGCGCCGGCAATCAAGTAATGAGTCATAGGTCACCTCGTCGTGTAGGGGCGGGTGACTTCACTGACACCGCCCGACTAACATAGCAGGCTGCACATCGGTGGATGCGGTGCTTGTCTGTGAAGGTGCAGCAGGTTGCTCATTATTGTAGCACGTGATACCCACAGTCGCTAGCGGAAATTTACCTGACAAAAGCTGGGCAATAGGTGGACTGGAATGTAGAGGTTTTAAACATCCGGGGAGGAGGTTGTTACAACAGGAGAGGTAGGGAGTCTCCACGCTCTGATGGTAGAACTTATTTCATCCAGGTTGCTACCTTTGTGATCACAGAGACACGGAGGGCACAGAGGATGGGTATAACCCGAATTGCTACCGTGAGGTGTGACGTAGCGCGTCCATAGGAACTGGCTGCTCCCCACATCATTCATGCGGTTACGCCACCCGGTGTTGCGTGCAACATCGTGCTGTACAGCCGTGGCCTGCTCACAGCATAGATGGCAACTTGAGTTATTTCATAAAAGCTGTGCGGTCGTGCTACCCACCATCGCATAGGCTCAGGAACACTTGTCCGCTCACCACACCAACGATGCGGTTATTCCTGCGAAGTGGTCTACTCTCCAGGCAGGCAAGTCCCTTCACCGTCTGCCCGCTTGATCGCCTTGCATAGGTTCTGAACAGCGGCTAAAGCCGGTAAGCATGCATGGGTAGAGATTGCTCTACCCATGCATGGCGTTTTTGTCTAGTTACTAGACACTAACTACGGAATCCGTTCGTAAGCCGGCAAGGTCAGGAATTCCACAAACTCTGGATCGGTTGTAATCTCGTCAAACAGCTCGGCAGCCTCTTCGTAGCGACCGTCTTCGTAAGCGGGACCGAGTATCTCGCGAACTTTGTGCAGCTCTTCAGGCAGCATCTGCCGGAAGAGTTCTACCGTCACTTTGCGACCATCTTCCAATACGCCCTTCGGGCTGCGAATCCATTGCCAGATCTGGGCGCGCGAAATCTCGGCGGTAGCGGCATCTTCCATCAGATTGAAGACCGGCACACAGCCGTTGCCGGCCAGCCAGGCGCCGAGATACTGAATCCCAACGTTGATATTCAGGCGCATCCCCTGCTCGGTGATCGGTTTTTCCGGCCCAAATGCCAGGAGATCGGCAGCAGTTACCTGCACATCATCACGCTGACGGTTAATCTGGTTCGGCGTTGGCATCAGCCGGTCGAACACTTCCATCGCCACCGGAACCAGACCGGGGTGGGCCACCCAGGTGCCATCGTGGCCGTCAGAGGCTTCACGCTCCTTGTCGGCCCGCACTTTTGCCAGCGCTGCTTCATTGGCAACCGGATCGTTTTTAATCGGAATCTGGGCCGCCATGCCACCCATCGCGTGGGCACCACGGCGGTGACAGGTCTTGATCGCCAGCAGTGAATATGAACGCATGAAGTGGGTAGTCATCGTAACCAGTGCCCGGTCGGCCAGACAGAAGTTGGGGTCGTTACGGAACTTTTTGATACACGAGAAGATATAATCCCAGCGTCCACAATTCAGACCGGCTGAGTGGTTGCGCAGTTCGTAGAGAATCTCGTCCATCTCGAACGCCGCCAGAATCGTTTCGATCAAGACCGTGGCCTTGATAGTTCCCTGGGGAATGCCGCGCAACTCCTGGGCCAGCACAAAGATGTCATTCCACAACCGTGCTTCGAGGTGGCTCTCCATTTTGGGCAGGTAGAAATAGGGGCCACCCTGCACATCAATGGCAGTCTGGGCATTGTGGAAGAAGTAGAGACCGAAGTCGAAGATGGCACCAGCGATCGGCTCACCATCAACCAGCATATGCTTTTCGTTGAGATGCCAGCCCCGCGGGCGAATAAACAGAATGGCTGGATTGTTGTTCAGGGCGTAGTGCTTGCCTTCAGGGCTGGTATATGTAATGGTACGACGTAGAGCATCGCGCAGGTTGATCTGGCCTTCAACCTGATTCTGCCAGGTTGGCGTATTGGCATCTTCAAAATCGGCCATGAACACCTTTGCCCCTGAATTGAGCGCATTAATGATCATCTTACGGTCAACCGGGCCGGTAATCTCAACGCGCCGATCCTGAATCTGGGGTGGGATGGGGGCAATCATCCACTCGCTCTCGCGGATATGGGCTGTCTCAGGCAGAAAATCCGGTCGCTCGCCCGCATCAATTGCGCGTTGACGTTCAGCGCGGCGGGCAAGCAGTTCCAGACGACGGGTATTGAAGCGGCGGTGGAGCGTGACCAGAAATTCTAGTGCTTCGGGAGTGAGAATCTCGGCGTATGCGGGAGTAATCGGTGCGGTAATCGTCACGCCGGCCGGTAACTGGGAGGTGGTCATGCAAACCCTCCTTTCATAATGTGAAAAACTTTTTCGCCAGCTATTATACCAGAAATCGGTTATCACGTTGTGCAGCGGCAAGGTTGTGTTTGACGATAGGTCAGTGAGGTGTGCCGGTGGGTGGAGGGTTGGACAGAATTATAAGTGTCGGTTTAGGCTGTACCTGATGGGTTCACCAGTTCTAACCGGTTGATCCGCGTCCAACAGTACTGGACAAACACGAGAGATTTCGGTATACTTATCGTACAATTGTTCGATATAAGGAGATGAATGATGATCGAACAGCCGGTTGCTGTGCCTGCCATCGTCTACCCCGATAGTGACGGCATGCCGATGGCTGACAATACGAAACAATTCCGGGCAATCGTCACCATTCAGGGG
>NZ_DAOUBI010000196.1:0-2870 GCF_034432675.1 Chloroflexus sp. | reverse complement strand
TCGCTCATCATCCGCGTGGTGCGTAGTTTGGAGTGCGGCAGCCATGCTGCCGCGCTGGCCGTGCTCACGATCCGGCACATGTCACGTCGTTGACCCGGCTGGTCACGCGGATGCCGGGTGTGCTCGCCACGATCATGGAATCGGTCGGCGATGAATGAGGTGACTTTATAAGTAGATATTTTTGAAACAGGTTCTAGCCTACTTTACCGGTCGCCTACCTTGTGGCAGACCGGCAATTGTTAGAATTGCACTAGAACCTTTGCCCCATCATTGACACGCTCCACTATGAGTTTCAAAATATACATAGTGCGGAAGTCTTGTTCCGCGGATCAATGTGGAGACGTGCTATGAATGATGAAACATTGCGGGAACAGACGACTGCGGAGTCTGAAGAGACATCATCAACGACACCTTCACCAGAACCAGAGGTGGTTGAGACGCTGCCCCTCATTCCGTTAGAGGGAGCGGTCGTTTTTCCTTATATTGTGGTCAGCCTGACGCTCGATGAGTTGGGGTCGGCGGCAGCCGAAGCCGCAGCGCACGAGGGGCGTCAGGTGTTGCTGGCTGCCCGGCGGCCCGATGCGCCTGCCGATGCGCCGATTACCGACCAGCTCTTCAATGTAGGGGTAGTGGCCCGGATCGAGCAGATCGGTACCCTGCCGAACGGAGCCAGCGGGGTGGTCGTGCGGGGGCTGGTGCGTGCTGTGTTGGGTGAAGCCGTCCAAACCACGCCGTATCTGCGTTTTCGCTTTACCCGCCGGCCCGATGTCTTCGAGCGCTCCCCGGAGCTTGAGCAGTTAATGGTCGAGGTTCACGCCGCGATTGACGCGGTGCTCGAATTGCGCCCCGGCGTGACACAAGAGATTCGCAATTTTGTCCGCTCCATCGACGATCCCGGTCATCTGGCCGACAACACCGGCTATTCGCCCGATTACACCTTCGCCGAGCGCCAGGAATTGCTCGAAACCTTCGACGTAAGCGAGCGGTTACGCAAGGTGCTGACCTTTTACCGCAAGCAGTTCGCCCTACTCGAAGTTCAGGCCAAATTGCGGCAAGAGGTACAGGAGAGTGCGGCCCGGCAGCAACGCGAATTCTACCTGCGCCAGCAATTGCGCGCTATTCAGAAAGAGCTTGGCGAAGATACGAGTGAAGCTGCGGAACTTGACGATCTCCGGCAGAAGCTAGCCGCTGCCGATCTGCCTGAAGTTGCCCGCAAAGAGGCCGACCGTGAGCTGAGTCGCCTGGCTCGGATCAATGCCAGCTCACCGGAATATCAGATAGTACGTACCTACCTGGAATGGCTGGCTGAGCTGCCGTGGAATAAGTATACCGGTCAGCCAATCGATATTGCCTTTGCCCGCCAGGTGCTTGACGAAGACCATCACGGCCTCCAGAAGGTCAAAGAGCGGATTCTGGAATATCTGGCAGTGAAGCAACGTCGGGCAGCGTTGGGTGAAGAGAATCTGCGTGCCAATCGTGAGCCAATTCTCGCCTTTGTCGGGCCACCCGGCGTGGGCAAGACCAGTCTGGGGCAGAGTATTGCCCGTGCGCTTGGCCGGAGCTTCGTCCGTATGAGTCTCGGTGGTGTACGCGATGAGGCCGAGCTGCGTGGTTTCCGCCGAACGTACATTGGTTCGCAGCCGGGGCGGATTATCCAGGAGCTGCGCCGCGCCGGTACTGCCGACCCGGTGATCTTGCTGGATGAAATCGATAAGCTGGGGATCGATTACCGCGGTGATCCGGCAGCCGCACTGCTTGAGGTGCTTGATCCCGAACAAAATCACACCTTCACCGATCACTATCTCAATCTGCCGTTCGATCTCTCACGTGTTCTCTTCCTGGCAACGGCCAACACGTGGGATACGGTACCGCCGGCATTGCGCGACCGGATGGAGGTGATCGAGCTATCGGGGTATATCGAAGACGAGAAGGTGCAGATTGCCCAGATTCATCTGGTGCCGCGCCAGTTGCGGGCCAACGGCTTGCGCCCGGAAGAGGCTGTCGTCACCGAAGAAGCCATTCGCTGCATCATCAATGAGTACACACGCGAAGCCGGTGTCCGGAATCTGGAGCGTTCGATAGGTGCGGTGCTGCGCAAAGTGGCCCGTCGCATGAGTGAAGGCGAGATCGATCCGGCCAATACGCCGTTTGTGGTCGATGCTGCGTTTGTGCGCACCGCGCTGGGTCGGCCACGCTTCACCAACGAAACTCGCGAACGGATCGATCAGCCCGGTGTGGCTATCGGCCTGGTATGGACACCGGTCGGCGGCGATATTATCTTTGTGGAGGCCAGTGCGGTTGAAGGGAAGAAAGAACTCACAATTACCGGCCAACTGGGTGAGGTCATGCGCGAGAGTGCCGAAGCGGCGCTGACCTACGTCCGTTCGTGCGCCCGTTCGCTGGGCATCGAGCCGGATTTCTTCGAGACCCACGCCATTCACATTCACGTGCCGGCTGGTGCGGTGCCCAAAGATGGCCCCTCAGCCGGTATTACGATGGCAACCGCCCTGGCGTCGGCGGCAACCGGTCGGCTGGTGCGTGACGATATTGCCATGACCGGCGAAATCTCACTGCGTGGGCGGGTGTTGCCGATTGGCGGCATCAAAGAGAAGGCGCTCGGCGCTCACCGGGCCGGTATCCGCACTGTGATCCTGCCCAGGCGGAGTCTGATCGATCTCGACGACCTGCCCCCTGCGGTTAGCGCCGAAATGACCTTCATTCCGGTAGACACCCTCGATGAGGTATTGAGCATCGCCCTGCTGCCGCCGGCAACAACCACAGATACGCTCGTCGTGGCGCAGCGGAGCGATGTGCTTACCCCGGCACCCTGAGTTTAGGGATGGACAGACTATTTGAATGCATCTTCCAGT
>NZ_DAOUBI010000195.1:0-3872 GCF_034432675.1 Chloroflexus sp. | reverse complement strand
CGACGCCAACGACCGGGGTGGCAACGCCGACACCGACCAGTCCGCCACCAGATTCGCCTGGTTCGCTTCCCGATCTCGTTCTCAGCAAATCAGTTTCACCTGGTGTTGCCCAGGTAGGCGATCAGGTCGTCTATACGTTAACGCTGAGCAACATCGGGGGGGCAGCGGCAAATGAGGTGGTAGTTGATGACCCCCTGCCGGCATTTCTTCGTCTGATCAATGTCAGTGTCTCAAGTGGTACGGTACAGACTGTCGGCAATCAGGTCTCGGTGAGCATTCCAGTGCTTGCCCCCGGTGAAAGTATGACCATTACTATCCAGGCCGAACTGATTGCCACCCCACTCCCCACGGATAATCGTAATGTGGCATCGGCACGCACCTCCAACGTCGAAATTACGATGGACAATAATACCAGCAGCGCAACCCTGTTACCCATGCTTCCCGATCTGATCGTCACGAAGGAGGTAAACCCGACTATCGCTCAGGTTGGCGATAACGTGGTCTACACTATCACCGTTCACAACATCGGTGGTGCACCAGCCGGTGATGTGACGCTAAGCGATAATGTACCGCCGGCGTTGCGCCTGATTGATGCAACCACCACCGTCGGCGATGTTCAGACGAACGGTAATCAGGTGACAGTCACTGCACCAACGCTTGCCCCTGGCGACATCATTGTCGTGCAGGTGACGGCACAGGTGATTGCACCACTCACCTCAGCAAATTCGCTTAATACGGCTACGGTGCGCACCAGCGGTGGTGAGATCACGACGGACAACAATACCGGTAGTGCAATACTCGGTTCGCCGCCGGCTTCCCTGCCCCGAACCGCAGGCGATGTGTCGCGTTCGTTGCTGATCCTGATGGGTCTGGCACTGCTTGCGATTGGTATTGGCGCATTCGTGCGCCGACGTTCATATCGTTAGGAATGCGGAGTTCTATGCGGCGTCTTTGTCTCTTCTTTGTTGCTGCCGCACTTTTAATAGTGGCTGCGCCTGCAACCTGGGCGCAGCCATCCACCGGCCTGATCCTGCACCAACGGCCCGATGGGGTTGAGATTGTCTGGACGGCAGATCAGGCATCTGAGCCGCAACGATTGTTACTCTACCTCACGGCGGATGCTTCACCGTCGCCTGTCTTGCGCGAGTTGCAAGACCAGCCACTCAATAGGCCGCTTGCCCTACCATCCCTGCCCACTGTGGTTGTCGATGGTGAACCGCGCCCACCGCTGCCGTCATTCGCCCCAGAACCACCAACGGCGCCCCTGCGTATGCTCGGTGAAGGTTATCGGCAAGGCATGCGGTTGGCTCTGTATGAAATCTCTCCCTATTACCGGGCGCCCAATGGCCCCCGGCAGGCGCTACGGCTACGGGCATTTGTCGCCGGAGCAATGTTGGCTCCAACCCATCATCAGCCGGCAGTGGGTCTGAGTAGTGCCCCGCTGCCCGACCCGATTGCGACACGTCCGGCATGGACAATTGATGTCGCGGCGGAAGGTGTCCAGGAGATTGATGCACACACGTTGCGTTCGCTTGGCCTCGATCTGGATCAGGTTGCGCCGACGCAATTGCGCCTCTACCGTGCCGGGAGAACGCTGCCGCTAGAACCGGTGTTCGGTGGCACGAGCGTGACCGCCCTGCGCTTCTACGCACCTCCTCCCGGAGATCGCTGGTCGGCGTCTGATCGTTACTGGCTCACGGCTGAGCCGGGGGCCAGCCTGAACCTGATGACCAGCCGAACCGCGCAGCCACTGGCCGGTGATGTACCGACAGGGATTACCGTGAGCGGAACCGGGCCGGATGAAGCGCCGACCATCTATGAGTCGACGCTGGCCGGTTTTGATGGCGATTACTTCTTTCGTCGTCAGCTCGATGCCAGTGCAGGCGCACCGGTCAGCACGACCCTGACGATCACCCCAACCCTGCCATTTGCCACCAGTGGCCCGATGCAGGTAACGTTTGAACTGGCAACGCTGGTGCGGCACAGTGGTACGCATCGGCTGCGAGTGACTGCCGGGAACGGCTGGAGTACGTCGCTGGAGTGGAGCGGGCACGGTAGCCATCGCGCCGATATAACGCTGCCGTCGCCGACGACGGTGCTCACGCTGACCCTCGATCCGATCAGTGGTATTGACCGCATCTATCTGGATCGGCTCCTCTACCAGGCGCCGGCGCAGATTAACCTCACCTCTGCTGGCGCGATCTTTACCGGTCAGGCTGGTCGTTTTGCCTATCCGCTTACCGGCATCGCGCCTGGAAGTGCGGTGTACGACATCAGTGATCCATACCAACCAGTGCGATTGCACTTTAGCGGTACGACTTTTGCCGATAATGCACCTGTACCGCGGCGGTATCTGGTGACCGGTTCGGCCACACTGCACACACCGCTGGTAGCGCGTCACAATCCGGTTGATGTGACGACCCCACGGCAGGCGCGGGCGATTTACATTGTGCCGCGAGCGCTGATTGGTGAGCTGGAACCTTTGCTTGTCCGTCGCCAGTCCCAGGACTGGTTACCGCTAGCGATTGCCGTCGAAGATGTGTATGCCGGTTGGAGTGGTGGCGAACCTGATCCGCGGGCCATCCGCGATTTTCTGCGCTACGCTGCCGCGACCTGGTTGTCTGCTCCAGAGGCGGTGATTCTGGTTGGGGATGGCAGTTCTGACCCACGCGATTATCTGCGGCGCGGCTGGCCGACGCTGATTCCGCCGTATCTAGCCGAGGTAGACCCGTGGTTGGGCGAGACTGCTTGTGAAGTCTGTTTTGCTCAACTGGACGGTGATGATCCAACGGCTGAAACCCTCTTTCAGGCCGATCTCTGGATCGGGCGTCTGCCGGTGAAGACTGCGGAAGAGCTGCGTCGGCTGGTCGCAAAAATGCTTGCCTACGAGCAGAGCCGGGGTGCCTGGCAACGTCATGCCGTTTATTTGGCCGACAATCCCGACAGTAGCGGTGATTTTGCGGCTATGCTCGACTATGCTATCGGCTTGCAACCATCGCAAACAAGTACTACTCGCGTCTACTACGACCCGCATGGCGGTGAGGGCATGATTGCTGATGCTGATCTGGCGCGACAGCATGCATTTGCGGCCTTCAACCAGGGTGCCGGCTTGCTTGTCTACGCCGGTCATGGCTTGCAGTTTCAGTGGGCATTTACGGATTTTGATGTTAACGAGCCATTTCTGCTCAACGTCGATACGGCCACCGATCTGCACAATGGTTCGGCGTTGCCGGTTGTGTTGAGTATGACGTGTTTGACCGGGGCGTTTCAGCACCCCTCGTTTCGGGGCACGACCATTGATGAAGCCCTGGTCTTAAATCCTGACGGCGGTGCGATTGCTACTTGGAGTTCCAGCGGCTTCGGGGTCGCTTACGGTCATCGTCAATTGCTGCTGGGCTTTGTGGAAGCGCTCTGGGGCTGGTATGCAACCTCAACCTCAGCACCGCCGCTCGGTCACCTGGTTGCTGCCGGTTATGCCGAATTGGCCGCCAGTGGCGAAGCACCGGCATCGTTGCGGACATTCCTGTTGCTCGGCGATCCGCTGACACCGGTAGCGGCGCGGCCACTCTACCGGGTGGATGTGCCGCTGGTACAGCGCTGAGCGGTTATCGGCTGCGAATGTATGCGGTAGATAGGGCTGAAGGAAGCTGTGAACGCCCTCACCCCCGGCCCCTCTCCCGCGCAGCCATGCATTACCCACATGTCACGCTGCGTTAAGTTGGGCTGCAAACACCCTCCGTGGTGCAGGCTTCCAGCCTGCGTGGAGGCCTCCTCGCCTCCGCCGGCAGATGCTGACCGTGGCCGCTGGTGCGCAGGCACGAATCTCGTGCAACATAACCGTCTACGGGCAGGGATCGCATGCATGTCTGACC
>NZ_DAOUBI010000194.1:0-10357 GCF_034432675.1 Chloroflexus sp. | reverse complement strand
GAGATCAGAAGCACGCCCGCAACACCTCCCCCAGCGGGGAGATCTGGAGCACGCCCGCAACACCTCCCCCAGCGGGGGAGATCAGGAGCACGCCCGCAACACCTCCCCCCAGCGGGGGAGGTCAGAAGCACGCCCGCAATACCTCCCCCAGCGGGGGAGGTCAGGAGCATGCCCGCAACACCTCCCCCAGCGGGGAGATCAGAAGCACGCCCGCAACACCTCCCCCAGCGGGGAGATCAGAAGCACGCCCGCAACACCTCCCCCCCATACAGTCTCCCTCTCCCCTCGCTCCTATTTTCTACTTCCTTTCTCCTACCCGGACTATTCCTCAACGTGTGTATCACGGCGACTGATTTTCGTCCCGCGTGGCACATTGACGACAACCGCTTCCTCTTCTTCAACAGCATGAGCGGGGGTCGGCGTCGCCGACGCATGGGCGTGGTGATGGTCGTCAGCCGGCTTAAACTCACCCAGCAGGCTGGCCCGTCGAATCCGCCGCTCATACTCTCGTTCAACTGCTGCCACCAGACGTTGCCACCACGATTGTTCGGCCATAGCTTCACCTCAGCGCAAAAAGAGGGATTTTTCCTCTTACCAAAATGACAGAATATCAGCAAAGATTCAGCAGATTGTTAATTTCGTTTGCTATCCCATAGTAGCACCGATCAGGTACAATAATTTACGGGTAGGCAAATCGTCAAGGTCACCTCGTTGCAGGATACAATGATGATAACAGTTATTCGCTTCTTACGCTTCAATCCGACCGTGCGCCGTGTACTTGGTATCACATTTCTGGTTCTGGGCCTGATCGGTTCACTCTTCCCGATCATTCCCGGCTGGCCCGGTTATGTATTGGCGATTATCTTGTTGGGGCGGCGAGATCGCCTCCTGCGACGGCTCCATCTGGTTGCCCGTTTTGGGCTACGCTGGCTCCGCAAGGCGCCGCTGCCGCAGATTCGTGGTATCGGGCATTGGTTGTCGCAACAGTACGTCGAAATTCGACGCGCTATCGTGCCGCGACTGATCGCCTTCGAGCGCACGATTGATGGTGTTTAGTCACCCTTCAGGCGTTTGCCCAGTGCCCACCCCAACACCAGACCGGCACCCAGAATCAGTAAAACAGCCACTCCTACCCCGATCAGGAAATGGTACCAGCTCAACGGCCCCCCGGTGATTAGCCAGGCCAGCAGTGCCGGCACACCGATCAGTGCAGCCAGCACCGCCAGCAATGGCCCTATTCCCCGCACAACGAGCCAGATGCGCCGTTTCAAGCGATTATCCTTTACTGAGCGCAGCCCGTGCCGCAGCCGGCCTGTTTGTGATCAGACCACTCGCACCAAGAGTGGCCAGCTCACGGAGCCGTACCGGATCATCTACCGTCCATACGTTCACTTTATATCCGGCACGTCGAACTTTCGGCAAGATCCAATCGAGACCGGGCAAACCGTGGTACGGATGCCACGCCGTAGCCCTGACCCGCCGCAGCGCCAGAAATGGCCAGAACTCGCGCAGCCGTATATCGGGGCGATACGTGCGAATGCCCATGAGATAGCCACGGGCAACCACAGGGTCGGTCGCACGTAATTCGTGCAGTGCCTGTTCATAAAATGACGAAACGATCACCTGATCGACCATTCCAAATTCACGAATGAGCTGAACACAGCGCACTGCCATACCGGGACGCTTTAGCTCAAGATTGAGCGGCATCACCGCACTCCGTGCCCAATCCAACGTCTCGGCCAGCGTCGGCACCCGCTCGCCACCAATGTCGAGGTGTCGCAGCTCGGCCAGCATCAGCCGGGCCACCAGCTCATCCCGACCATTCCAGCGCACCGTCGTATCGTCGTGAAAGACCACGATCTCTCCATCCACCGTTAGTTGCAAGTCCAGCTCGATCATATCAGCCTGTTGGTGGCGGGCCAGTTCAAAGGCCGCCAGTGTGTTCTCCGGAGCATCAGCCGATGCTCCACGATGGGCAATGATCAGTGGCGTCATAAAACCTCGTCGTAACAATGCCGATAGCGGGGCGCCACTCGCCCCGCTATCAGTATCACCGCGCCACCTTCCGGCGTCAATCTCACTGTGAGAATGCGTCGCCCATGATCAGGCGTTCAGATCTGGCTGCACAATCGCCAGATCGGCTTGACGGGCTTCTTCGGTTAGCATTGGATGGAGAATACGCTGCATTGCCATAACGTGAGCACAGGTACCCCACATGCGGAAGAACGAGCAATTACACGACCATTGCCCATCGTGAAGCGAAATTTCGTGATCGCTGTTGCCACCGTGAAATGTCGCCCGCAGATCGCTGAACTTGATTCGCTCTGGTTCGGCAGCATAACGCCGGGCCTTTTCGATCTTACCGATTAAGTCCGAGTGCATAGGGAGACCTCCTTCGTCTCGTGCCCGGAAAACATCAAGGGCGGCTACAGGCATCGGCCTGTACCGCCCTATACACCCCTCAACCGCGTTGTCACACATGTTTTCATAGCCGGCCTCCTTCATGGGAGTTTTGCCGTTCTTAACACAGCCTTATTATACGACCCGCGTAACCCTCACGTCAAGGGATGCGTCAACATTTGCCAAAATCGGGTAGTACAGTGCTCTAACGCGCTAAAGAGGCGATCTATCTACACAAGACGAGTTGCGATTCAATAACCTGCACTCCGCATTTGCTCGGCCAGAGCTAGGATGCGCTGACCGTATTCCATACCCGGCACTGCCCATCGTCCGTTCAGATCGGTAATCGTTACCGCCACGCCGCGTAAATGGTCAGGGAGCGAGCGACGCCGGAGGGCATAGTCGATCAGTTGCTGCTGATAGGGTGTACCAGCACCTTGCGGGAGTGCATAGGCTAACAACCGTCCCAAATGGGCCGGGATCGACTCGCCGACCCACGAGGTAAAACTCAACCCGGCCCGCCAGCGTTGAATACTCTCGTCCCACGCCCAATCGGGGCCTGGTGGCTGATCAGGCGGCGCTTCGCGGATTTCGCCGGTCACGCCAATCCCAGCGGGATTACGGCGTGGTCGTTGGCACCACCACGAGGTGAGATGACCGGTTTCATGTGCGCATTGCGCAATGGCCAGAAACCAGTCAATTTCAGCCGCCTGACCAATCTCGGCATAGCCATTGACGATGACACCAACATCGTAGGGAACGTAGGCTGTGCTGCGTGGCGCCAGCCACGCAATCGCCGCTTCTGCGGTACCACTAGGTGAGCCAAGTAATGTACCCGGTAGTGGCGAACGCATAATCATTGGCACATAAATCTGATGTGTTTCCGGCGTTTGCGCATGGACAACCGTCTGACTGAGAGCAACAACACCTAATGTCACCAGTGAACGACGACTCAAACGGTAGTTCATGGCACCTCTCTTAACAGGGCGCGGATGCCCTCGACATACACGCTCGCTACGGTTCCATATTGATAAACGATCCGTAGCCGCCCATTCTGATCGATCAAATAACTCGCCGTACTATGTTCGACACCGGCGTCACCATGATTATGATGTTGATGGCCCCCTCCATGGCGATAGGTCAGACCGTACTCTTTACTGATACGGCGCAGCGTCGCATCATCACCCTGCAAGCCGATAAAACCCTCACCAAAACCACGTAGATACGCAGCAAGGACCTCTGGTGTATCGTGCGCCGGATCAACGCTGATCAAAACGAAATGAACATGTTCACCATCAGCACCGAGTTGTTCGCGTGCACGCCGAAATTCGCTGAGGGTGATCGGGCAATAGTCGGGACAACGGGTATATCCGAAGTAGAGCAACACCGGCTTACCACGCAAATCACTCAACCGTAGATCATGACCGGTACTGGCCGGCAACTGAAAATCACTCAACACAGTTGGGGGATCGATGATGGTTGCGGTTATCGTACTCGATGGACTGACAGCCGAGCAGGCCGTGCATATCATCACTATCCAGCATATCAACAGAAACCGCTGCATAATATCACCTCACCACAAGTGGCGTATAGACTGAAAAGATCTGATCGGCAACCATCAGGCTTACCGGCACCATCAGCCGAAAGGTTGTACCGGGCGCCGCAAATGTGATGCTGCCCTGGTGGATACCGGTGGGCAGTCCACTCGGATCGACCCACAAACGCAGCGCTCCCTGCTCAGCACTGCTACCCAACCACGGGTCAGCCTGCACAACCTGCCAGGATGGCTGGGCGCATGGCGTTGAGAGCACGACCGGAGGGGGAGGCGGGCTATCGCGCTGCACCATTAACACCCGTGGCGAAATGGTGATCGGCTGGGCCGGTAGTACAGGGGCTTCACTCCACTCGGTAAATGCCTGCCCGTCGGTGTAGCGCACCCATACACTCTGACCACGGTAGTTGTTGCCGGGAACAGTAAATGTGAGCGGCGACACCAACGGCTGCGGCTCAGTAAAGATGGTCACTGCATCAACGAAGACCTCAGTATCGCCACTGCGCCAGAACTGGAAGATGAGAAAGTCGCTACCGGTATAGCGAAAGGGGAGCGCGAATTCCTGATACTGACCGGCAGCGGCAAAATCAATTCCGCGCAGCGAAAGCAGGCCGTACTGCTGGTCACCATCTCTCACCTCGAAGTGAGCTACTTCAGAGAGTGAGGTATTGTCACTGACTTTCAGGCGTACATAAGCTACAAGAGATCTATCCTTGAACAAGAGTGGCCGGTAATCCCAAACCCACGCTGAATATGCCGGCGTGAAGCGAAATGCACCACCACTCCAGGCGGCTGGATCGGCGACTCGCTCACCTGCCCCCCGAAAGTTGGGGTAGGTTTCATCAACCAACCAGCCCAAACTGAACTGTACCTGAGTAAAGAAAGGATGGCTCAAACCGACGAGCGTCACCGTCTCTTGCCGATCACTCATCGTATTGGCAAGCTCAGCAACCGGCAGATGTGCACCAAGATAGTTCGTATCGCTCACCGTCTGCGTGTAGCCGACATCATCACGGGTTCGCACGTAGACTGTTCGCCAGCCTTCCCCACTGGGTAGCGTATGACGAAACTCATTGGTGAAGGGTTGCCATTGCGCATCGACAAAGCATGGTTCGTTGGCCACCATCAATGCATTTGCTGGTCTGGGATCGGCGAAACCGGATTGAGCCTGTCGCTGATGCTGATATAGATACAGCGATACTGAAGGGTTCAGCGTTTGTGGGGCTTCGTGCTCGATAATGAGCGGGGCGTATGTTGCGTCATTGCCAAACATCTGCGCAATGTATCCTCTTCCACTAACGGCACGACGATAATAGCCCAACCCAATCTCACGATGACCGGCGTCTAGCAAGTTAGCCCGGTGACCAGGGCTATTCAACCAGCCATTAATCGCATATTGCGGCCTCATATAGCCACAATATGCATTTTTAGCACCACTACTGCCCAGATAACCAAACCGTGGAGCCCGATCAATCGGCCATTGGCCGTTGGTATCCTGGTGTCCACAATATGGAGCAGACCGATTCTCGACTGAGTCCCAGGCAAACCAACGCGAAGCATAGGTCAATTGCCGATTCCAACGGAGTGGCGGCTGCCCGACCTCACGGCGGGCCAGGTTGCCGTAGTATACCGTCAACGCTTCGTCCAATAGCAATGATGGGGTTTGCACGGTGGGATCGAAGGCGAGGGCAGTGAAAGTAACACATACCGGTAGCAACAGCAGCATACACCAGTGACGTACCATCTTCTGAGAGCCATTCGCTTCCTCCTTCACCGTGCCGCCTTTCCCGAAGTGAAGTGTAGCACATGGAAAAGTCCGTCTCAAGCAGACCATCGAGTTAGGGTGGCAGAAGCTAACCGTACCCGGCATAGGAGGCGGTTGGTGCAGAAACATGGCTCCCACATGCCACGAGGAGCATGGGTTGCCGAAGATGCTGTCTGGCAGAGCATGATGAACAGGCCAACTGCGGATCACGGTCAAGTTACAGATTCATAACGGGTTCTGCACCACACCCCTCACGTCTATCCTTGACATCAATCCCCGATTAATGCTATCATCAACAGCGACAAACGATCTTCGGGGCAGGGTGCAATTCCCGATCGGTGGTATAGCCCACGAGCGTGTTGAAAGGCACGCAGGATCCGGTGCAACTCCGGGGCCGACGGTTACAGTCCGGATGTAAAGAAGATCCAGATATGGGCAAGGATGCAGGTAGCGCACACGATGTGCGCCTTCGCATCGTTGCCATTGCTGGCGGGATCGTTCCCCGTCATGCTTCCGTATCTGTACCCCGAAGAGCGTTCGCTCGGCGGGGTTTTTCTATGCCCGCCACGAAAGGAGTTGGAACGATGCAGCAAACATTGCCTGTAACAAGGGTCTCGCCGCGGGTCAGATCACTACGACGCTTCGAGTGGCCGGCTCTCGGTTTACCAGTCACCCTGATGCTCCTGCTCGTATTCTGGCAGGCAGGAGTGACTCTGAGCGGCTACCCGGCCTTTATTCTGCCTTCGCCGACCCTGGTTGCCGGACGTTTCTGGCAGGCGCTGAGTAGCGGTTTACTCTGGCAGCATACCTTCGCCACCCTGAGCGCGGCTCTGGGCGGGTTCACGTTGGCCCTGATCATTGCGCTCATCCTAGGCTACACGCTGGCTCACATTCGCTGGCTCGAACAGGCCCTGGCCCCGGTGCTGGCCGCCAGTCAGGCGATCCCGGTGGTGGCAGTCGCACCCCTCATTATCCTGTGGTTTGGCGCCGGCCTGACCTCGAAAGTTCTGGTGGCTGCACTGATCACCTTCCTGCCGATTCTTATCAATACGGTAGTCGCGATTCGCAGCATTCCCCGCGAACTGATCGAAATGGCATACATCAGTGGCGCCAATCGCTGGCAACTGCTGCGCTACGTCGAAGCCCCGCTGGCGCTACCGGTACTGTTCGGCGGTGTGCGTACCGGGCTGGCGCTCGCCACAACCGGTGCCGTAGTCGGTGAGTTTGTTGCCGGACGGGTTGGCCTGGGCGCGTTGATCAATATTGCGCGTGGGCTGTTCGATACGCCATTGATCTTTGTTGCCCTGGCAACACTGGCCCTGATCACGTTAACCCTCTACGTGCTGGCCGGTTTGCTGGAACGACTACTGGTTCGCTGGGAAGCATCATAGCAATGACACACATCAATTCAGGAGCATGACAATGATGAAATTCCGTGTGCTTACTCTGGGTATCCTGATCATTCTGCTCATCACCGCGTGCGGTGCACCAACACCGACAACGCCTGCTGCGGCACCGACGGCTGCGCCTGCACCTGACGCTCAACCAACCTTACAGCAAGTCACGCTGGCGATGTCGTATATTCCGAACATTCAGTTTGCCCCCTACTATGTTGCGGCTGCCAAAGGCTACTACGCCGCCGAAGGGATCGACGTTACCTTCGATTACAACTTCGAGAATGATGTCTTACAGCGGGCTGCAACCTGGCCGACGAGTGGGATTGCGTTTGCAACCACTAGTGGCACCTCGGTGCTGCTGGCTCGCCAGCAAGGATTACCGGTCAAGACGGTCATGACGCTCTATCAGCGCTTCCCGATTGCCTTCTTCGCCAAGAGCAATGTGCCGTTGGCAAGTGTGAATGACCTGCGTGGGCAGACGATTGGTATTCCCGGCCGTTTTGGTGAGAGTTTTTATGCGCTCCTGGCCGCGCTCTACGCCGGCGGTATGAGCGAAGCCGATGTGACTGTGCAAGAGATCGGCTTCACCCAGAGTGCAGCGGTAATGGAAGATAAGGTACCGGTCGCAATCGGCTACGCAATGAACGAGCCGGTCCAGTTGCGCGGTCAGGGGGTGGAAGTGAATGTTTTACTGGCCGCCGATGTTTTTAACCTGGCCGCCAATGGCATCGCCGTGAGTGAGGCGCTGATCGCTCAGAACCCGGAGCTAGTACAGAAATTTGTGCGGGCTAGTCTGCGCGGGTTGGCCGATACGCTAGCCAATCCTGATGAGGCGTTTGATCTGAGCCTACAATTCATTCCCGAAGCCCAACTGGGCGATCTCGCATTACAACGCCAGGTATTGCAAGAGAGTCTCCCCTTCTGGCAAAACGAATTAACTGCGCAATACGGTTTGGGCTACACCGATGGCCAGCTCTGGATGCGCACCGAGGAGTTTATGCGCTCGGCGGGATTGCTGTCTGCACCAGTTGATGTGCGGCAAGCGTTCACGAATGAGTTTGTGCCGGGCGGGTCGTACTGATCACGCCCCAAAGCCTGCTACGAGTAGGTGACGGGAATACCTTCGCCTACTCGTTGTGCTTTATGTAGGTAGGTGTTGAGTGAGGGGGGCGGTAGGTAGAACCCTCGCCAGATACCAACTCACAGGCCGACGTGCGCCTGAAACCCAGATGTACGCGCCAAAGGAGTTGTCTGGTGGTACAATTTGACACAAGCACCAAAAGGAGCACGGAGTCTATCAGCCATGGTTCTGCATACATTGGAGGCTCTGAACTATAAATGCCTCCGCTATATCCGGCAAGAGCTACACACCTTCCAGATTCTGGTAGGACCGAATGCCAGTGGGAAGAGTACGTTCCTGGATGTGCTGGTGTTCTTGAAAGACATCCTCGAAGAGGGGTTACAAAAAGCGGTGCAGAAACGTGTGCGCTCGGTACGCGATCTTGTCTGGCAGATGGAGCCACATCCTGTTGAACTGGCTGTAGAACTCCACATTCCCGAACATCTCCGTCATAAAGATGACAGCCGGATACGCTACGAAGTTCGGATCGGAACCGATGAAGATGGTATGCTCACATTTCTGGTAGAAAACCTCTGGCTGGTTCGGGAAGCTCTGCATACCAACCATTCCACCCAAGATGTATCCAAAACGGTCTTTCCGGCAGAAATGAAACCACCGCCATCGATTGTGAAGATGCCAGGCAAAAGAGCGCCGGCTGGCTACCGAAAGGTGATATCGCGTACTGCTGATGGCCGCGTGTACGTGCGCTCGGAAACTTCCGATTGGAATTTTCCCTTGCATGTAGGGAAAGACCGTGCGGGTCTCTTACTCATTCCCGAAGAAGCCCGTTTTCCTGTAAGCCAATGGCTGCGCAAGATGCTCACAGAGCAACTTCACTTTGTGATGCTCAGCAGCCAGCATATGCGCTGGCCTTACCACCCGGAAGCGCCCAAAACATTTCAGCCAGATGGAGCCAATCTGGCAATTGTAGTGGAACGTCTCCAGCATCAACCTTTACAGTTAGAGCTTTGGGTAGACCATCTACGAACAGTTTTACCTGACATCAAAACAATTACCGTAAAGGAGCGGGAAGAGGATCGTTATCGGTATCTTGTTGTCATTACCAAAGACGGTAAGCCACTTCCCTCCTGGCTACTGTCAGATGGAACGCTGCGGCTGTTTGCATTGACACTCCTGGCATATCTCCCGGAAAAGAAGGGAATCTACATTATCGAGGAGCCGGAAAACGGCATCCATCCTCGTGCACTGGAAGCCGTATACCAGTCCCCCTCATCGGTTTACGCAGGGCAGATTTTCTGTACAACACACTCGCCAATTTTACTCAACCTTGCCAGACCACGTGAACTACTCTGTTTTGCGTTAACGCAACACGGTGCAACAGACATCGTACCCGGAGATCAACATCCGCACCTTAAGGAGTGGCGATCTGAAATTGCACTCGGTGACCTGCTTGCCAGTGGGATGCTAGGATGAATGGACAGTGAAAGGACATTGTTTTTCTGGTCGCTGACTTAGACATGGAGTACACTATACGCGGCCTTATGGCTCGTCCTGAAGCGTTAGGCACGCGATCAAACATCACTTTCGATGTGTTCAGGCATTCGCAACGCGATCCCGGTGTATTTCGTCACGCCGATGCATTGCTGCGAACTCGCTACAGGAACTATCAGTACGCACTCGTTATGTTTGACCGTGAAGGCTGTGGCAGAGAAGATGTAGACGCACCAGGTTTAGAAGCAGCGATTGAAGAACGGTTGTATCGTACAGGATGGGAAAACCGTTGCATTGCGGTCGTTTTAGATCCCGAACTGGAAATGTGGGTATTTGCGAATTCTCGTCAGGTCATCAACATCATCACAAAAGGCGACGAACATCTGTATAGTGAAACGTTAAAAATCTCTAACCGCTTTCCCAACGGAAAACCTCGTAATCCCAAGCAGGTGATGGAAACGCTACTGCGGCAAAAACAGATTCCTCGATCATCTTCTCTCTTCCAGAAGCTCGCCCAACAAGTGAGCCTTGCTGGATGCCAGGATAGAGCCTTTCAGCGATTTCGACAGGCGCTGTGCGAGTGGTTTCCCCGCCCGTAGTGTAATGCTCCCCAAAAGTCAAACCACTCGGACGCCTTCTTTGGACGGCACATAGGGGCGCGGCTCCGCCGC
>NZ_DAOUBI010000193.1:0-5732 GCF_034432675.1 Chloroflexus sp. | reverse complement strand
GTTTGCCAGAATGCACCTGCATTCGCACCGATCATCACCCGGCGCAGCACTGGAAGCGCACACATCCAGTGCGCTTTATAGCTGTCGGGTTTGCCAGAATGCACCTGCATTCGCACCGATCATCACCCCGTACAAACCATCACTGCGCTGGAGGAAGCTCTAACACCGGCGCAGATGCCTGCTCTGGATCATTGACCAGCGCTGTCATCGCGGTTTGCAGGCGTGCCAGATCAATACCACCGTAGAACGACGGTAGACGGTTCAGACGGCGTTGCGCTTTCGCCCAATTGAGCCGCAAACCGCGCAGGTTGCCCTGTCGCCACTTCACCAGTGCTGCTGCACTCTGGATCAGTGCCTGATAAAAGTCAGCCTCCATACCCTGGGCAGCACGCCAGCAGATTTCCCATTGTTCGTGGGCGTGCCAGAACTCTCCCTGGTTGAACAGGTGAATCCCGCAAACGAAAGCTTCTGCCGCTTCAGGGCATTGGTGTTCGTTGCTCCCCATCGCATCCTCCCGACCCCGGCATTGGCATATTAAAGCTGACTACATACCAGTCATTGCACACTCGCTACTATCACCCGCACGCTGCGCCTGTCAGTGCTCTATCGTGGTGTGTATATGCCGGCACCCCCTGGGAGCGCGAGCCTCCAGCTCGCTCACCAACCTCACACCATACTGCTGACCTTTACTGAACCGTTTATACCCGACCCCAGCGGGGCTATGTATTAACCACATGTCATGCTGTGTTAAGCCGGGATGCAAGCGCTCCTCGTGGCGCAGGCTTTCAGCCTGCGTGCAGGCATCCTTGCCACCGCCGTCAGGTGCTGGCCGTGGCCGCTGGTGTGCAAGCATAAACCTGGTGCAACAACATGCCTGTGCGCAGGTATCGCATTCATTACTGACCGACTCGATGATCGAAACAAGCACATCCAGTATCTCCGTGACCAGGATAGGGAACGGCGTCCCACGCGCCGGCTCGTGAGCGCGGCTGGCGCGGCAGCATGGCTGCCGCACTCCAAACCCTGCGACACGCACATGACGTGCGCGTAAGGCAACCCATCCAGTATGTGACCGCACGGCTGGAGCTGCGCACTGCCTCCAAGCCAGTTGCCCAAAACAGCACGCATTGCGATCATACCCGCTGGTACACCCGTGGTTGATACCAGTTGTGGGTAATGCATAGCCAGCGGGGGCGGGCTGGGGTGGAGGTGTCGCATAGCCCCGCTGACAGCATGGCTGGCGTATCCCGCTTGTCACCCATCACCCTGACGTTGCTCCAGAGCGTGGATGTAGTGCACCAGACAGTACGCCTGTGCCAGCAACAACGTACCAGGCGCTCCTAAACCGATCTAACAACCTGAATAATGCACAGTGTTAGGCAAGATTTGATCTAACCTCCTCTACCGCGATTGCTGTAACAGCACTGCCAGCGTCTGCCGGGCACAGGTTTCCCAGTTGAACAGACGCGCCCGCGCCAGACCGCGTTGGCGCAGGGTTGCCCGCAGATCATGATCATCGCTCAGACGCATGACAGCAGCCGCAATCGCATTGGTGTCGAGCGGATCAACCAGTAACGCTGCATCTCCGGCGATTTCGGGTAATGACGAGCTAGTACTGGTGATGACTGGCGTCCCACAGGCCATCGCTTCGACGACTGGCATCCCGAACCCTTCGTAGAGCGACGGGAACACAAACGCCAGCGCACCGGCCAGCAGCGCCGGTAGATCGGTATCGGCCACAAAGCCAGTAAAATGCACCCGATGAGCAATTCCTAGCTCGCCGGCACGTCGCTCAATCGGTTCGCTGAGCCAGCCACGCTTGCCGGCAATCACCAGATCGAGGTCGTAGCCGGCAGCAATGGTCAGGGCCAGGGCGTCAATCAACCGGCTGAGGTTTTTGCGCGGTTGAACGGTGCCGATGTAGAGCAGGTACGGACGTTGACCAAGACCGTAATGCGCTGTGACCGCTGCCACAACTCGCGGGTCGGCTGGTGGTGCAAAGATCGAGCTGCACCCAAGATGCGTCACCGTAATCCGATTGGGATCGGCGCCGTACCAGTTGATCAGGTCGCGTTTGGTTGCGTGCGAAATCGTGATAACGTGACGAGCAGCGCGTAGACTCCAGCGCGTCGTCAGCTCTAGTTCAAGACGCCGGCGGGCAGTGTGCGTTTCGGGAAATGCCCGGTACCCAACATCGTGAATTGTCACTACCGTCGGTGGATGCAGCAGGGGCACCACGTGCGCCGGTACGAACAGGACATGAGGCCGGGCGCGCCAGCTCGTCGGGCCAAGCCGCAGGTGCGTCCAGAAGCGTGGTAAGCGAATGTCGTGAATCGTAGCGCGTTCGCTTACCGGCGGAAGCTGATCACGGCAACCATTGATATACAGGCGAAAGTGAATGTCAGACGAAGCAACGTGATCCAGCGCCGCAATCAGTTCATAGCTGTACCGTTCCGTGCCGGTACGTTGGGCAACCGTGACCCGACTGGCATCGATGTCAATAACGATCATACTGGTCTGTGGTAGCATACAGAGGGCGAATATTTGTACATGGAGAGTGTACCATGAACTATCCTTTCATCTATCCGGGTGCGATCCACATGCATACCACCTATTCGGATGGCTCGGCGACCTTTCCCCACCTGATCGCTGCGGCTCGTGAAGCCGGATTGCGCTGGGTGATTGTCACCGATCACGATACACTCGAAGGGTTACCGTTTGCCGGTTGGCACGATGACGTACTGGTGATTGTCGGTCACGAAATTACTCCCGATCACAATCACTTCCTGGCTCTCAATGTTGATACCGTGATCAGCAACGAACTGCCACCGCAGCAATTCATTGATGAAGTCTACCAGCGGGGCGGCTTCGGCATCATTGCTCACCCCGACGAGCGCGTGCGTAATTCCTTCAAAGACATCTATCGCTGGGATGACTGGACGATTGACGGACCGAGTCAGCGGGCCGGTCGCGTGGTCGGGCTTGAGCTGTGGAATTTTATGAGTGATTGGGGGGAACACCTGACCGAACGGAACAAACTGGCCCTGGTACTGTATCCGCAACTCGGCCTGAGCGGGCCAACCCTGGCGACACTGGCCTGGTGGGATCGGCTGAACATGGTCGGACGACGCACCTTTGGAATTGGCGGTGTTGATGCTCACGGCTTCAAGCGGAAGGCGTTTTGGGGCGAAATCGAAGTCTTCCCCTATCCGTGGATCTTTCGGACGCTGACCAACTATCTGCTATTGTCTGAGCCATTGAGCAGCGATGCAACGATTGCCACCCATCAGGTCTACGCCGCGCTGACTGCCGGGCGCTGCTATGTTGTCAATCGTCTTGACGGTGACGCGCCGTCGATCATCTTTCGCCTCAGCCGACCGGGTGATCTGGCGGAGATTGGCGATACCATCAGTCTGGCTGGCGGGCCGCTGCTGGTCGAGGTTGATGTTGGATCTGATGCCTATGCCCGTCTGATCGTCAATGGTGAAGTCATGACCAGCGGTATTCGGCGCATCCGCCAGACCGTAACCGATGATGGAGTGTACCGGGTGGAAGTCTACTGGGGCGGCAAACCATGGCTCTTCACCAACCCCATCTTTGTGACCGCAGCGGATGCGGGTCGCGAAGGATCGCTCTAAACGAGGCACAACCGATCACCATTGATATACGTCATGTCGCACCTGCATTAATGTCGCTGAAACAACCTGTATGACCATCATCTCGATCCTTACCCTGGGCATCGTCGCGGCCACCATCATCGGGGTGGCGGCTGGACGCTGGCCGTTGTTGCGTGCTGATCGCACGACCATCACGCTCATTGGGGCGGCGCTGTTGCTGGGAATCGGTGCCATGTCGCTTGAAGAAGCCTACGCAGCCCTTGATCTCGACACCATCGTGCTACTGTTCAGCATGATGGTGATCAACGGCAGCCTGTTTCTAGCCGGCTTCTTTGGCGTCATCACCCAGCGCGTCGTCCAGTTTGCCCGTGGCCCTCGCTCGCTGCTGGCCCTGGTGATCGGCGCCAGTGGCGTTCTCTCGGCACTCTTTCTCAACGACACTATTGTCTTGATGATGACCCCAATCGTGCTCGATGTCACGTGCGCGTTACGGCGTAATCCGCTGCCCTTCCTGATCGGCCTGGCGGTTGCCGCCAACGTCGGTTCAACGGCGACTATCACCGGCAACCCGCAAAACATCATCATCGGCAGCGCATCCAAAATCTCGTACCTCGACTTTGCGGCAGCCCTATCACCAACGGCGCTGATCGGTCTGGTCATCTGTTGGATTGTCGTGTTGCTGGTCTACCGCGACGAATTTCGCGGCGGCCCGTTAACCACCCCCGATGTTCTGCGTACGCGGGTCTACCGTCCGCTCCTCCGCAAAGCGGCGCTGGTTATCAGCCTGATGCTGATCGCATTCCTGGTTGGCGTACCGGTACCGCTGGCAGCGTTCGTAGCCGCAGCCACCCTGCTCGCCACCCGACGGTTGCGCCCTGAGCGCATCTTCAAAACCATCGACTGGAACCTGCTCACCTTCTTCGCCGGTCTTTTCGTCGTCACCCATGCTCTGGATGTTCAGGGCTGGACGGACATCCTCTTCACGAATCTGGCCCCGCTGGCCCAGGCCGGCATGGTTCCATTCGGCCTGGTATCGGTCGTGCTCTCGAACCTGATCAGCAACGTACCGGCAGTACTCCTGTTGCAGAGCTTAATCCCGGCATTTGCCGATCAAGAACGGGCCTGGCTCACCCTGGCCGCTACCGCGACTCTGGCTGGGAATCTGACCTTATTGGGATCGGTTGCCAACCTGATTATGGCCGAGCTGGCAGCGCGCTGGGGGGTACGGGTAACCTTTGGCGCCTATTTGAGAGTTGGTCTACCGGTAACCATCCTGACAGTAGCGGTGAGTCTGATACTGGTGTGAAAGAAGCAGCGCATCCTCCCGCTCTCCGCACTGCAAGGCTGTCGAGCATGGGCGAGAGGTTTTGGGCGTCGAACAACATCACCTGCTTGCACACCATTGCGGAGTATGGTAGACTTTTTGCGCAATGCCCTCGTAGCTCAGGGGATAGAGCAGCAGTTTCCTAAACTGCGTGTCGTGCGTTCGAGTCGCACCGGGGGCGCCAGTGGCGGACGAAGGGTTCTCCCTTTGCCCGCTTTATTGTTCTGGACAGCGTCATTCGGGCTGATCATTACCTTAGCTTCTCACCTCTGCCGCCAGAACCACACCAGCAAACCGCCGCAAGTCAGCCACCACAACGAACCGAATAGACCGTAAGCAACCTGAGCCAGCCGGGGTGAGACGGTGAGCGCAAAGGGAAAAATATCGGGCACTGCGTACAGATAGAACCCCAGTAAAGCCAGCGTAGAAACAGCGGAATAGACAATCACCGCTCCCGGACGGGCAGCCATAATCATAAACGGCAACACCCACAGCAGATACTGCGGCGCAATCCCGGCGTACACGACATAAAAGAGCAAAAAGATCAGCGTTGCCTGCATCGGCACACTCATTGACCGACGCTTCGTATACCACACAGTCAGCGCATACAGGAGCAGAAATCCATACGCCGACAGCGAAATAAGCAGGCGGGTCGTTTCCACCGGAAAACGTTCACCGACCAGCGGCACATACACAGTTCGTACCGGCACCATGATCCCCAGCAACGCATGCCCGCGATAACCGAACAACTCACGGACAACTGCGGAAGCATCATCGACAACAAACGGTGC
>NZ_DAOUBI010000192.1:0-19032 GCF_034432675.1 Chloroflexus sp. | reverse complement strand
GTGTCGCGACGTTTGGAGTGCGACAGCCATGCTGCCGCGCCAACCGTGCTCGCGATCTGGCACGTGTCAGATCGTTGACCCGGCTGGTCACGCGAATGCCGGGTGTGCTCGTCACGATCATGGAAGCGGTCGGCAATGAATGTAATACCTTCCTAGTAGATGTTTTTTTGAAACAGGTTCTTATGCCCTCACACCGTCACATCCCGGCTGATCACAAATAAAAACCATATTGAAAAAAGTTTTAAGCAATTTTGAAGAAAATAACCCATCCTAACCTGATATAATACCTGCGTGATCGCCTGAAGTGAATAAGTACACAAGTCAACACAGGGAAAAGCCGCACATTGAGACGAGTCACAATCTCGCCCGAATTACACTACTTCTCGAACGGATGACAAACTCAAAGACGACAGTGTTTCCACCAACGAGAGCCATTGTTCAGAGTTGCCTATGCGGATTGGTCGCCACGCATCACCCACTCAATTTATCCTGGCCGGTTTGATCGGATGTAGCCTGCTACTCTGGTTGTACTGGATCAACCCGGCTACGGCAGGATCAGCGACCTGGTCAAAACAACTACCGGTCGTTCGCACCGTCTACTTTCCAGCTACCGGCCATCATCTCTCAAACCGGGTCGGCTTTCTCGATTTCTGGCGGGCTAATGGTCAGCTTCACACCTTCGGCATGCCGATCAGTGAAGAACTGGTCATTGATGGCCGGATTGTCCAATACTTTGAACGTGCCCGTTTTGAGTACCACCCCGAATACGCCGGCACACCTCAGCAGGTGCAGCTTGGTCTGATCGGACGCGAATGGCTGGCACGCCAGCCCACAATCCCTCCGCCCGCGACCGACACCGCAATCGGTGCCTTCTTCCCGGAAACCGGCTACACTCTGCGTGGTGAATTCCTTGAATTCTGGGAGCGCCATGGCGGCTTGCCGGTCTTCGGCTTTCCCCTCAGCGAAGAACGTGACGAGAACGGCACGCTTGTCCAATACTTCGAGCGCGCCCGTTTTCTCTACCGACCGGAAGCGCTCGCGCCTTTCTTCCGTCAACAGCAAGTCATCTACGGCCTCGATCTTGATAGCCTCTTGGAAGTTCAAATCGATGATCTCGGTCTTCAGATCGCCAAATTGCACGGCATCAACACGGCACCGGTTGCCCGTCTCGCTGGTGCTGTTGATTGGAGTCCCAGCTTATGGTCACGTCGCATTGAAGTCGATCTGACGCGCCAATACCTCTTCGCCTACGAGGACAACCTGTTAGTCTTTTCAGCACCGGTTGCCACCGGGCGTGACGGTTTTAATACACCACCCGGCGATTTCACTATTTATTACCGCTTACCTCAACAAACAATGAGCGGCTGTCTCGGTGGTGAATGCTGGTATGTACCCAATGTGCCGTGGGTTCAGTATGTCGTCGGTGGAGTGGCTCTCCACGGAACCTACTGGCATAACGCCCACGGCAGCGGTGTGCGGATGTCACACGGTTGTATTAACTTGCGGATCGATGATGCCCAATGGCTTTACGAATGGGCCGATCTCGGAGTACCGGTCAAGATATACTGACGAGACATACATCAGGTTATCTCACCAATGCTGTGAAAACCGTGATCGATAATTGCAGTAACGTAGTCCAGATATTAGCCGGTGGGCAATCGTTGCACAAACATTGCAAATGAAACGAGGCATGCATCACCAGGCGCAAAAGGCTCGTCATCTGACAGATCACTACTCGTGAACGCACGAGATGAACGCTGATAGTAAACTGTACCTTGCGTGTCCGCACTGCGAACATGGTATAATTGCGCTGAGTTAACACCCCTGCACCACACACGGAAACACTATGCTGTACGTACCCGATGGTGTACCGCCGGTTATCAAGAGCACGGTAGCTCGCCTTGATCGCACACTCCCCCAACCGGGGGAGATCCTGGTTAGACAGGGTAGTCGCGTCGAGCCTGAAGATATTGTGGCTCGTGGTCAGAAGCACAATCCTCCATACATGATCAACCTCGCTCAGGCGCTGGCGTTACCCCCCGATCAGGCTGCTCGTGCCGTCGTCGTACCGATAGGTCAGCCGGTAAATGCCGGTGCCGTCCTGGCGCACCGGCGCGGACTGCTGAGTCGCCGTGTCCTTAGCCCGGTTAATGGCATCCTCTACGCCGTCGATCCTGCAACCGGTTATGCAATTCTTCAGCCAGAACCACAGCAAATCACCGTAACTGCCGGCATTCGCGGTATTGTGATGGAAATCATCGATCAACAACGGGTAGTCATCGAAACCCCGGCAGCCCAAATCTTCGGGATCGCCAGCCTGGGAAATGATTGTTACGGTGTCACCCGCCTGCTCACCCTTGATCCGGGCGAGCCAATCACCGAGGCGATGATTGATGCGCAAAGTATGTATGCTGTGATCATTGGCGGGAGCGGGATCAGTGCTGCTGCACTCCGCAAAGCAGTTGAGAATCAGGTTCGTGGCATCATTATCGGCAGTATCAGCGAACAAGTCCTGCGTGAGTTTTTCCAATGGATCAAACACCTGCCTTTTCTTCCTGGTCTACGTAACTGGCAATGGGTTTCCCAGACTGACTCACCACTGACAATTGTGTTGACCGAAGGGATAGGCGGTGCACCGATGGCAACACCGTTGTTTGAATTACTTGCCGGCAATGATCGGCGCGAAGTCTACATCGAGAGTAGTACCAGTCTTCGCCATCCACACCGTCGACCACGAGTCATCATCCCCATGTCCCGGAGCAGCAACGCATCACTTGAACCACCACGGCCACCATTACGGATCGGAGCCACGGTGCGACTGCTCGACCACGATCACCTTGGGCGCATCGGGCGCGTGCGTAGCCTGCCCGCTCTCCCACAACGCATCCCTGCCGGTATACGTACCGCAGCGGTTGAAGTGTTGCTGGACAGCGGTGAAGCTATCTGGCTACCCAGAAGTTGTGTCGAGGTGATCGCGTAAACAGTGGTAATCTTGCCTCTAAAATTTGCTTCAAGTTGTAGCTATTTCGAGTATACTAGTGAACAGTAGTAGATGGTTTCTACGTTGAGCGATAGTGTGAGAGAATTCAATGACGTATCGTATCGTCGTAGTCGCCCGCGCTAACCCAACGCTCCGCGGCCTACCAGAGGCGCTGGCCGGCGACGCTGAAGTACAAATGTTTACATCGGCAAATGATGCCCTGTGGTCGATCAGTACCGAACCACCTGATCTGGTATTGAGCGAGATTGATCTTGACGAGATGAGTGGTCTTGATTTGGCTGAAATTGTGCCAAATTTTGACCCGAACACTCGTGTCCTCCTCTGGGGAAACAACCTGAGCAGCACTGACCGCGAACGTGCGCAAACGGTTGGCGTTAGCAGTGTACTCACCGGTGAGTTGAGTCTGGACCTGGTACGTCACGCAATCCATACAGCCCTTAACACACCACGAACTGAGTCGCTGCCGGCAACTCCAGCACCTGCCCCGGCGCCTACCGAAGCGGTACGTGGAGTAGCTAAACCGGTAGAGAGCACAACGACACCACCTGCAAAGAGTGAACCAGTACGTTCAACATTAGGTGAAACACCTACCGATTCATCGCCACGGCGGCAATTTACACCGGCACGAGTTGTTTTACCTTCCCGGGCTGAACGCGAAGCTGCTGAAAGAGCTGCTCGCGAAGCTGCCGAACGTGAAGCTGCCGAACGTGAAGCTGCTGAACGTGCGGCCCGTGAAACGGCATCGGCACGTGGTGGGTTGGCAGCTCGCTCACGTGCAGCCGCTGAACGCCGCACACAATCGCCGGCCCCTTCATCTGCTCCAGGCTCAACCTCAACCCCACCACCTGCACCGCCATCAACCTGGCGCAGCGATGGTCATAACCTGATCGTTACCGAGCAGAATATCGCAGCTATCCGCGGTGTTATGAGCCAGTTGGGGCAAGACCTGGGCACTCAAAGTATTATGTTAACTGATCGTGCAGGCATGATCCTGGTTGAAACTGGCGACAAGGGCAACCTGCCGTTGATGGTTGTCTTACCACTCCTCTCAACTGGCTTTTCAACCACCGGTGAAGTGGCCCGCCAGCTCCGTGAAGAAGATGCAACAAGCGTCTACATCCACGAAGGGGTAAATATCGATCTCTACTGCTTCGACGTAGCTCAGCGATTTCTGCTCGTGTTGGTTTTCAACAAGCGTGTCGCCAGCTCGAAGATCGGTGCCGTGTGGGTCAACGCCAAACGTGCCATCCGGGAATTGCGCGACGTACTCGCCCGCTAAAACACGTTCCTTCCCTGACCCCTGCTTTGTACAGGGTGTCAGGGTAATCCGCATATCTGTCATCAGCTGCATCACTTGAGTCACTCCCCCCACAACCTGACATAGCACGCTCTATCGGCGTGATGACCAGCCAGGTGTGAATGACGCCACCGCTGACGGCATCGCCACGTTCATCCGCTCACCTTGCGGCCATCCGGGTCGTGGCGGTAATCCCCACCGACTGTCACTACAGCAACAGATAATCACCGATCACGGCATATTCGTGGTCAGGCAGTGATACACACGCCTCACGCACAATGTGCGCTGACCGGACATCAGTTTGCCGTAGGGGCGGGTTCAGTAGGGGCGGGTTCTAAACCCACCCCTACTTCCTTGTTTGCCACATACCACCTGATGACTACCGCCAGATGTAAATGACGCTACTGCTGACAGCATCGCCACGTTCGGTCGGATCGTACCGCTGATCCCCATGGATTGTTACATCTAGGGGTGGACAGAAAATACAAACTAACATAGCGTCTACGTCATCAGGAAGACCTGAATCAAACCTCTGTCCTCCCCCTCCCGCGATGCGCTATGCATTACCCACAACCGGTGTCAACCTTGGGTATATCAGCGGGTATAATCGCCATGTATGCTGTTTTGGGCGACTGACCAGGTGACAGTGCACCGCTCAAGCCGTGCTATCACGTGCTGGATGGATTGCCGTACCCGTTCGTCACACATGTGTCGCACGGTGTGGAGTGCGGCAGCCATGCTGCCGCGCCAGCCGTATTCACGATCCGACGCGGATTGCAGCGGACTCCCGTGCCGGTACGTGCCCTAATGATGGGGATGGCTGAACGCAGGCCGGCAGCCTGCCCCACAGCGTGCTGGTGCCGGTGATGATAGAGGCGGGTTCCGTAGGGGCAGGTTCTCAACCCGTCCCTACGGACGGTACCTATACTGTTCACCTGACTATCCAAGGGATTTCACCTGACTATCCAAGGGATAAGGACAGTCACCGATCACCGCATATCCAATGGCAGGCAGTAATGCACAATCACGCAAGATTTGATACAACGCCCTTGTCGTCTTACTCACACCGTTGGGAACGTGATCAAGCCTGAGAACAGCCACCCGGCAACCTCAATACCTTGAGGTGAAGGATTTTACAACCACCGACACACCAACCCGCCTGGCCAAACGAATGAAAGACCGCAACCCACAGGAAGGGGAGAACGCCACCACTGCACCCTGCCATAACATCAGTTGCCCATCCCGCGTAGCTATGGTATACTCGCGTCGGCCTCGTAGAACTGCAAGTGAACCGGCCATCAATGGGGCAGGCAAGTTGCGAAATTTTGCGAGGTGTGTTATACTGATTGTGAAAGATCGAACAAAGAAGTTGTTGTTCGTACATCGGGCAGCAGCGCACAAAGAGCAATACCCGGGCGCTGCGTAGTTCCGACGTTGTCGAGCAGGAGGTAGGCGTTGTCAACGCGGACTCGAAACATTCTCATTATTGTAGGAGCGCTCATCATTTCGATCGCCAGTCGCTTCTTCCTCTACACCGGCCCACCGCACGTAGAAGTCGCCGCTGAGGTCATTTTCGACGGTATTCCCGGCTTTCCAATCACCAATTCATTCGTTGTTTCGATTATTATTGACATCTTCGTGATAGCTCTGGCTGTGGCTGCTACCCGCAACTTGCAAATGGTGCCACGCGGGTTGCAAAACGTCATGGAGTTCATCCTCGAGTCACTCTACAATCTCTTCCGTAACATTAACGCCAAATATGTTGCCACTGCTTTTCCGCTGGTAGCAACGATCTTCCTCTTCGTGCTCTTCGGCAACTGGTTTGGTTTGCTGCCGGGGGTAGGCTCAATTGGCGTGTGCCACGAGAAGAAAGAAGAGCATGCCGTTGTCGATGAGCGTCTGGCGCTGGCAGCACCGGCTGCTCCACTGAGTAGTGTTGTGGCCGCCGAGGGTGAGGAGATTCACGACACCTGTGCTGCCCAGGGCAAGAAGCTGGTTCCGCTCTTCCGGGCGCCGGCAGCCGATCTCAATTTTACCTTCGCAATTGCTGTTATCTCGTTCGTCTTCATCGAGTACTGGGGCTTCCGGGCGCTTGGCCCAGGGTATTTGAAGAAGTTCTTCAACACAAACGGTATCATGTCGTTTGTCGGGATCATTGAGTTTATCTCAGAGCTAGTCAAGCCCTTCGCGTTGGCCTTCCGTCTTTTCGGCAATATCTTTGCCGGTGAAGTGTTGCTGGTCGTGATGGCATTCCTGGTGCCACTCCTGTTACCGCTGCCCTTCTACGGCTTTGAAGTGTTCGTTGGCTTCATCCAGGCGCTGATCTTTGCTCTGTTGACCTATGCGTTCCTGAACATTGCCGTCACCGGCCACGATGAGGAGCACGCACATTGATGAGTTCGGGCGGAGTCATCCGCTAGAATGTTTGATATTGGGTTCGTCGCAGAATCTGCTTTTAAGGAGGCATCTCAATCATGGATGGTCTGAATCTCGTCGCTACCGCGCTCGCTGTGGGTTTGGGCGCAATTGGGCCAGGTGTCGGCATCGGTATCATTGTGTCGGGTGCGGTGCAGGCGATTGGCCGCAATCCTGAGATCGAAAACCGTGTCGTAACGTACATGTTCATTGGTATCGCCTTTACTGAAGCACTGGCAATCTTCGGTTTGGTGATTGCATTCTTGATTGGTTTCGGCGTGTTGCAGTAAGCGATTGCTCGTTACAGGAGGTTTGAAGGGTGGAAGCATTAGGTATAAATCCGACCCTGTTTATTGCGCAACTGATTAACTTCCTGTTGCTCATCTTCATTCTGCGCACGCTACTATACCGGCCGGTGATGAACCTGCTGAATGAGCGCACCCGGCGGATTGAAGAGAGTGTGCGGGATGCCGAGAAGGTGCGCGAACAATTGGCAAATACCAAGCGTGACTACGAGGCAGAAATTGCTCGAGCGCGCCAGGAGGCCGCTAAAATCGTGGCCCAGGCGCAGGAGCGCGCCAAGCAGCAGGAGGCTGAGATCATTGCCCAGGCGCGTCGCGAGGCTGAGCGTCTGAAGGAAGAGGCTCGTGCCCAGGCCGAGCAGGAGCGCATTCGAATGTTGAGCGAGGCCAAGAGCCAGATCGCCGATCTGGTCACTTTGACCGCCAGCCGTGTGCTCGGTGCAGAGCTGCAAGCGCGTGGCCACGATGCACTGATTGCCGAGTCGCTGGCAGCACTGGATCGCCGCAACTAACGTCGCAGACTGGCAGATGCCTGGTTTGCGTGAGGAAACGAGAGTATGGCAACGACCATTGATGCACGGGCGCTGGCTGCTCCGCTGGTAGAGGCGCTCTTGACAACGGCTGCTGAACAGATACGTGCTGCTGCTCCACGAATCGCCGGTCTTTCAGCCAGCGAGGCAGCCGCCGTCTTGCCGGCCGACCTGCTGCCACAGGTGCGCAATTTCTTGCTCACTATGGCTAAAGAGGGGCTGACCGGTGAACTTAATGCGGTGGCCGCTGCTCTGCCGGGGTATCTTGAAACCGGTAGCCGCGCAGTTGATGCCAGTGTCACCAGCGCGATTGAGCTGAGCGCCGAGCAGAAAGAGCGGATTGCCCGCGAATTGCAGCAGCGCTACGGCGATGTTCATGTCACATATCATGTAGATCCAACGTTGATTGGTGGTTTGATTATTCGGGTTGGCGATCAGGTGCTTGATAATAGCCTGCGTGCCCGCCTGAGCGCCATTCAGCGTGTGTTACAGGCAAGTTAGAGTCCAGCTCGCTGGGCCCGGTATCGCCGGCTACCAGCGCGACGGAGTAGAGCATGACGACGATTACTGAGGAATTGATCGCCCGGCTGAAGCAGGGGATCACAAGCGGCGTCGACCTTCAGCCGCGCCAGGTCAATGTCGGTACGGTGATTGCCGTCGGAGACGGCGTCGCGCGGCTGTCCGGCCTTGATCAGGTCGTCGCCTCCGAAATTGTTGAATTTCCCCCGAAAGCCGGTCGCAATGAGTCGATTTACGGTATTGCCCTGAACCTCGAACAGGATAGCGTCGCCGCAATTATTCTTGGTGACGATGAGACAATTGAGGAAGGGGATATGGTTACCTCAACCGGCCGAGTGATTTCGGTGCCGGTTGGGCAGGGGTTGTTGGGACGAGTGGTGAATCCACTTGGGCAACCAATCGATGGTAAGGGGCCAATCGTTTACGAGAAGACCCGCCCCATCGAGCGCATTGCCCCCGGTGTGATTACCCGTAAGTCGGTTGATACGCCGGTGCAAACCGGTATCATTGCCATTGACGCACTGATTCCGATCGGGCGCGGTCAGCGTGAGCTGATTATTGGTGACCGCCAGACCGGTAAGACGGCGGTGGCGATTGATACCATCCTCAACCAGAAGGGCCAGGGGATGGTGTGTATCTACGTTGCCATTGGTCAGCGTCGAGCACAAGTCGCCCAGGTGGTCGGAACGCTCGAACGATTTGGCGCGATGGAGTACACCATCGTCGTGTCGGCAACCGCCTCCGAGAGCGCTGCGTTGCAGTACATTGCCCCCTACGCCGGTTGTGCGATGGGCGAAGAGATTATGGAAAACGGCGTTATGCTCAATGGGCAACTGGTTAAGGATGCCCTGATCGTCTACGACGACCTGAGCAAGCACGCTGTTGCCTATCGCCAGGTGTCACTCTTGCTCCGCCGCCCACCCGGCCGCGAAGCCTATCCCGGTGATGTCTTCTACCTGCACTCTCGTCTGCTTGAACGCGCCGCTCGTCTGAACGAAGAGTACGGCGGTGGGTCGCTAACCGCATTGCCGGTCATCGAGACGCAGGCAAACGACGTGTCGGCCTACATTCCGACGAACGTCATCTCGATCACCGACGGCCAGATTTATCTGGAGTCCGACCTGTTTAATGCTGGTCAACGCCCAGCGCTCAACGTCGGTATCTCGGTGTCGCGTGTCGGTGGTGCTGCACAGACCCGGGCAATGCGGGCAGTTGCCGGTAAGCTGAAAGGTGAGCTGGCACAGTTCCGTGACCTGGCTGCATTCGCCCAGTTTGCCAGCGATCTCGATGCGACGACCAAAGCGCAAATCGAGCGCGGTCAGCGTCTGCAAGAATTGCTGAAGCAACCACAGTATCAACCGCTTCCGGTCGAAGATCAGGTAGCCGTGCTGTACGCAGCAACCAACAACTATCTCGATGATGTACCGGTGCCGTTGATCACTAAGTGGCGCGATGACTTTCTGGCCTTCTTGCGCACCGCTCACCCCGAGGTGCGGAAGCTAATCTACGACAATCGCCTTGATCGCAAGTTCCCGTCGCCTGAGGTGAAAGAGGCGCTGGAAGCAGCAATCAAGGAATTTAAGGCAACTAGCAACTATAGCTAGCAGAAGGCTACCGGCGAGCGTACCTGCCAAGCGCTCGCCGGTAGCCAGACTGCAAAGGGTTCGATATGCCGAGTAGTCGCGAGATTAAGCGCCGCATCCGCTCCGTTAAGAATGTCGCTCAGATTACGCGAGCGATGGAGATGGTGTCGGCATCGAAGATGCGGCGCGCCCAACGGAATGTGTTAGCTACCCGGCCATATGCCGACCGGATGCGGGAGGTAATGGCCAATCTTACTGCTCGAGTCGTGGGAGCGGCACGTCGCGGTACGTTGCTTGAAAAGCGCGAGACGGTGAAAAGTGTTGCGCTGCTGGTTGTAACGCCTGATCGTGGGCTTTGCGGGAGCCTGGTGGCGAACGTGCTACGTCGTGCCGGTCGCTTTATCACCGAGCAACGCGCTATGGGACGCACCGTTGATGTGTATACGTTCGGTCGTAAGGGGCGCGATTTCTTCTTACGAACCGGTTTTGCCCCGGCAGGTGAAGCAACCCGTCTCGGCGATGCACCAAAGCTCGAAGCGATCCTGGGTGTCGCAATTAGCGCCATTAATGGGTTTCAGTCGGGCAAGTATGATGAACTCTACATTATTTATAGTGAGTTCATTAATACGTTGGTGCAACGTCCGGCTATCAAGCAATTGTTACCGGTAGAGAGTCCTGACATCTCGACCACGACGAATGTTGATTATACCTACGAGCCGGGAGAAGAAGAAGTTCTCAATAGTATTCTGCCGCGTTATGTCGAAACTCAGATTTATCAGGCAGTTCTTGAAAGCATTGCCAGCGAACATAGTGCACGAATGGTTGCTATGCGTAATGCAACGAATAATGCCAAAGATCTGGTCCGCGATTTAACGCTGTCGTTTAACAAAGCGCGGCAGGCAGCCATTACTAAAGAGGTCAGCGAAATCGCTTCGGGCGCCGCTGCTCTCACCAGTTAATGACAAGAGGAGGAGCCGATGCCGGCCAAGGGGGTTATTCAAGAGATTATCGGTGTGGTCATCCGGGCCAAATTCCCGGAAGACGAAGTACCGGAAATCTATAATGCAATCGAAATTCCATTGGGGAATGGCGACCGTCTCGTCTGCGAAGTGCAACAGCAGCTTGGAAATGGCGTGGTAAAAGCGGTTGCAATGGGTTCGACCGATGGTCTGCGCCGTGGTCTTGAGGTCATTGATACCGGTCGGCCTATCGCGGTGCCGGTCGGCCCGGCTACACTTGGGCGCGTGTTCAATGTGTTGGGAGACCCAATCGATGGTATGGAACCTATCGGCCCAGAGGTTGAGCGCCGCCCAATTCACCGTGATCCGCCCAGCTTTGAAGAGCAGAATACCCAGGCTCAGATTTTTGAAACCGGGATTAAGGTGATCGACCTGATTGCGCCGTTTACCCGTGGTGGCAAGACCGCCATCTTCGGTGGTGCCGGTGTGGGTAAGACGGTGGTGATCCAGGAGTTGATTGCCAATATCGCTAAAGAGCAGTCGGGGTTCTCAGTCTTCGCCGGCGTAGGTGAGCGATCCCGCGAGGGAAATGACCTCATCCACGAAATGAAGGAAGCCCGGATCGACGAAAATACCACCGTGTTCGACAAGACGGTGATGGTGTTCGGTCAGATGAATGAACCACCGGGTGCTCGCTTGCGGGTCGGTCTGACTGCCTTGACCATGGCCGAGTACTTCCGCGATGAGGGTCGCGATATTCTGCTCTTTATTGACAATATCTTCCGCTTCGTGCAGGCCGGTTCAGAGGTTTCATCCCTCCTCGGTCGTATGCCGTCCCAGGTAGGTTATCAGCCAACGCTGGGCACCGAAATGGGTGAATTGCAAGAGCGGATTACGTCGACCAAGCGTGGTTCGATCACCTCGATGCAGGCGGTATACGTGCCGGCTGACGACTACACAGACCCGGCACCAGCAACGGTGTTTAGCCACCTTGACGCAACGATCTCGCTCGAACGCAGCATTGCCGAGCGAGCAATCTTCCCGGCGGTCGATCCGTTGGCTTCAACGTCACGGATTCTCGATCCCAACATCGTCGGCGAGGAGCATTACCGGGTGGCCCAAGAGGTGAAGCGTGTTTTACAGCGCTACAAAGACCTCAAGGACATCATTGCCATTCTCGGTATGGAAGAGCTGAGTGACGAAGACAAGCTGACGGTGCAGCGCGCCCGCAAGATCGAGCTGTTCTTCTCACAACCGTTTACGGTAGCTCAGCAGTTTACCGGTCGCCCTGGCAAGTATGTGCCGGTGAAAAAGACGGTCGAGAGTTTTGCCCGCCTCCTGAATGGTGAAGGCGATCACATTCCTGAGTCGTTCTTCTACATGCAGGGCGATTTCGATGACGTACTGGCCGCCTACGAGGCCAGCCAGAAGTAGGATTAAACCGGCGACGGCCAGCGTGCATTGTCGCCGGTTTGTATCTACGGCAGGCAGAAGGAGCAGTCTATGCCCATCCATCTGGAGATTGTCACCGCCGAGCGCGTCATCCTTTCGGATGACGTTGATATGATTAGTGCACCAACGAAAGATGGCCGCGTTGGTATTCTGCCGCGCCACGCTCCGCTCATGACGATTCTCGAACCAGGCGAGCTAGACATCATTAAGAATGGCGAGCGCACACCGTTTGCTGTATCCGGCGGCTTTATGGAGGTACTTCCCCATCGGGTTACCATACTGGCCGATACGGTCGAGCGGGCCGACGAGATTGATGAAGCACGAGCTGAACAGGCGCGGGCAGAAGCTGAAGCCCGCCGGCGCGAAGCTCAGAGCGAACGCGATATGGCGCTGGCCGAAGCAAAGTTGCGCAAAGAGATGGTGCGCCTGCGGGTTGCACAGCTCCATAAAATCAAGCGGCGACAGTCGTAGCAGGTATCTACCACGCTTTTCCGGTCTGGTGACCCCTTCCCAATCTTCAGGAAGGGGGTTTTGTTGTACGACTGAGCAGGAGTAATTCGCAGACACCACACCGAAGTGGATACCGTTCCCGGTTAGAAGTGCCCGTATCACAGATTTGGTGTGCGGAAGCCAGGTTTATATCAAACTGGTGTCGTAGCATGACTGCCGGTCACCGTCTGGCATATCCTGGGAGCGCTGGAAGCGCACGCCTCCGGCGCGCCTCACCACCTGCAACACACCGTAGGGCCTTCATCCAACGGCGTATCGCAAGCTGGAACCAGCTTGCGACAGCGGTAATCATCCGGTACCGCTAGTTCCCGCCCCCAGCGGGCTATGCATTCCCACAACTGGTGTCAACCACGTGCGTATCAGCGGGTATGATAGCTATAGGTGCTGTTGTGGGCGACTGGCCCAGTGACAGTGCACCGTGCCAGCCGTGACAACAAGTGCTGGATGAATTGCCTTCCCCGCTCGTCATGCGCGCGGCGTGCGGTTTGGAGTGCGGCAGCCATGCTGCTGCGCCAGCCGTGCTCACGATCCGGCGCATGGTACATCGTTACCCATCCTAGTCACGGGGGTGCTGGATGTGCTCATACCGATCATCGAGTCGGTCCGGCATGCATGCGCTACCTGCGCGTAGACGTTTAGTTGTACGAGGTTCGTGCCTGCGCACCATCGGCCACGGCCAGCACCTGACAGCGGTGGCGATTATGCCTCCACGCGGGCTTCCAGCCCGCGTCACGGGGAGTGCTTGCAGCCCGACCTAACGCAGCGTGACATGTGGGTAATGCATAGCCACGCGGGGGCGGGTGAGGGGGGTGTGTCGCAACGCACTGCTGGAGTCAGCCCCAATATCAATGCTTGCTATCCATACGGACGGTCACCGTCTGGCATCGCCTGGGAGTGCTGGGAGCGCACGCATCCGGCGTGCTTACCACTGGGTCAACGTCACATCGCCTGGGAGCGCTAGGAGCATACGCCTCCGGTGCGCTGCTCTCTCACCACCTGCAACACACCGTAGTGCCTTCATCCAACGGCGTATCGCAAGCTGGAACCAGCTTGCGACAGCTAGAGTCATCCGGTACCGCTAGTTCCCGCCCCCAGCGGGCTTTTCATCACCCATATGCTTAACACAAACTGACGTAAATTTGCTATAATACGGCGCGATTATACACGCTACCTTAATTCTGTCAGGGTGTAGCGTCCGTAACCAAACACATCACAGCAGGAATATTACGTATGGCCCGCAAAATCGGGATTGATCTTGGTACTGCCAATGTCTTAGTGTATGTCAAAGGTAAAGGGATCGTTCTCTCGGAACCATCGGTGGTTGCACTGAGCACCCGCGATGGTCGGGTTCGCGCCGTTGGCGCAGAAGCAATGGCGATGTTGGGCCGTGAGCCGGAGAGTATCGAAGTAGTTCGTCCGATGCGCAACGGCGTGATCGCCGATTATGTCGTTACTGAAGAGATGTTACGTCACTTCATTGGCCGCGCCGCAGGCCGGTTTCGCTTTTCACGGCCTGAAGTGATGATATGTATTCCCGCCGGTGTGACTAGCGTCGAGATGCGAGCAGTACGCTATGCCGCCCTCGAAGCAGGTGCCGGCAAAGCCTATCTCATCCGCGAACCACTGGCCGCCGCCATTGGCGCTAATATTCCCATCGCCCAGCCGTCAGGCAACCTGGTGATTGACATCGGCGGTGGTACCACCGAAGTGGCAGTGATTTCACTGAATGATATTGTGGTGAGCACCTCGGTGCGGGTCGGTGGCAACCGGTTCGATGAAGCGATTGCTACGTATATCAAGCGCAAATACAACCTTTTGATCGGTGAGCGGACCGCCGAAGCGGTTAAAATTGAAATAGGCTCGGCGCTGCCACTTGATAAGCCGCTCGTGACGCAGGTACGTGGCCGTGATCAGGTCACCGGTTTGCCGCGCACAATCCAGGTTGATAGCAACGAGATTACTGAGGCGATTCAGGAACCGTTGGAAGCTATTATCAATGCTGTGCGAGCAGTACTGGTCGAAACCCCACCTGAATTAAGCTCGGACATTATCGATAAGGGCATGGTGATGACCGGCGGTGGATCGATGCTGCGACGCATTAACGATCTCCTGACCGATGTCACCGGTGTGCCCTGCTATGTCGCCGATCAGCCGGCTTCGTGCGTTGCCATTGGTACCGGGCTGGCGCTGGAAAATCTTGATGTGCTCTACGATAGTCTGAGTGGGTTAGATTTAACGTAAGCGCAACTGAAACACTCTCATGCATGACGGGGCGACTGGAAGGTCGCCCCGTTACTATTTCTGACAATTGCCGGTGCCGGCTATGGATGTAGCACTTCCTGCGCAATCTCGATCACCTGATTGCCGCCATGCAACAAATTGTGCCGCATTTGCGCCAGTTCAATCAGATGCCCCTGTTCGTGCGTGACCACCCAGTTTCCTTGATGCAGCAGGGGGACAGGGCCGAATATCTCGTGGTAGCCGATGCGCTGCCAGGCAGCCTGGGTCAAACCGCGAAGCAGGTTGAGTGTCTGTTGTCGGCTTGAGGTGTACTGTTCGAGGAGATCAGCAATCGGTACCGTGCGATACTTCACGGCGTGCTGCAAGGTTGGCGGATGGGCTGAGGGCAGCCTGGGCTGGTTCGTCTCAAGAATCATCCACGCCCGCTCGCGAAAGACGATGTCCATGTCGGTCAGGTGGCCGATCAGGTCTTTGCAGGCCGGAAAGCCATTCACCGGGGTTGAGAGCTGTTCTTCGGTCAGATCGGTGACCAGATTCTGCACAGTGCGGAGTCCCTGTTCGAGGCGACGCACAATCGTAGTGGAGCCTAATGTCCCCATACAATCGACAATCCGAAAATCCAGAAACCCCTCACGCACCGTGCCACAGATGGAGCAGAATGGAGATGGATCACCTTCCATCAACTGACCACACGTACTGCACACAAAGAGATCACCTAACTCGGTGTAGATCAGATCGCGTCCCGCGGCCAGTGCTCGTGCTGCGCGCTCCAGTAACTCAGGTTGAAATGCGCTGGTACCGGTGACAGGGCCGGTGACAACGGCTTCTGGTTCGAGACCGGCAAGTGCCCGCTCAATGTTGGTTGTCGTCTTCGCGACTTCACCCAGACGCCGCAACGCCTGCTCGGCACGAACCCGTTTAACCGCTGCTGAGGCATCAAGCAAACGGGCAATGTTAAACAGTCGTTCACGCCGGGCCTGCCGTGCCCAGGCAGTGTACGCCGTATACCCGATACTCGTGCTTACCAGTAAGCGACGATGTTCTTCGTCATTCCATGTCATACATGCTGCTCCAGACGTGCTTGTTGACTTACCCGTGATGTGGGGAACGATGCTGCACCAGCTCAACCAATACACCCTGTCCGCCGGCTTTCGGATGGACAAACGCAACCAGTGTGTCGTGGATACCAGGACGAGGTTCACGGTCAATCAATGGTAAACCACGCGCCTGCAATGTGGCTAACGCTGCATAAATATCATCAACCCGATAGGCAATATGATGCATACCCGGCCCTTTTTCGCGCAAGAAGCGGGCAAAGCTGGCCTGATCGCTGGTTGGGGCAATTAATTCGATCAAGACATCACCAAAACGAGCAACACCGATCAGTGCATGGCGTTCAGGGAGTTCAATCCGCTCCCATTCGGTCACATCGTATGCAGTGCGATAAAAATCGATGGCAGCGTCGAGATCGGCTACTACCAACCCGATATGATCGATTGCCGTAAACATAGTTTGCTCCTTGTGTTCCACCGTAATACCGATGGATGTAGCATATCATAGCACAGAGTTATTACGAGATAATTGACAGCTACTCACGGTTAGCTACAATACACGACAATGACACACGAACCAGAAGACATCACAACCGGCTACTTGAGTGTGCTGAGTGCGGCTTCCCGTTTATTGCAGGAGGAATTGCCGCTGGTACAACGTATCCATCGGCTCTTCGGGCTTTTGCGTCTCGCAATCCGCTACCGGGATGCACGCCTGACCTGCTGGTTACAATCCGCACGACCCGGTGCGCATCGCCAGCAGATTTTTTCGCCGGAGTCGTGGGCTTATCCGTGGGACGATACCCTGACTCGTTCGGTAGCACTTGGTGGGAAGACGGTTATCAAGACGATTGCGCTCGGTAGTGCCGGTCAGCCAGATAAAAACTTGCCCGTGATCCCTGCCGGTTATCTGGGAGCACCGATCTTTTGGGGCGGCAGATTGTGGGGGGTTCTCGAACTACGCAACGACGATCTGCGACGATTTGCTGGCCGCATTAGCGAACTGATCGAGTCGCTAAAGCCGCTGCTGGCGGCGGCTATTGCTCAAGAAGGCGCTCGCCTATCTCAATTACCGACACCACGCTTTGCCGGTGAAACCCCTATTGGTCTGACACTCACCCCTTCACTACGCCAAAAGATGATCGCTCTGAATGAACAACTCGACCGTACCATAGACTTGCACGAACTGATCGGAGTCATCTTGCGCCGGGCATTGGAGGGGAGCAGTGCCGAAGCAGGAGCTGTTGCACTGGTTGATTATGACAAATGCGAACTGGTGCTGCACCTGTATGAAGGGTACGAAGCTGAGCATTCCAGGCGCGCACTTCCCACACTACCGCGGCAGCGGTGGAGTTGGGAGAGAGGTCTGGCCGGTCAGGCTGTCCAAATGCGGCGACCTTTGCTGGTGCGTGATGCAGGCGGTGAGCCGGGATTGCCGAACGCGATGCCATTTCTTGCCGAGCTAGCAGCACCGATCATTTCCGATAATCGGGTATTGGCGGTGCTCATTCTGCATAGTCGCCGGTCAATGACCTTTACTGAAGAGGTTCTGGCGTTTATTACCACTCTCTGTGAACGTGCTGCCCATCCGCTGGCCCGTGCGATGTCTTATCAGGCCGCTTACGAAACATCGTACCATCTTGGTCAGGTCTTCAGCAGTCTCCCGATAGGGTTGGCGCTCCTCGATTTGAATGGACGAGTTATCCGGGCCAATCCGGCCTGGAATCAGGTCTGGCGTTTGGATGCCCAGCCACAACGGCCGTCGTTCTACGTTGGGATTGATCTGGTTGAGCACTTGCTGACGCGACTCAACGATCCATTCCGGCTCAGCGAATTTTGCGATCTCGGTCAGCGCACCCCTGATCAGACGTTTGAAACAAGCCTCCAGCTCCGCAACCCATACCAGGAATTACACGTGCTCTCAGTACCAACCCGCGATAGTCAGCAACAGCTTACTGGACGATTGTGGGTGGTCAGTGATCGTACACGCGAGCGCGAGTCTGACCGGCTCAAAGATGAGTTTATCGGCATTGTGTCACACGAACTGCGCACACCATTGACCTCAATTCTCGGTTATACCGAGATTCTACTAAACCGGCAAGACCTCAGCTACGAGAGCCAGCGCGAGTTTTTACAGACGGTCTCTAACGAGGCAGAGCGATTGTTTAAGATGGTCAAAGATTTGCTGGATGTGTCACGGCTGGAGGCCGGTGTCGTAAAGCTGAACCGCTGGGCAGTTGGTCTGTGGCAGGTGATTGAAGAGCTGACCCTCCAGTTGCATACTCAATTGATCCATCACAAACTCTTGATCGATGCCCGAACGCCGTTACCACCTGTCTTTGCCGACCGTGACAAGGTCAAACAGATTATCTTCAATCTGCTGAGCAACGCCATCAAGTATAGCCCGGAAGGAAGTGAAATTCAGCTTACCGTGCGCAGAGCCAACGCAGACGACTTGCCGGCGACGCATCCGCCCGGTCAGTGGATGTTAATTGTGGTGCGCGATGAAGGAATCGGTATCAAACCTGAAGATCAGGCCAGATTGTTTGAGCGGTTTCAGCGCGTTGATAACAGCAATACCCGCCAGAAGAGTGGGGTTGGTTTGGGATTGTATATCTCTCGTTTGCTGGTCGAACTCCACGGTGGTCGAATCTGGGTAAAGAGTGTTGAGGGGAGTGGCAGCAGCTTCTCGTTTACGCTGCCAATCTGGACAGCACCAGCCAATGAACAGGCTCAGGAGCCATGAGCTATGCATTACCCACATGTCACGCTGCGTCAGGCCGGGCTGCAAGCGCTCCCCGTGGCGCAGGCTTCCAGCCTGCGTGGAGGCATCCTCGCCACTGCCGTCAGGTGCTGATCGTGGCCGCTGGTGCGTAGGCACGAATCTCGTGCAACATAACCGTCTACGCACAGGGATCGCATGCATGTCTGACCGACTCGCTGATCGGCACGAGCACATTCAGCAATCTTGTGACCAGGATGGGGAACGGTATGCCACGCGCCGAATCGCGAGCACGGCTGGCACGGCAGCATGGCTGCCACACTCTAAACGACGCGCCACGGGTAATGGTGGTCGGTAACGGTATCGACCCTGACACGTGATCCCACTGGGCGCAGAGCTGCGGGGTAACCGCTGCGATCTCCACGTGATCGCGAGCACGGCTGGCGCGG
>NZ_DAOUBI010000191.1:0-9982 GCF_034432675.1 Chloroflexus sp. | reverse complement strand
CTTGCCGTGGTCAACGTGACCGATGGTGCCGACGTTAATGTGCGGTTTCGTCCGCTCGAATTTCTGCTTGGCCATGGATTTCTTACTCCTTAAAACAAAGGCGCGAAAATATGCCGCTCGTGCCAACAACTATGGCACGAGCAACTAGGCGAGATTCGCGCTTTTCTCGCCACTACTGTCGGCTGGAGCCTACGACGGGACTTGAACCCGTGACCTCGTCTTTACCAAAGACGTGCTCTACCGACTGAGCTACGTAGGCAAACAGGAATAGAGAAGCAGAGCGCACTACTCTATTCACTTGTGGTGGGCCGGGCAGGATTCGAACCTGCGAAGGCGTAAGCCAGCGATTTTACAGACCGCCCCGTTTGGCCACTTCGGTACCGACCCGTTTGTTAACGATGGAGCCGACGCAGGGACTTGAACCCTGAACCGGCGGTTTACAAAACCGCTGCTCTGCCAATTGAGCTACGCCGGCGCATATCGACGGCGTCGAGCCATCGCTCAGCGTGTAGCATTCTAGCACAATCTGTCGTTTTGTGCAAATGGATCAGTTCAGCATCTGCGAGTCATCCTAAAGCTACGATCAAACACCCGCCTTTCCCCGCGGGTAGGACTTCCAACCCGCGCTGGTGCCCCCTTTTCATCAAGGTCACATACCGATACAGGTACGCGCTGTAGCCGCATCTACCGGTGCGCACGGATGCACTACGGGTAGCCTGACTGGAAAACCGTATCCACGCCAGCGTGCGATTCCACTGCGGTGTAGCAGAAATGTCGTTCTCTGTCTCCACGATCAGATCGCCGCCAGCGTGCTGGTGCGATCACGAGTGATGGCTTTCGTTAAACCGGAGTTGATATTACTGCGTATGCCTGTTCCGGAGCAACTATATGCGATTGTGATAAAAGTCACTGCCGGAATCGTCCCAGTAGGCTATGCCAGCCCTATGAACCTTAGATAAGACGTTCAAGGAGGAACCGATGAATAAGGCGAGATACCTTATATTCGGCATGGTTTTAGCCTTGGGCATCATAGCTGGCTGTACACAACGAGGTGAGCCACCCGAGGCGACGGTGGCACCCGCATCGGCGACAACAGCAGCCGTAACAACACCAGCCCCATCTACATCAGCGAGCAATCTGGCAATCATTGCATTCAACAAGGGCGGATGTGTTGGATGCTACATTATTCCCGGTGTAGCGAATGCGAAAGGGACAATTGGTCCAGACCTCACAAACATCGGTCAGTTTGCTTTACAGGCGATGCAGAGTAGTTCCTACACCGGCAAGGCAACAACCGTTGAGGAGTATCTGAAAGAAGCACTGCTGGAACCGGATGCGTATATTTCCACACATTGCGAAAATGGCCCCTGTTCGGCAGGTGTAATGACTGCCTCCCTGGCGCAAAGTTTTACCTCCGAAGAACTGGCAGTAGTTATCGCCTACCTTCAGCAGCCACCGACAGCAGGAAACAGCACACCCCCTTGACACAACACCTCTTGCGCAAGTGGTGACAAATCTGAGCGAAGAAGAGTTTCTTTGGGCAAAACAGGTCTATTTTGAGCGATGTGCAGGCTGTCACGGCACACTCCGCAAGGGCGCTACCGGCCCGGCCCTCACCCCAGATCGCACTACCGCAATGGGAACAACTGCGCTCTCTGCCATCATCTTCAATGGTACACCGCGAGGCATGCCAGATTGGGGGAAACAGGGCTTCTTTACGCCAGAACAAATCGACATCCTGGCTCGCTTTTTGCAGCAGGAGCCACCAGCACCGCCAGAAATGTCCCTCGAACAGATGAAGAATTCCTGGCGTCTGCTGGTATCACCAGCCGAACGCCCAGGCGCACCAGCCACCAAGCGCAACTGGCAAAACTATTTCATGGTCACTCTGCGTGATGTCGGGCAAGTCGCAGTGATTGATGGCGACACCTACGAGGTTGTGAGTAACGTTGATACGGGATACGCTGTCCATATTACACGGATGTCGGCAACCGGTCGTTACGCATACGTCATCGGTCGTGATGGCAAGCTTGCCCTGGTTGATCTATGGATGGAGACACCTACCAAAGTGGCAGAAGTACAGGTCTGCTACGATGCTCGCTCAGTGGAAGTCAGCAAGTATGAAGGGCCGGAAGGTGATTTTACCGACCGCCTGGCCGTCGTCGGCTGTTACTGGCCTCCCCACTTTGTTATTCTCGATGGGCAAACCCTCGAGCCGATGAATATTATCAGTACGCACGGCTATACGGTTGACACGAAGGAATATCATCCTGAGCCACGGGTCACCAGTATTGTTGTTTCCCACTACAAACCGGAATGGATTATCAATGTTAAAGAGATCGGGCAAATCTGGCTGGTCAACTATGTTGATCCTTTCGCACCTCAGATCAAGATGTTGCGGGCTGCTCGTTACCTGCACGATGGTGGTTGGGACGCCAGCCGACGGTATTTCCTGGTTGCGGCCAGTCAATCGAATAAAGTTGCGGTTGTTGATGCGCTAGAGGGCAAGATCGCAGCTCTGGTTGACACACCAAAGATACCCCATCCAGGGCGAGAGGCAAACTGGATCGATCCTGAATTCGGGCCAGTCTGGAGTTCGGCGCACCTTGGTGATCCGGCTATTGTTTCCATCGGTACCGATCCTGAAGGGCATGCCGAGTCAGCGTGGAAAGCAGTACGTGTGACCCCATTGCCCGGCGCTGGCAGCCTCTTTATCAAGACTCATCCCAACAGTCAATGGATTTGGGTTGATATGACCCTGAAACCTGATCCGGTACTGGCACGCACGATTTGCGTTATCGCTAAGCAGCAGCCAACTGAGCTATATCGCTGTTGGGAGGCCAGTTCGTATGGTCGAGCCGTACATTTTGAGTACAATGCTGCCGGAACAGAGGTATGGGTGAGCATTTGGGGTGATGCTAGCAAACCTGGTCAGACCGGTGAAATCGTTGTCTACGACGATGCCACCCTAACCGAAAAAGCGCACATCCCCAATCTGATCACACCAACCGGCAAGTTTAATGTCTTCAACACGGTTGGCGATATCTACTGATGCTGATACGATTACGCGGCAGAGCACGTAACGAGGGAAACAGGTGGCGCACCTGTTTCCCTCGTTGCATTATTATTATGTCGAGTATATTTGCAGTTCACTCGATGGTACGCTATGATGAAGAGTATCTCCGGTGAACAGATTGCCAGGGAGTGAACCCATGCAATGGTTGCGCAGACTCTTTGGGGGGCGGAGCGAAGAGGCACCGTTTATGCTGCTCCATGTGCGCTGTCAGCGCTGCGGCGCAGTGGTGCAGGTGCGGATTAATCTCTACAACGATCTGTCGGCAGAGTACGACGACCGCGAGGAGATTAGTGGCTACTGGATACGTAAAGAGATGATGGACGACCGCTGTTTTCGGCTGATGACGGCGGAGTTGCGCTTCGACCGCCAACGCCGCCTGTTGAGCCAAGATATTGTTGGCGGTCAGGTAATTACGGCAGAGGAATATGCCGCAGCTCGCCGGGCCAGCAACGAGCGGATGTCCAACTCGTCATCATGATCCGGCTTCAGCCTGTCGCTGCAAAAAGTCGGCTCGTATCGGATGGAAGAGATCGAAGAAGACGGAATCTTCTTCCATAATCGCTTCGTGTTCGACCCCACCGGGAATGTGGACAATCTCGAGCGGACCGAGTTCACGCCATTCATCACCTACGCGAAACTGTAGACGGCCACTGATCACGAGGGTCATCTGTTCGTGGGGATGACTGTGGGCTGGCGCAACTGCGCCCTTTGGCGCATCAACCCGCACTGCCATTAATTGCTGACCGGCAAAGGGGCGGAGATTCATCAAGCCGATGGCAAAACTTTTGATGTCTGCGCTCTGGACGGCATGCATAGCGACTCCTTCAGGTGATGAAATGCTGTCGTTTGGGGATGATCGGGACTGTGCATTTGTTGAGTGCATCTTATCGCTATCTGAACGGAAACGCAAGGGAGTGATTGTTAGAACCTGCTTCAAAAACATTTACGAACCCAGGGCGCTACCTTTATCACCACAGAGGCACGGAGGACACAGAGGACGGGCATTGTCCGAGTTGCCACCTTGAGGTGTGACATAGCGCGGCGATGGGAACTGCAAATGGTTCACAGGTACGCTGAACGGTGTTATGCTTAGCGTCGTACTGTTCATCACGGCAGTTAGCTTCACGTAGCCTGCTCACAGCGTAGGTGGCATCTTGGGTTCTACGAGAAGATACCTCAGTCATTATTAACCGATTCTCTGATCGTAACGCACACACAGCATCCCCGTGACCAGCGGGTTCAGCCACGTGATACGCACCTGGCACGGAGCACGGCTGGCGCGGCAGCATGGCTGCCGTACTCCAAACATCGCGACACGTGCATGACGAGCGGGTAAGGCAATCAATCCAGCACAAGATGGCGCGACCGGAGCTGCGCACTACCAACGGGCCAGGAGCCGGGTAGGCTGTCGTTGGTGACTGGCAAGCGTTCATTCACCTGCACAATGGTCGGGTAGCACGACAGTACAGCTCTTATGAAATAAGTTCTAGCCTCGTACAGCACGTTTCTGAGCGAAAGCCCGTCTATAGCACCACGCAGATGAGTGTTATACTGTGTGCGCAATGACAATCAGCACTGATAAGCTCATTGTGATCACATGCAAGTAACGGCACTGCTTCACTTCTGCGTTTGCGGAAGTTGCGTATCCACCGATTAGTGAAGGAGTTGAGTATGTGCTATGAGGATGCCGCGTGGCGGGAGAAGCAACGCATTCGGCTCGATGTGAATAATGTGTTTGGATCGCATGGTTTGACCCCGGCTGAACTTGAAGCAGAAGCTCCACGCGCCGCCACAGCGATTGCTGCCATCCAGGAACGACGGGCCGATCTCGGCTGGCCGTTGTTGCCCGAGCAGGACGTGACGCCGTTTGAGCAGTTTGCCGCTGCCCATCGTGATCGGATTGACACCTTTGTCGTGCTGGGCATTGGCGGTTCGGCGCTGGGGAACATCGCAGTGCAGACGGCAATCAATGGGCCGTTTTATAACCTGTTACCACGCGAGCAACGTGGCTGGCCGCAACTGCTGGTACTCGATAATTCAGACCCGGAATTGAATGCAGGTGCGCTACGGATGCTCGATCTTCGGCGGACGATGTTTAACGTCATTAGTAAGAGCGGCACTACCGCCGAGACGATGGCATCGTTTCTCTACTTTCGCCAGGCACTGGTTGAGGCAGTCGGCGAAGACCGGCTCGGTGACCATATCGTATTGACGACCGATCCCAACAGTGGTTTTCTGCGCCAGATTGGGCAGCGCGAGGGCTGGACGATGTTCGATCTCCCGCCAAAGGTCGGTGGCCGCTTCTCGGTATTGACCTCGGTCGGGTTGTTGTCGGCGGCGATGACGGGGGTGAATATTCGTGAGCTACTGGCCGGTGCCGCCTACGGTGGCGAACTGGCCGCCAACCCCAATCCGTTGCGGAACCCGGCAGCGCTTGGCGCACTCATCAACTATCTCTGCTTCCGTAAAGGCAAGCCGATTGTGGTGATGATGCCGTATGCAAACCGGCTCCGTGATGTCGCCGACTGGTTTGCACAATTGTGGGCCGAGAGCCTGGGCAAGGCGGTAGACCGTCAAGGCAGGCCGGCGCGGGTCGGGCAGACACCGGTCAAGGCTTTGGGCGCAACCGATCAGCATTCGCAGGTTCAACTCTACATGGAAGGGCCGTATGACAAGCTGATCAATTTCATCGCCGTTGAACAGTACGCCGAGACGGCCCCCATTCCAACGGCATACGCCGATCTGGAAGGCGTGAGCTATCTGGGTGGTCATACAATGGCTGAGCTGATTCAGGCTGAACAACAGGCCACTGCGATTGCGTTGAGTGAAGCCGGTCAACCAAACATCACGCATATCTTCCCAGAGATCAATGCCTTTACACTCGGTCAGTTCTTCATGCTGATGGAGATGCAGACGGCGATTGCCGGTGAGCTGTACGACATCAACGCATTCGATCAACCGGGAGTTGAGGCCGGGAAGATCAACACGTATGCGCTGTTGGGCCGGCGTGGGTTTGAGGAGCGGCGAGCGGCGATTGCTGCCCGTGCACAGGCGCTTGATTCGCGGTGGGTAGTATAAACATTGTGGGTACAGGCATTTACCGGTGAGACGTCGTTACCGATGCCTCACCGACAACAAAGTGGCAACGATGGCAAAATTCTTTCCAGCGCCACTATGGGTATCGTCGGCGGTCTGTGTGGTGATCGGGTTGATCGGTGGGAGCGCGTTCTGGTGGGCTTCACGAGCGTGGAGCATCTTCATTGCCGCGTTTCTGTGGGCACTGATCGGTACGGTTGGAACAGTGATCGGACGCAGCATCGGCGAGCGACTGCGCTACGGTGACTGGCGGCACGCCGGTCGGCTGGTGCCACTCCAGACGATCACGCCGATGGGAGGATTTCTGGCGACTGCCCTCCTCATCGGTGCACCCCTGACGGGCGAGCAGATCGGTCTGCTGGGATGTGCAGTGTTGGTTGTGATGGTCTTGTGCTGGCTAGGTTTACCGCTTACGTCACCGTTTCGCGAATGACGATGAACATCTATCCTCTATCTGAACTGATCGCCTTGCGTGCCACCTGGCGGTCCAGTGGCTTCAAAGTAGTGTTCACAAACGGCGTCTTTGATCTGCTCCACGTTGGGCACGTCCGGTATCTGACAACAGCACGTGCACTTGGTGATCGGCTGATCGTTGCCATTAACAGCGACGAGTCAACCCGTCAATTGAAAGGATCGTTGCGCCCTATTGTCCCGGAGGCAGAGCGGGCAATGATTGTGGCCGCGCTACGCTGCGTTGATGCAGTGACCATCTTCAACGAGCGCACAGCAGAGGCAGTGGTAGCGTCGTTAGCACCTGATCTGTACGTGAAGGGGGGCGATTACGGGCAGGGAACCACATTTGACGCCGCCCGCTTGCCCGAAGCGCGGGTCGTGCAGGCGCTGGGAGGTGAGGTGCAGATTCTGTCGTTTAGCGAGGGGCATGCAACGACGCGGCTGATCGAGCGGATCGTTGTGCGCTACGGGGGAGGGGGGAACGCGGATGGACGCGGGTTAGGCGGATGAACGCGGCTGTATTCCTTCTATCACCACAGCGGTGTGGATTGTTGGGCGCTGTGGAACGCGGATGGGCGCGGGTTAGGCGGATGACGCGGATGTATTCCTTCTATCACCGCAGCGGTGCGGGTCGTTGTGCGCCGGGGAACGCGGATGAACGCGGGTTAGGCGGATGAACGCGGATGTATTCCTTCTATCACCACAGCGGTGCGGGTCGTTGTGCGCCGGGGAACGCGGATGGGCGCGGGTTAGGCGGATGACGCGGATGTATTCCTTCTGTCACCGCAGCGGTGCGGGTCGTTGTGCGCCGGGGAACGCGGAACGCGGATGTATTCCTTCTATCACCGCAGCGGTGCGGGTCGTTGTGCGCCGGGGAACGCGGATGGACGCGGGTTAGGCGGATGAACGCGGATGTATTCCTTTTATCACCACAGCGGTGCGGGTCGTTGTGCGCCGGGGAACGCGGATGGGCGCGGGTTAGGCGGATGAACGCGGATATAGCGTCCAGGTTGCGACCTTCTATCTATCATCACAGCGGTGCGGAAGACACAGAGGATGGGCATAATTCGCATTGCTACCTTAAGGTGTGAATGACGTAGTACGCGATGGGCACTGGCTGCTACGAGCGGAAACAGCTACAATTGATCTGGCGGCGGGTAGCGATCACGCGATCCGGTATGATACGAGGGTAATCCGGTACATCTGTACTTCGCCGTATACTGTGCAGCGAGTAAAGCTGACTGGCGGGTCGATCTTCTCCCGATTGGCATAGGCAATGCAGGCTGGTCTGGCCGGCGCGAAGGCGTTGAGGATTGTATCGTGGGTAAGCAGTCTGTCAGAGTCCTCCGTCAGATATACTCATCGCTGATGCTGCGGGTGAGTTCGATCCGTAGATTGGGGTTGGGGACGCTGGCGCTATGTCTATGACGATAGGGGTTTCGGCGATTTGGGGAGGATGCCATGGTCGACAACATGCCGCTCAAGACTTTTCTGTAAAGTGTGGAGCGCCAGTTGGCTGAATGCTCGGCTGAGGAGCTGCGGGATGTTCTGCGCAAGATGGCGCATCAGGTTCCGCCTGCGAAGCGCAGAGCCTTCCTGAAACAGATCCACGACAGCAGGGCTGCTACTGTTGTACCCCAAACTGCCTGGGAGGGGCTGCTGGATGCGATAGACGATCTGGAGGCCAGGCTTAAGAAAGCTATGAAGTCGGCCGATGAGTGGATGGATCGCTTCAGCTGGCAGTATGAGTATGAGGAGGATGCCGTAGGTGCCTACCAGGAGTTCATTGAGCCGTTGACGCTTCTCTTCGAGCGCACGGCGCTGGCCTTTGACCACGGTGAGTTCGCCCTGGCTCGCTAGGCTTACCATCGCCTGTTTCGCCTACTGGATTAGGAAGACGATTACGGCTACCACATCTCTCTCGGCGACCTGACCGACCTGGATCAGAAGGATGCCGTCGCCCGCTATCTGCGAGCGATATATCAGACCGAACCGCTGGACCGGCGTCCTCGGGTCTTGTATGAAGAAATGCGTCGCTTCGCCTTTGCGTATCGACAGTTGTACGGTGATGCGCCGCGGCTGAAGGATTTTATCCAGCTCTCGCCGGATCCGCTGCCGGATCAGGAGGCTTTTCTACGGCAATGGAGCACCTTTCTGCGGCGTCAGAACAACTTGTTGGCCGATACCTGGCTGTGCGAGGCTGTGCGTATGGTTGAGGGCACGGCTGGGCTGGAGCGGCTGGTGCGCAGCAAGGGGCACCAGCGTCCGCACATCTACCTGGATTGGTTCACCGCACTGGAGGAGGAAGGGCAATACGCGCAGGTTCTGGCCGAGGCGCGGCTGGCCCTGCAGAGCCTGCCGGATGACCTTTCCATCCGCGCTGTGATTGCCGATTATCTGTGCGCGGTAGCCTCGGTCCTGGGTGACCGGGAGAGTCTGCTTGAAGGTCGCTGGCAAGCCTTCGTCGCCATGCCTGAACTGTCCCGGCTGCTCGATCTGTGGGAGGCTGTGCCATCTATGGAACAGCGCCCGCACTGGATGCAGCGCACAATCCAGAACATGCAACAGCCGCGCAGCCGTAAGGCAACATTGCCACCTGGCGATCCGCCGATCCCGACGCTGGTCTACCTGAGGCAACTCTCCCCTCTTTTCAATGAACTGTTGGCCCACGCCCGGCTGCTGGCCGGCGATCTGGCCGCAGCCTACCAGGCCGTCGCCAGGAAGCCGGTCCTGGAAGAGGGCAATGCTGTCAACGCCCAGACCCTGGTGTTCGCCTGGCTGTTGGTGCTGCTTTCGGGTCGGGAGCGCAAAGACCTGCCGCCTAACCTGGAGCATTTCTGGCGGAGAACCCTGCAGGAGATCATTGTTGACGATTGGATGTATGATCAGCACATACAGCACGAGCTTACCCAACGGACGGATCACATCTATGCCGACTACCTGGCATGGGGACGTGCAAGCGGCTTTTTGCATCTGGAAGCCGCAGACGCAGAGGCATATCTGGCCTGGTGCCTGGACACAGCTCGTAAGCGGATCGAAGCTACCGTCAGCAATCAGCATCATGGCATCTACGATGAGGCTGCCAATCTGACTGTGGCCTGTGCCGAGCTTTTGAGTCTGCGCGGAGACGATAGGGCGGCTGATGAGTTGGTGGCGCACATCCGCGAGCGGTTCCATCGCTATCGAGCTTTCCAGCGTGAACTCCGGAGCGCTCTTGCCCGAAAGTGATGATCGGGTTGGGAACCTGCATGGGCGGGTTGAGAACCCGCGCTGGAGTTTGGCTTTTCGTGGACGCAGGAGGGATAACGAGAGTCGGGAGCAGATGCTGGTGACTCTCGGTTGCGTGCTGGTGGATGG
>NZ_DAOUBI010000190.1:0-4409 GCF_034432675.1 Chloroflexus sp. | reverse complement strand
CTTGCCGTGGTCAACGTGACCGATGGTGCCGACGTTAATGTGCGGTTTCGTCCGCTCGAATTTCTGCTTGGCCATTGTTTGATTCCTCCGCGTTCTTGCGCGATCTACTTAATCCCTATCATCAGCCAGAGATGGCTATTTCCCGATCAGACCAGGCGGCGTAGATAGCGGTTGGTAGCAGCCGATGCGTTGTTTGTTCAGGAATTGCCAACTCACCAGCACTCACATAACCGGCAAACGGCGCCATCGTCTCTGCAAGCAAATTACCGATGGTCAACGCCGAGATCGTCGTTGCATAAGCGCACACCAACACTCCGAGTGGTTGCTGGCTCAGCAAGCGAGCGCACTGGGCCAGCAAATGCGGTAATTGTTCGTGCAAGCGCCAGATTTCACCATTTGGCCCACGCCCGAAGACTGGCGGATCGAGCAAGATCAGATCGTACCGATTACCACGCCGCAATTCACGGGCAACAAATTTACCGACATCATCGATCAGCCACCTGATGGGGCGATCCGTCAGTTCGGCCAGAGCCTGATTTTCTTGCGCCCAACGCACTGCGGGCTTAGAAGCATCAACGTGGGTAACGTGAGCACCACAGTGCGCAAGATGCAGGCTACTTAAGCCAGTATATCCAAACAATACCAGTGCTCGCGGTTGCGAGCGGCGTTGCACCTGGCGAGCCAGCCAGTCCCAATGGGCACTATGTTCAGGGAAGACACCAGTATGACGAAACGGTGTCAGACGAACCCAGCAACGAACCCCATTGGCATCAAGTGGCCAGCGTTCGGGCAAGGAATGGTGTTGATGCCACTCGCCTGGCCCGTCTTCGCCACGCGAACGACGAAAGGTTGCATCGGCCTGCTGCCACGCGGACGCCGGCAAACGAGGCGTCCAAATCGCCTGTGTTTCCGGCCTGGCCAACACGTATGGCCCGAACCGCTCCAGCTTGGCACCGTACCCTGAATCGAGCAGCTCATAATCGGCCCAGCGCGGCGGTGTTAACAGGCGCAGCTCCATCGTCGTCGAAAAAAGGGACGACCGCACGGGGCGACCGTCCCCGATCCCATCACTAATTCGCACTACGCTTCTCGATAATCTCCTTCGCCAACGCGTCAGGCAGCGGCTCGTAATGGTCGAATTCCATTGACGACGTTGCCCGACCCTGTGTTGCCGAGCGGAGATCGGTCATATAACCGAACATATTTGCCAACGGTACGAAAGCACGAACCACCTGTGCATTACCGCGGGCCTCCATTCCCTCGATCCGGCCACGGCGAGAGTTAAAATCACCAATTACCGTACCGAGGAATTCTTCAGGAGTAACCGTCTCGACCTTCATGATCGGTTCGAGCAATTGCGGTTTACCACGACGCACAGCATCTTTCAGACACATCGAGGCGGCGATCTTAAAGGCCATTTCCGACGAGTCAACCTCGTGGTACGAACCATCGTACAGCGTGGCCTTAACATCGACTACCGGATAACCGGCGATTACACCAGTCTGCATCGCTTCACGCAGACCCTGCTCAACGGCGGGAATGTACTCTTTCGGAATGACACCACCAACGATGGCATTCACGAACTCGAAGCCACTCCCAGGGGGCAGCGGCTCAAACTTGATCTTCACGTGACCGTACTGACCCTTACCACCAGTCTGGCGCACAAAGCGCGTCTCCTGATCGACCGGAAGCGTGATCGTTTCACGGTAAGAGACCTGTGGCTTACCCTGATTCGCCTCGACCTTATATTCACGGCGCATCCGGTCAAGGATCACTTCAAGGTGAAGCTCACCCATACCCTTGATGATCGTTTGGCCAGTCTCAGAATCGGTGTAAACACGGAAGGTCGGATCCTCTTCAGCCAGACGGCTGAGAGCAATCGACATCTTATCCTGATCGGCCTTCGTCTTTGGCTCGACAGCCAGCTCAATCACCGGTTCAGGGAAGCGGATGCTTTCGAGCACAATCGGATGGTCGGGATCACAAATTGTATCGCCAGTGTATGAATTCTTCGGGCCGACCATCGCAGCAATTTCGCCGGCATACACCTCTTCAATATCCTCGCGATGGTTGGCATGCATGCGCAGGATACGACCAAGGCGCTCACGCTGATTACGGGTCGAATTCAGGACATAAGAACCTTTGGTGATTTTACCTGCATAGACGCGGAAGTAGGCCAGCTTCCCAACATACGGATCGGCGACGATCTTGAAGACGAGCGCTGTGAATGGTGCGTCGTCACTGACTGGGCGAGTAATAACCTCAACCCCTTCATCACCCATCACCTGACCGGGGAGCGTACCGGTAATAGCCGGGCGGTCGAGCGGCGACGGCAGATATTCAACCACTGCATCAAGCAGTTTCTGCACACCCTTATTACGCAACGCCGCACCACAGAGCACCGGCACCAACTTGCGCTCGATAGTTGCCTTGCGCAGACCGCGCTTCAGCTCCTCGACGGTCAACTCCTGCCCTTCGAGGTAGAGCAGCGTCAACTCATCGTCGGTTTCAGCAATCATCTCGATCAACTCATTACGAGCCTGCTCGGCAGCGGGGCGCAGTTCAGCAGGAATCTCCTCTTCGCGAATATCCTTACCAAGGTCGTCGTAATAGACCGTGGCCTTCATCTTGAAGAGGTCGATTGTTCCACGGAACGAGTCTTCAACCCCAATCGGCAACTGGACAATAGCCGGCTTTGCACCGAGGCGATCCTTAATCATTTGTACACAGCGCTCGAAGCTAGCACCAACGCGATCCATTTTATTAACAAAACAGATGCGCGGCACATTATATTTATCGGCCTGTCGCCAGACTGTCTCTGATTGAGGTTCAACACCAGCCACGCCGTCGAACACGACGACGCCGCCATCAAGCACGCGCAGTGATCGTTCCACCTCTACAGTAAAATCGACGTGGCCGGGAGTATCGATAATGTTAATCCGATACTCTACGCCGTCTAGGCGCCAGGGCGCAGTCGTCGCAGCGGCGGTAATCGTAATCCCGCGCTCCTGCTCCTGCGGCATCCAGTCCATTGTCGCGGTACCTTCGTGAACCTCACCGATCTTATACGTACGGCCGGTATAAAACAAAATCCGCTCGGTCGTTGTGGTTTTACCCGCGTCAATATGGGCGATAATGCCGATATTGCGTATCTTATCGAGTTCGATCTGACGTGGCATACCCGTCACATACTCCTAACGTGAGGCAATCGTAGTTGCCATAAACCTCTTGCCGATAACCGGGATTAGAGCCGGCCATAGTGAGCGAAAGCACGGTTGGCTTCCGCCATACGATGGACATCTTCCTTACGCTTAATTGTCGTACCGGTATTGTTATAGGCATCGATCAACTCGGCTGCAAGGCGTTCAACCATCGGCTTACCGGTGCGAGCACGAGCCGACATCAACAGCCAGCGCATAGCCAGTGAATAGCGACGGTCACTCTTCACTTCAACCGGCACCTGGTAGGTAGCACCGCCAACGCGCTTCGGTCGCACTTCAATTGAAGGGCTGGCATTCCGCAGCGCCTGCTCAAAAATCTCCATTTGCGGCTTCTTGAGCCGCTCGGCAGCCAGATCAAGCGCCTGATACACGATACGCTCGGCAAGACTCTTCTTACCGCGCTCCATAACTTTATTAATAAATTTCTGAACGAGAACGCTATTATAGCGCGCATCAGGTGGAATTGGTCGTCGTTCAATATTACCGCGACGGGGCATAACGCACCTCTCCTACTTCTTGCCACCACCCTTGCCAACCGGCTGGTTCTTCTTCGTACCGTACTTACTGCGGCCCTGCTTGCGCCCATTCACACCTTGGGTGTCGAGCGTGCCGCGAACGATGTGATAGCGCACACCGGGCAAGTCCTTCACACGACCGCCGCGGATCAGCACAACCGAGTGCTCTTGCAGATTGTGCCCCTCACCAGGAATGTATGCCGTCACCTCAAGGCCGTTGGAGAGCCGCACGCGAGCGATTTTCCGCAGCGCCGAGTTAGGCTTCTTCGGCGTCATGGTGGTCACTTTCGTGCAGACGCCGCGCTTTTGTGGCGATCCGCGGCCGCGAGTCAGCTTCCCCTTCAGCGAGTTGTAGGTGAAGCGCAGGGCCGGGGCTTTGGTCTTCTTCACCACCGGCTTGCGCGGCTTCCGAACAAGTTGGTTAATGGTCGGCATGTAATGCTCTCCTTCAAACCGGCCTGCTAACAACAATCTCTTGCAGACAAAATAATAACTGGCCCAAAGATCTGGTCGCAGTATGCCACTGCGCCTTAGAAGTGGGCCGCATGGCGCACAAAGATTTCGCTGCGCATTTCTTTGCAGCAGTTATGGAGTATAGCACCGGCTGCGGGCTTTGTCAAACACTGTGGATAGGTTTAGCGCTCAGGAGGTTCGCGTCTGGATTGAGCTGCTG
>NZ_DAOUBI010000189.1:0-11107 GCF_034432675.1 Chloroflexus sp. | reverse complement strand
TAGCCCTGTTAATGCAAAGAGTACCCCCGTCCCCCAACCGATCCATTTCCTGATGGGCTTGCGATCCATAACGTTACTCCATTCGTGATTCCGCTTGCCGGCACGTCTTCAGCATAGTGACGACGACCAGATCATGCTACCCTGCAACGAGCGATTCTGGCTCACTCTTTCGAGGGAGTGTAGCGTTTTCAGCCCATCCCCTCTGCCCGTCGTCAGAGCTACGCCCGAAGTGAGCATTTCTTTTCTGTGTGGCGATACCCGGACAGCTATACTTATAGATGAGAAGACGAACGGAGTCACTCCGAAGGAGCATCATATGCCAAAGACCGAGCGTGTAGCCGAGTGGATGACTGAAAATCCCGTCACCGTCATGCCAGATTTCTCTGTCTTAGCCGCCTACGAGCGGATGCGTGCCCGCGGAATCCGCCGAATGCCGGTCGTGGATAAAGATGGGACGCTGGTTGGCATCATTACCCGTAGCGACATCGAGCAGGCCATGAGCCACCCGCGCAGCGAGGAAGAACGCCGCCTGGCCCGCTTCAGCCTGGCCGGACAGACGGTTGCCGAATACATGACCCCCAACCCCATCACCGTCGCCGCCGACGCATCGATTGGCGAAGCGGCAGCCATGATGATCCGCGCCCGCGTCAGTGGTCTACCGGTGATGGACAATGGACGGATGATTGGGATTATCACCGAATCGGACATCTTCCGGCTGGTCGCCAGCACCTGGGCCGCTGAGGAGAGTGGGTAGTGGTGGGGTAGTGTATTTAGATACGAGTTCACCAGGGTGTGGATGGGGATAGAGGAGACAACTTCTGTTATTGACAAGACAGTCGGCAGAAGGAAGTATTTTCACTGTCTAAAATAGTGCTATTACTCGTCGGATTAGGTACTTTACCCGCCTGTCATGCGCGTGTTGCGGCGTTTGAAGTGCGGCAGTCATGCTGCCGCACCAGCCGTGCTCACGATCCGGCGCGTGTTTGCAGGCATATCTGATACCAGACCTCTCAGTTAGCAGGAACAGAACAATCGTTTAACGAAGCGCAGGAACAATTCACGTTACTTTGGGTATTCAGGCAGATCAATAATTACACACCAGCCCACTTCTGTATCCCATCTGCACTCAAAATGTACAGACATCAATAGTACATATTGAATCTACTTGATCCATTGTTCCCATTCGGTAACAATTTGATCTATTTCTCCCATATAAGGTTCTGCTGCATAAAGAGCGAAGTTCGTTATCCGAAACAAATGTAGACTTTGTTGTTTGGTTTTTCGCTTCAGATTACGAGTACCAACAAAATCACCCATAGGTTCAGTACCATGAGCAAAACGGTACAACAAGGCCAGTAAATCAGGATTCTTCTCTGTGGGATAGCCGGTAATCTTAATATTTTGATTATGGGCATCCTTGAAATCTAACCATAATATCTTGAACCCATTTCAAAGAAGCGCTCCGTGAGATCATAGCCCTTCCTACCACGATCCCTATACTCCCATAGAATTGCACATAATGCTTCATCTGGCAATGGTCGGGAATTGTAGGCTTCCTGTACTTCCTGGATTGGTCTAAACTGGTGCCCAAATGTTTCAATGATCTCTGGTATGCTTGTTTTCCTTTTCGTCATCTCTACGGGTGTTGATGGACTCACATATCTACGAAAGACTCTCAGAAGTTGAACTCGCATCCAAGTTTGCCTGATCTCACTAACCTGCTGGAGAAGTCGCTCCGACGACTCTGAACTCTTGATAAGTTGACCAAACAGAACTAATACAGGCTTGTAAAGTTCACAAGCGTAGGGCAAGATATCAGGATAATACTCATTAGCAGAAAGAGTAATCCAATTGTAGGTGTCAGTCTTATAATCAGCAAAACGCTTGCGGCGATTAGATAAATTATTCACTGAAGAGTACTCCACTGTTATATTTCTCATCTAACAATTTATTTCGTTACAATCAAAAAGTCTTTCTGGCTTGTGATCGTTTTGACTTTTGGCTATTATCTTGGATGAATTGCTAATTTTATTTGCTGCCGACCACACAAGTTGATTTTATGCTCTAGTGTAATTATACTTCAGTACAAACTATTGTCAAGACGAGAGTAGAACTGCCGGAAAAGAAATTCGCTGATTGCCTTTGCAATGCCACCTGTCAGTCTCTATATTCTGACCTGCGCTGAAAAAATGCAGTCACTATTGGCACAAATACGTTGTCGACTTTTGTAAATTGTACCACTACCCAATCAAGCTAACCGTTGGCTCGCGGATGTAGCAACGTAGCAGCAGACGACACACGACACTGAGCACGTGCTATAATGCCGAAGACGATCGCTGCGCAGTGCATCAGGCACGGATACCCTGGACAAATGATAGGCCCCTTCCGCTCGCTATTGACGACATTCCTGCTTCAGCGTATCATAGAAGAGAAGAATATTCAGATTTCAAGTTTTTATCTCAAAAACTATTTGTTCAGTTTGCAACTGAACGTATACTATGGTTCTTGCATGCGCAAACAGCTACGCCTGCTCATCGAATTTGCCCGTCCCCACACCGTCATTGCTACCAGCGTCCAGGTTTTGACCATGCTGATCATTGTGATCGGCTGGCACCCACCAACGCTCGAACTGGTGGGACTGGTCGGGGTGACACTCGTTGTCTGTCTGGCGCTCAATCTCTACGTAGTCGGCGTGAATCAACTGACCGATGTGGCGATTGATCGGATCAATAAGCCATGGCTACCGGTTGCTGCCGGTCAGCTTTCATTGGATGCTGCGCAACGTATTGTTAGCATTGCCCTGTTTGTTGCCCTAACCGGCGCGGCTATGCTCGGCCCACCGCTCTGGTGGACGGTGAGTGTCATCGCGCTGATCGGTTCTCTCTATTCGCTCCCCCCGCTGCGCTTGAAGCGTCACCCCCTCGCTGCGGCTTTCAGTATTGCCGGTGCTCGCGGGGTCATTGCCAATCTCGGCCTGGCCTTTCACTATCAGTACTGGTTAGATAGCGAATTGCCGATCACGACTCTGATCCTGATAGCAACCTTCTTTTTCGGTTTCGCTATGGTGATTGCGCTCTACAAAGACTTGCCCGATGATCGCGGTGATCGGTTGCATCAGATCGAGACCCTAACCACGCGCCTCGGCCCGCAGCGGGTGCTGCACCTGGGCAGGATGTTGCTCACCGCCTGTTATCTGCTTCCGATTGCCGTTGGTCTCTGGTCGCTACCGACCTTTGCCGCCGCGTTTCTAGCCCTCAGCCATGCAGTCGTTATCATTGTTTTCTGGCTGGTCAGTATGCGCGTTGATCTGCAACAACAGCAATCGATTGTCAGTTTTTATATGTTTCTGTGGGGGATTTTTTATACCGAATTTGCCCTGCTTAGCATTTACCGTCTGACGTATACCCTGTAATGAGGTCACAGTTTTACGCAATTCTGGCCCTTATTCGACTTGGCCGCCCTCTGCACCTCATCGGCGGCGCTATCTTCTACGGGGTGGGTGTCACTGCTGCCGGTGTTCCCATCACCAATCCAGGTCTAGCGCTCCTCGGCCTGGCAGCCACCCTGAGCGCACAGTTGATGAACCACTACAGCAACGATTACTTCGACCACGAGGCCGACCGGGCCAATCCTACCCCAACCCACTGGTCGGGCGGGAGCCGGGTCTTGCCAGAGGGTCATCTGCCGGCGCAGGCCGCGCTGATCGCAGCTATTAGCTGGGGGTGTATCGCCCTGTTGCTGGCTACGCTCAGCACCCTCTCTGCACCCCAACCGCTGCTGTCCGGCACACTATTCGCCCTTTCGATTGCGCTGGCCTGGGTCTACAGCGGCCCGCCACTCTACCTGCATCGGCGCGGCTGGGGCGAAGTGGTTGGGGCGTTGCTGGTGCCGGGCGGAACCGCCCTGGTCGGTTTCAGTTTACAAACCGGTACGCTTCGCCCGTCCATCCTCTTAACCATCATCCCGCTCTGCCTGCTTCAGTTCGCGATGCTGATTGCCGTCAGTCTGCCCGATGTCACCGGTGATCGGGCGGTCGGCAAACGCACGCTGGCCGTGATCTTCGGCCCCCAACGGGCAGCGCAATGGCAAAGCTACGCCATCAGCGCCGCGCTGATCAGCCTGCCATTGCTATTCTTCGCCGGCCTGCCACCACTCGTGGCCGCGGCACCACTCGCCACTGCGCCAATCGGACTATGGCTAATCGCACGTCTTCGCCGCAACGCCTGGGCTGATCCCACCGCCTGGAGCAGTCTCGGCTTCTGGAGTATTGGTCAGCTGGTTGGCAGTGCCGGTATGATGCTGCTGGCCTGGCTCGAAGTAGGGAGTGGATGACACACGCAACGCTATAGTTGGGTCGATAAACCACTCTTTTCCTGTGTAGACGAGGGCCGACGATGAGGGTATGCAGGGCATCTCCAGGACGCATATTCCGCCTAGTGACACTCCCCACATCCTCTACCACCAACAGTTTCGTGTATACTTATCCTTAAATATGACAACACTCACAGGATCAATCCTATGCAAAAACTCGGTGTGATCGATCTCGGTTCCAATACCACTCGTCTGATTGTGATGGCGTATGAACCGGGACGCTGTTTTCGCCTGACCGATGAAGTGAGCGAAACTGTCCGTCTGGCCGAGGGTATTGGCCCATCCCGCATGCTGCAACCGGCGCCAATACGGCGCGCCGTTGAAGCCCTGCGCATGTTCTATTCACTCTGCGTCTCAACCGGCGTCAATGAGGTGATTGCGGTCGGCACCAGTGCTATCCGCGAGGCCGCGAACCAAGCTGATTTCTGGGCAGCATTGCGCGCTGCGACCCCGCTCGATCTGCGCATTATCTCTGCCGAAGATGAGGCGTATTTTGGCTACCTGGGTGCGATCAATGCCTTGCCAATCCAGCATGGCGCACTTTTTGATACCGGTGGTGGTTCGACCCAGGTGATGGCGGTGGCTGAGCGGAAACTGACGCGGAGTTTTTCGGTGCAGGCCGGGGTGGTGCGCTTCACCGAGCAGTTCGTACAGAGCGATCCCATTAGTCGCACCGACCTACGGCGGCTGCGTGCGGCTGCGCGTGATGCCTTTGCCCCCCTCGACTGGTTGCCTGATCTGAGTAATGGTCGTCTGGGTGGGATTGGTGGTACGGTACGCCAGTTGGCCCGTATCGATCAGAAACAACGGGCCTATCCGCTTGAACGTGTCCACGGCTATCAGCTCACCCGCGAGGCGGTAGAGCGCATTACCGAAGAACTCGCCCGCCGTTCCCGTCGCGAACGATTGCAAATTCCCGGTATGAAAGAGGAACGGGCCGATGTAACGCTGGCCGGCGCCGTGATTATCGCTGCCCTGATGGATCGCGGCAACTTCCCGTACCTGCTGGTCAGCGGTCAAGGCGTGCGCGAAGGCATCTTCTACCAGCACTTTCTGGCTGATCAACCGCAGCCCCTGCTGAGCGAACCACGACAGTTCAGTGTACTTAATCTGGCCCGGCTGACCCACTACGAACCGGAACACTGTGCTCGCGTCGCTCACCTCAGCCTGTCGCTGTTCGACCAGTTGGCACCACTGCACGGCTATGGCGCCTGGGAACGCGAACTACTCGGCTACGCTGCGATCCTGCACGACATTGGCATTAGCGTCGGCTACTACGACCATCACAAACACGGCGAGTATCTCATTCACAATGCGACCCTGCTCGGCTTCAGCCATCGTGAAATTGTGATCATCGCCAGCCTGGTACGCAACCATCGCAAAGGATGGGGCGATCTGACCGCCTACTCCCCCATTCTCGCCACCGACGACGAAACACGCATCGCCCGCCTAAGCGCAATGCTCCGCCTTGCCGAATACCTGGAACGGAGCAAGAGCCAGATCGTGCGTGACGTGCGCGTCCAGATCGGCGACGAGATCGTGATTGATGTCATTGCCGACGGTGATGCTCACGTCGAGATTTGGGAAGCCTCACGCCGCAGCGGTCTGTTAAAACGCAGCTTTGGCCGCGAGGTGCAGATCAGAGCAACATGAGCCTGTGCTATAATGCCACATAGCAAGAAGTGAGGGATAGGCTACACGCATGCGGTGCCCGTTTTGCCATTTTGTCGAGACCGATGTTGTCGATACGCGCAAACTGTACGAAGGCGAGGTGATCCGTCGCCGTCGGCGCTGCCGTGCCTGCGGTCGCCGCTTCACCACCTACGAACGTATCGAGTCGGTTAGCCTGATGGTTGTCAAAAAAGATGGCACCCGCGAACCGTATGACCGCGAGAAGATCGCACGTGGCGTACGTACCGCCTGCTACCGTCGCCCGGTCTCGGCGGCGGCCATCGAACAACTGGTCAATGATGTCGAAACCGCTATCATGAACACCGACGAACACGAAATCAGTTCGCAGGCCATTGGTGACGCGGTGATGCAGCGCTTGCGCGATCTCGATGAAGTAGCCTATATTCGCTTCGCTTCAGTCTACCGTGCGTTTACCGACATTGGCAAGTTGCGCGAAGCTGTTGATGAACTCCTTGATCGAGAAGGTGTCCGCAATGGTCACCTCTCGCCTAAACCAGCAGAGGACTCATGGGTATGAGCGTTGAAACGACACCTCAGCCGGTGTCTGAACAGGTAACCAAACCATCATTATTCCAGCGCATTGTTCATTCGATACGATCCATCGAATGGACGCAAGTCTTGTTGGTCAGTCTTCTGACCGCTATTGCCTGGTGTTCGCTCTTCCTGGCCAACAACATCTTGCAAATTCTGGCCGGTGTTGTACCGGTGATGGCCGGCATCTATCTGGGGCGCAAGGTGCGCGGTGAGTACCTTGCCAACGGCCTGGCCCTCGGCCTGCTCACCTTCCTCTTCGGCCTGGCGATTATGACCGGCTACGGCCTGGTTGGTGAAGCCGGGATTGCGCCGATGCCGGTTATTCAGCTCGATCCTGACCAACCACCCGCACCGGCAACCTTACTTGACCTCATTTCCATCTATTTTATCTTTTCGGCTTTCGCATTAATCCCGTTTCCCGCTTTCGGAACGGTGATGTCAGGCCGTGCCGAAGAGCGCAACCGGCAGTTGCAGAGAGAGATTGCCGAGCGCGGCGGTCGTCTCGAACGTCCCGGGGTGGTGCGCACCCTCGAAGACCTGCAGGGTCTCTCGCTGCCCCAATTCGGCTCGTATGTGCTGAACCTCTTCCGCAAAAAGGGCTTCGAGTTCAAAGACTATCGCTTCATCGACAAAGATAAGCATCTCGATCTCGAACTGACCTACGAGGGAGTAACCTACCTGCTGCGCTTATCGGTCGCCGACAAGGTGCGTCCAGGCACACTCGAAAGCCTGTTGCAGGATATGAAACGGGCCGGTATTCCGAAAGGATTAGTGATTACGTCAACCGAATTTACGCCTGATACGATCAAGGCGGCGAGTGGCCGGCGCAATGTGCTGATCATCGATGGGAAGACGTTGTTTGCGATGGCAGAGGGGTAGCACACATGCTGCTTGATTTGAGTGGGCGAGTCGCAATTGTCACCGGTGGCAGTCGTGGGATTGGCCGGGCGACTGCCGAGCGGTTAGCCGGCAGCGGTGCCGCCGTAGTCGTCAATTATCGCGGGAACGCAGCGGCTGCCGAAGCGACGGTGGCCGCCATCACTGCTGCCGGCGGCACCGCCATCGTCGTGCAGGGCGATGTCAGTCAACCGGCAGATGTAGAGCAGATGGTCAAGACCACCCTTGAACGGTTTGGTCGGATCGACATCCTGGTCAACAATGCCGGCATCACCCGCGACACGTTACTTCTCCGCATGAAGGAGAGCGACTTCGATGAGGTGATCGCCACCAATCTGCGCGGGGTCTTTCTCTGCACCCGCGCCGTTCTCCGCCCAATGACCAAACAGCGGTTTGGTCGGATCATTAACATTACATCGGTGGTTGGCTTGACCGGTAACGTTGGTCAGGCCAATTACGCTGCGGCAAAAGCCGGTATTCTCGGCTTCACCAAATCGACAGCCCGCGAAATGGCGAGTCGGGGGATTACCGTGAATGCCATTGCGCCGGGCTTCATCGAAACCGAGATGACCGAGGCGCTCAATGAAGAGGCGCGCAAGGCAATTCTGGCAACTATCCCGCTCGGTCGGTTTGGCCAGCCGGCTGAAGTTGCGGGACTTGTCTGTTTCCTGGCCTCTGATGCCGGCGCATATATCAGTGGTCAAACGCTGACTATCGACGGTGGAATGGTGATGTCCTGATGATTCGCAAAGTATTAGTAGCCAACCGCGGTGAAATTGCTGTACGTATCATTCGAGCCTGTCAGGAGTTGGGCATTCGCACGGTAGCCGCCTACAGCACTGCCGACCGCGACTCACTGGCCGTTCGTCTGGCCGATGAAGCGGTATGTATCGGCCCACCACAGGCAGCAAAGTCGTACCTCAACGCTCCAGCGCTCATCAGCGCTGCCCTCGTATCGGGATGTGATGCGATCCATCCCGGCTACGGCTTTCTCTCAGAAAACCCCTACTTTGCCGAAATGTGCGCCGACTGCAAACTGACCTTCATCGGTCCGCCGCCTGAACCGATCCGGTTGATGGGTGATAAGGCGATTGGGCGCGAGACAATGCGCAAAGCCGGCGTCCCAACCGTACCCGGCTCTGATGGCGAAGTTCGCTCGCTCGAAGAGGCCATCGATGTCGCCCGTCAGATCGGGTATCCGGTACTGCTCAAGCCCTCTGGCGGTGGTGGTGGTCGCGGCATGCGTGTCGCTTACGACGAAGCCGATCTCCAGCGCACCTTCCCCACTGCGCGCGCCGAAGCCGAGGCAGCGTTCGGGAATGGTGCGCTTCTACTGGAAAAATACCTCACCCGCGTGCGCCACGTCGAAATCCAGGTTCTGGCCGACCAGTATGGTCATGCCATCCACCTCGGCGAACGCGACTGCTCGGCGCAACGTCGTCACCAGAAAATCGTTGAAGAGGCGCCATCACCGGCAGTCACCCCCGAATTGCGCGAGCGGATGGGGTCCGATGCTGTGCGTGGGATCAAGTCGATTGGCTATGTGAATGCCGGCACGCTCGAATTCCTGCTCGATCAGGACGGCAACTACTACTTCATCGAAATGAACACCCGCATTCAGGTTGAACATCCCGTTACCGAACAGGTGACCGGAATCGACCTCGTACGCTGGCAGTTACTCATCGCCAGCGGCGAGCGCTTGACGCTGCGCCAGGAAGACATTAAAATAGCGCGGCACGCAATCGAGTGCCGGATCAATGCCGAAGACCCGGAGCGTGACTTTTTACCGGCAAGTGGTGAAGTTGAGTTCTATTTGCCGCCCGGCGGCCCTGGAGTTCGAGTCGACTCTCACCTCTATTCCGGGTACACACCACCCGGAACCTACGACTCATTGCTGGCGAAAATTATTACCTTTGGCGACACACGCGACGAAGCGCTCAACCGGATGCGGCGAGCGCTCAACGAGTGCGTGATTACTGGTATTAAAACAACCATCCCGTTCCAGTTGGCGCTGATCGACGATCCGGAGTTCCGGGCAGGTCGCATTCACACCGGTTACGTGGCTGAATTACTGCGCCAATGGAAAGAGACACTCAATCCGGTATAAAACGGTGACGGGATGCGTATGGGGAGGGCAAGGTTGGCAAGTCAGCGGCATCGGGTACGGATCGCAGCATTGCAGATCCTCTTTGAAGTTGATGAAACCGATCATGCAATTGATCAAGTGCTCGAGCGCCGGCTCACTGATGAACCAATGTCGCAGGAGAGTGCTGAGTTTCTCCGGCGACTGGTGTTTGGCGCATGGGAGCATCGCTCGTATCTGGATCGGATCATCGAGGAGGCAGCACCAAACTGGCCGGTAGCTCAGATGCCGGGAGTTGATAAGGCGGTGCTACGGATTGCCCTCTTCGAGCTACTGATTGATGATGCCGAGCGCACACCGATAAAAGCTGTGATCAACGAGGCGGTTGAACTGGCGAAACAGTTCGGCAGCGACAATTCGAGCCGGTTTGTCAATGGCGTGCTCGGTACGGTGGTAACGCGCTACCTGGCCGACCGCGATGATACTGTTGAGGAATAGCCGTCTTTGAAAGGAAGGAATGTAACTCGTATGGCTTCGCCTGAGATGGAAGAGCGCCTGCGTAAGATTATTGTCGATCAGCTCGGTGTTGAGCCAGAGCTGGTTGTACCTTCGGCATCGTTCACCAAAGATCTGAACGCAGACTCACTCGATCTGGTTGAATTGATTATGTCAATTGAAGAAGAGTTCGGCGTTGAGATTTCGGATGAAGAGGCCGAGAAGATTCAGACCGTCGCTGACGCGCTGAATTATCTCGAAACCCACCAGAGCAACGAGTAGCGGTATCACCGTACCTGTCACCGTAGCACAGGCTTTTGGCCTGTGCTACGTTCGTTTTTGATAGGCCATCATCCGCAACCCCTCTCCCGCGCAGCGCTGCCAGGAGAGGGGAGCGCAGAAGCCTTTGCCGAGACTGCCTGATGCGGCAAAGTCGACTCCCGCCCCCAGCGAGGGGGGGCGGGGTGGGGGTGATCTCCTATGCTCCTCACCTCTACCCGCTACCCCCGCTCCACTCGCATTGGGGAGTGGGGAGTGGGGAGTGGGGGCTGCGTGCTCTCCATCTGGGAGCTGAGAGCGTGCGTCTCCGGTGCGCACGGTGCCGGCACCAGTGCTGGAGGGAGGAGCCAGGCGCTGGGAGCGTGCGCCTCCGCGCACGCGGTGCCGGTACCATTCCCTCGTGCGCCAGCTATGCACGTGCTCGCCGTATGGTGGTTACTCCTTTTGGACTGGGGAGTGCCTTCTTCAGGAGCGGCTGTGCCTGTCTGATCATCGCCGCAGGTGCCGCCCGGCTACCTGCACTGGTGGTGGCACCCCGCTGAGCATGGAACGTCGCGGCAAGCATTGCTGACATGGGGAGACCTCACCTCACCCCCAGCCCCCGCTCCTCTCCCACCGCGCTATGCATTATCCACAAATAGGTACTGTTGTGGACGACTGGCCCGGTGACAATGCGCCGCTCCAGCCGTGCCAGCACGTGCTGGATGGATTGCATTACCCGCTCGTCATGCGCGTGTCGCGCAGTTTGGCGTGCGG
>NZ_DAOUBI010000188.1:0-4738 GCF_034432675.1 Chloroflexus sp. | reverse complement strand
CGATCCCTGCGCGTAGACGTTTGGTTGTACCAGGTTCGTGCCTGCGCACCAGCGGCCACGGCCAGCACCTGCCGGTGCTGGCGAGGATGCCTCCACGCAGGCTGGAAGTCTGCGCCAGGGGAGCGCGTGCAACCTGGCCTAACGCAGCGCGATATGTGGGTCATGCATAGCCGCTGGGGGGAGGAATGGTAAGGTAATTCTTCCGCTGGGGGGAGGAATGGTAAGGTGTTTCACCCGCTGGGGGAGGCAAACTCCCGCCCCCAGCGGGGGCGGGCTGGGGTGGGGGTGATACAAGGACAGACAACAGGACAGCGGAAAGCGGCCTATCGCCCCACTGGGAGAGCACCGGAGGCGCACTCACCATCCGCCCTGCGCCGATGACTCCCGCCCCCAGCGGGGGCGGGTTGGGGGGCACCCCCATGCCCTGCAAAGACAGACGCAATGGATGAGACACAGGCATGGCTACCGTCGCATACCGAATCGTGCTCAACAAGGTGCATGGTTCGGGTGTCATCCTCGTGCAGAAGCGTTACCGGATGTGCCACTGGCGAGTTGCTTGTGGCTAGTTGTCGGCGTGGTAGGGGCGACGCATGCGTCGCCCCTACCCGGCGTCCAGCGGTGCATCGTTCACGTGCAGCAGCAGGGAAACAGGTGGCGGTTATGGCCTATGCTGCCAGATGTCCGATCAGGACGCCCCAATACATCTAAACGCCCCTCGCCCGCGCACGTGGGAGAGGGGCCGGGGGTGAGGGCGTGCTCCCCCTCGATAACGCCGTTCACCACGCACAGGAGATATCGTATAATACAGCTATCGTTTCCCGATGAACCATAGCCGCTGCAATGCGGTCGAGAGAGTCATGCACACCTTCCATCCACAAACCCCCGATTGGGAACCGCGTGTCCGGGCCAGTTTTGCCCGTCAGGGGCTGATGCAGGCGCTTCATGCTGTGATCGAACACCTTAAACCCGGCGAGGTGGCAATCACTATGCCTGCTGATCCGACCTATAGCCAGCAGCATGGCTACATCCACGGCGGTGCTATTGCCAGCATTCTGGATAGCGCCTGTGGCTATGCGGCGCTGACATTGATGCCGGTCGGGCGTGAAGTGCTGACGGTGGAATTCAAAGTCAACTTTCTCAGCCCGGCCCGTGTTCAGCGCTTTCTGGCGGTGGGGCGCGTGGTGCGTGCCGGCAAAACGGTGACTGTCTGCGCCGGCGAGGCGTTTACCGTTGATGGTGACCGGCGCGTTCCGATTGCCCTGATGCAGGCGACGATGATGGCGGTGCCGGAGCTGCCTGATCGCTAGCCCATTGTCTGCTTGCCGGTGACCAGCGGGTAATCTGCCTCCGGCTGACGGCGCGGTTGATCGAGTGGGTGTGGTTGGCGGCGGATGAGGCCGTGTAATGGTCGAATGAGTGGACTGCGATAGCGGCAGCGGGCAGACTGGTTATTGGTCGCGGCAAGCGTGTGTTTGTTGTCCATGCGGTGCGTCGTAAGACTGGTCGCCCAATCTACCTACCACCCTACCCCAGCCGCCGACCCGTGCCCTGCGACCTCCATCCGCCAGCCACCACTTACCCACCAGCCGACGCCTGCGCAATCAACTGATCTGCCATCTCAACCTGGTGCGCCATCTGAAGCGCTGCAAACACCTCCCGCGCCTGTTGCAGATAGGGCAAGGCTTCCGCATTGCGCCCGCGTTGCATAAGGGCAATGCCGTAGTTGCCGAGATCAGCGCCTTCGCTGTATCGGTCATTGATCAGCCGCTGCAGCGTCAGTGCCTGTTCGAGCAACTGCCGGGACGTTGTCGGGTCAATATCGAGGTGCAGACGGCTCAGCGCAGCCAGCGTGTTGGCTTCGCCGAGGCAGGCGCCGATGTCGCGGAAGAGGGTCAGCGCCGCCTCATAGCTGCGCATGGCCGCGTCGCGGTCGGCCTAAAACTGCTGCACGTCGCCGATGGCTTTGAGCGTGTTGGCTTCGCCGAGGCGGTCGTTGCTGCGGCGGGCAGCGGTCAGGGCGCGTTCCAGGCGCGCCAGAACCTCTGGCCGGCTTCGTTCACCTTTGAGCATCCAGTAGTGCCCCAGCCGGGCTGTGGCCCGTGCCGCACGGTTGACACCGTTGCTTTCTGTGTCGTGGTCATAGCCCCAGTCCAGGTAGCGGGTCAGGTTGGGTTGTTCGAGGGTCAGGATGGTGATGGCGGTGCGTTCGTTCCCGTTGATAATCGCTTCGTCGTTCGCCTCGATCAGGTTGGCAACGTATACCAGGGTAGCGGGGGCGCACTGTGCGAATGCGTCCGGGATGTGCCGCGCGAGCCGGTCTTCGGCATAGCACCGGGCTGGTTCCGGTAAGGCACACTGGGCATAGTCGGCGTGACCACGCCATTCGGCCATACCGTAGCGCACAACCGTCTCTAGTGTCTCGTCGGCCAGGTGCAGGATGGTCTGGGCGGCATTGCGCGTCAATCCCGCCGGGAAGAGCGCCAGCACCATAAAGGCGCGTTGGGCATTGGGGGGGAGGATGGTGTACGAGAGGTCGAGGGTAGCGGCCAGGCTGGTCTCGCGATCCTCGGCATCCCCCGGATAACGCAATGTGCCCTGGGGGTTGGCCTGTAACCGGCAGCGCAGGTTGCTCAGGCTGAGGTGGGCCTGGCGCATCGCCGTCGCCGCCAGCCGGATCGGGAAGGGATAGCCGTCCAGAAACTGCATCAGGTCACGCCACTCATCTAGGGTCCAGGCGCCCCACGCTGTCAGGGGTGGCGCGTAGGTGCGGAATGCGGTCGGGCGTCCTCCGGTATGAACTGGGTCAGTTCGAGCGCCTGATGATGCACCTGTCCCGGCAGGTTGATCCGTGCCGTGGTGATCAGGCGCAGGGAGCGGGTGCCGAGCAGTGCTCGCAGCAGGTCGATCAGGCCCTGACGGTCGTGGATGAGCAGGCCGTCGAGGTCGTCGAGGACAAGCAGACTCTGGCGATTGGACAGTGCCCAGGCCAGGGTGATATTGTTTTCGGCATTCCTGGGGTCTAACCCCAGTGCGAGCGCAATCCGGCCGTGCGCATCATCCGCGCTGTTCACGTTTCGCAGCGCAACCAGCCAGACGCCGTCCCGCCAGCGGGCGCGTTCGTGCTGCCAGCGGGCCGCCGCCTCGGCCAGCGCGGTCTTGCCCATACCACCCATACCGTGGTCGCCACGCAGCGATTGTCGAGCAGCGCCTGAGCAATGATGTGCAGTTCGCGGCTGCGGCCAACGAAGGGATCGGCGCTCACCGGGCTGAGGTTGGTCTGTTGCCATGGCGGTCGCCGAAATACCAGGTTGCCGGGTGGTGGCACCGGTACGAGTGGTTGTGCGTGGCGTGGATCGTCCTCCGGCAAGAGGCGAAACTTCACCTCTTCCTGCACATTCAGGGGCTGGAGCGTCTCCGGATCGGACACCTGGCGCAGATCGTCGTCGGCGAACACCGCTGCCCGTCCGGCGGCAAACGCTTCGTTCACCGAACAGCCCGCGAACAGGGCGGCGTAGAAACGGACGGCGAAGATACGGGCGGCGCGGTCAAGCACCGGATCGGTGGCATTGATCGCAACGACATTTTGGACGCCGGCGGCGATCAGGGCCTCGGCCAGACCGGCAGAATGGCAGGCGCTGAGGAAGGCCAGCCGGCACGGCTGATTGCCGATCAGACGGCGAAACTCGTCCGCGTGGAGATCGCGCAGCATGCCAGCCTCATTCTCCAGCGCCAGCACACTCGAACCGTCGAGGTGGCGGCTACCGTGTCCGCTGAAATGCAGGATATCGAACGGTTGGCGGGCGGTAGCGAAGAGATGTCCCAGCCGATGGGTGGTGGCGATGGCGGTCTCAATCTCAATCGCCACCCCCAGGTCACGGCAGGTCTGTTCCAGACTCTCAATCTCCTGCTGCACCGGTAGCAGGGGAATCGGTGTCAGCTCGCCATTGCGCTACACGACCAGCGGTGCGGCGAAGAGCAGCAGCATCCGCACCGGCATCAGTCCTGCGGCGGTGTCTTGAGCAGCCATTCCAGCACCTCCTTGTCGGTCGCGTGGGCCAGTTCGAGCGGCGGTTGGCCGGCGCGGCGCAGCGTGACCTGCGCTGTCTTCCCCTGGTCGCGCATGGATTTGCAGTAGGCGATAATCCGTTCCGCCAGGGCGATAATGGCGGTCGTGGCGGCGGCGATGTCGCCGGCATCGCGGATCACGACCATGATCGTCTGCCAGTCGAGGTCGCGGTGCTGCACGGGGCGGGTGGTGAAGCCACCCTGCTGCAACACGAGGGCGAGGGTTTCAGACTCGCCGGGAGGGAGATCGATTGCAATACGGATGTCTTGGTTCATAGGCGGTGGGTATGAGTGTCGAATACTTTTTTGATTATATCAAGGGAATCGCTCACGTGCGATGACAATTGTTACACTATCGGGGGTGGGAAGGTTCTCGTATGGCATAGTGGTCATTGCAGGCAGTGAGTCTTCGCTGGTGATGACCGGTGATGGGGTGGCCTGGCTGTGAGGGGGAGGCTTCCCGTCTGCGCTCCTGGTACGTGATGAACATGGGGTAATGCTGATGGACAGGCGGAAAGTCTGCTTCACAACCTGCACTGCTGCTCATCACGGATGGGTAAGGTAGACGGGCGTGCCTGGCGGGAAATCCGCTCTATCCCGCGTCGGATCGCAAGCACGGCTGGCGCGGCAGCATGGCTGCTGCACGCCAAACGTCGCGCCACGGGTAATGGTA
>NZ_DAOUBI010000187.1:0-32416 GCF_034432675.1 Chloroflexus sp. | reverse complement strand
ACGGGCAATGTCGTGCTGGTCATCCTGGCAGTCAGTCTCCGTAGCCTGTCACAGTATAGGTGGCAACTTGAGTTATTATAGCATTATCGAGTCACAGATGTGATATTAGCCTGATAAAACAGACAGAGCACTGTCCAACAGTGCTCTGACGGGGTTGTGTTCGTTTATGGTACGGTTTTTCTACCCACGCAGCATCTGAATACGTTCGCGGATCGTCATGACTTCGCTGCGCAGACGGCTATCACTGTTAATCTCTTCGGCAATCTTCTCGCAACCGTACATCACAGTGGTATGGTCACGCCCACCGAGGAGATTGCCAATATCAACCAGCGAGCTTTCCGTCTCTTCGCGAAGCAGGTACATCGCTACCTGTCGTGGCACGACTACGTGGCGCGAGCGGTTTCGCGCCCGGAGTTGCTCTACTTCAATCCCGTAGTGCTCGCTCACAATTTGGAGAATAGCTTCGGCGCTGATCCGCCGGCGACGCTGATTGCCGAGCAAATCGGCCAGGGCAGCGGTTGCCGTCTCGATGGTGATCGGCGCACGGTTGAGCTCGGCGTAGGCCGCAACCCGATTGAGGCTACCTTCCAGCTCACGGATATTGCTCTGAATCTTGTGGGCTAGAAAGTCGATCACCTCATCGGGCACATGGACACTCATCTGCTCCGCTTTGGCGCGGAGAATGGCGGTGCGCGTTTCCAGATCAGGGGGTTGCACATCAACAATCAGACCCCATTCAAAGCGAGAACGCAACCGCTCTTCGAGGGTTAAAATGGCCTTCGGTGGACGATCAGAGCTAATCACAATGTGCTTGGCTGCTGAATGAAGGGTATTAAATGTGTGAAAAAACTCCTCCTGGGTCGCATCTTTACCGGCAATAAATTGAATATCATCAATCAGCAAGACATCGATGTTGCGATAGCGCATCCGAAACTCTTCAGTCTGCTGCCGACGAATGGCGTTAATTAAATCATTTGTGAATTTTTCTGACGACACGTACAGAACATTGATTTCCGGATCGCGGTCGAGGACGCGATTACCGATAGCGTGCAGCAGGTGGGTCTTGCCCAATCCTACACCGCCGTACAGGAAGAGCGGATTATACGCCTGACCGGGATTATCGGCAACAGCCAGGCATGCCGCGTGGGCCAGTCGGTTGCTCGAACCGACGATGAAACTGGAAAATGTATAGCGAGGGTTCAGCATACCCGATCGCATTGCGCTGGCCAGGTCGAGCTGAACTGCACGTTCGCTGGTGCCGTTACCCGACGTAAACGCTGGTGCCGGGGTCTCGGCAACAACAGGCTCTGACTCGCTCAGCAAGCGTGAACCATTGAGCAGGGGGGGTGAAGGCTCGGTACGTGAATTCAGGTTGGCAATCAACACCTGCACCTGTACCGGATACCCTACGACACGGGCGAGAGCATTACGCAGTGGCATGAGCAAACGATTCTCCAGCCCTTCCTTCTGCCCTGGTGACGAAACCCCAATGAAGGCTGCTCCATTATCGAGTGATAAGAGCGTAGCCGGTCGCAGCAGCACCTCGTAATCGTGACGCGAGGTCTGTGTTTGAAGGGCCGATAGTGTTGCTTTCCAAATTTGTGTTAGATTCACCCTGCGCCTCCTTGCGAGCCGTGCTTCACCTGCGTACACATAATGAATGACCCGCGCCGGGACGCGGGGAGGGCAACATCATTGTTGGTGTTTGCAGTGCGCTCGTGGTGAGAGCGGGCAGCAAGTCTTCTCTTGACGTGTTGTCATCATACTCGATCTGTTCTCATATTTCAAGCAACAAGATACAGGAAATCTATAACGGTTTCTTATAGTGATAGGCGGTGGTAGTGTCGTGTTTCTTGCGATCATCGTCAACCTAGGTGTATGTTATGTTGAGATTAAGTTGTGGATAATTGTGGATAACTCAATGGAGAAAGAGTTTGTTAAAGAGTGATTTTCCTCATTCCAATGCACTTAATAGCGATGAGTACAGCTAGCCTGCAAGAGCAGGGTGGATGTGGATAATGCGTGGAAAGTCGGGGAGAAGGAGGTGGATAAACGATCCGACCGCTGAAGAAAGACCGAGTAACGGAGAAGGTGTTGGGCATGCTCCCCATCTGAGGGCATCTAACATACGTGCGAGTAGTCAGTGGGTATACTGTGCTTATCCTTTCCCGACAGGGAACCTGTCTATTTAGACAACTTTCATTCAAGTGGGAACTTCCGCTTTCCGCGCTCAGGGATAATGTGCCGCCAGCATAGCGTGCGGAAACATGACTTTCGCACCGCTGCGTTTGTCGCCTCAGCCGCCGGGATACGTCTGCCCAGGGTTCACCGGTGGTATGGCTGTCACCATCGTCCCTCTCCATTCCACTCTCTGCTAAACCGATCAGGTGGTTCCGGTGCGCCTCCCGCTGCCGCCATGACGTAGAGTGAGAGCATACGGTGGTGGGCCGCACCGCATGTGCTGCTGCAACACGCGGTTTGCCCTGGCGCCGGCTTAGCTACTCTTTCTCCGCTTCTGGTATCTCAATCGGTGGTAACTCGTCTAAGCTGGTAAGACCAAACTGTTGTAAGAAGGTGGGGGTTGTCGCGTACAGAATTGGTCGGCCAAGCACCTCAAGCCTTCCCGCCTCACAAATGAGGTCGCGACTGAGCAGAGCGCGGAGGGCAGCACTGCTGTCAACGCCACGTATTGCATCGATCTGGGCACGAGTAATTGGCTGTCGGTACGCGATGATGGCCAGGGTTTCGAGGGCAGCATGCGAGAGGCGCTGGTTTTGCTGTGCACCGAGAAAACGCCTGATAGTCGGCGCAGCTTCGGGTGCACTGACAAACATCACGTGATCGTTGTGTCGTTGGAGTCGTATCCCGCGCTGAGCATAAATTGTACTTAGCTCATCAATAGCCTTCACAACCTCAGTCACTTCTACGTCAAGAGTGCGCGTCAGTTGGTCGAGTGTCATTGGTTCGGTAGCGACGAAGAGTAACGCTTCGATCAGTTGGGTAAGACTGGGTTGAGGGCTGTCTGGCAAGAGCGTTGACTGTGCTGGCAGATCGTGATCGGTCGCCAAAGGAGCTGTGTCGTGATTGTCTTGCGGTGGGGTCTGGTTATCCATAGCGATAATGTGTACCTGTGAAGAATGTTTGTGGTTTGTATTTGCAAATCGAAACCAACACTGTATGTTTACCCGACAATTGCCACTCATGGTATCATATCGAGTGCGATTGTGAGAAGGAAAGGACGTTGTCAATGGGAAAGCGCCGCCAGGGCATAACGCGCCGGCAAGTTATCGCCGGTTTCTTTACCATTCTTGGTCTGTTCATGCTGATTAACTATGTTCCGCTGGCATTAGCCGGTGACAGCCAGGTCTCGCGGATTGCACTCGCTGTACCACAGCCGATCATTGCTTTTCCTACCGCCTGGAGTCTGACTATTACCGGTATCATCATGCTCATCGCCGGCGGTTTGGGGCTGAGTAATCGTGCCCATCGTTGGGCAGATGGTCTGCTGTGGACAAGTGCAGTGTTGCTGTTTCCAGCGATCTTGATCTGGGCAGCCGCCGGTAAGCAGACCAATGCTACGGTCATGCTGAGCGAGTCACTACGTCTGGGGACGCCGCTGGCATTGGGAGCGTTGGCCGGGATTTGGGCTGAGCGTTCCGGCGTTATCAACATCGCTATCGAAGGCATGATGTTGATAGGAGCAGCGTTTGGTTTCGCCATCTTTGTCTTCACCGGCCAAATCTGGGTCGGTGTCCTGGGGGCTGTTGTTATCGGTGGCGTGATGGCTTTACTGCATGGTCTGCTCTCAATTTCATTTCGCACCGATCAGATCATTAGCGGTACAGTCGTCAATATTCTGGCAATCGGCATTACCGGCTACCTGCGCCGGCAGTATATCGTGACCGAGGGTGGTGGCCGCGTAACGCTTCCCTCCCTCTCGACCATGATCGCCGATGCCGGTTTCCCCGATCTGGCCCGCTCACTCGATTCGATCCCGGTATTGGGGACGATCATTTTCGGCGGGAAGCCAATCTTTTTTGCGATGCTGTTGCTGGTGATCACCACGCATATCGTGCTGTTCATGACCCGCTGGGGGTTGCGCACCCGTGCCGTCGGCGAGAATCCAAAGGCTGCCGACACCGTGGGTATCGCTGTCAACCGCATGCGCTATATTAATCTTTTCATCAGCGGATGTATTGCCGGTCTGGGTGGAGCCTGGTTCTCTATCGAGACGGTGGGCAATTTCGATGATGGCATGACCGCCGGCAAAGGCTTTATTGCGCTGGCAGCCATGATTTTCGGGAAGTGGATGCCGTTCGGTGCCTTTGGTGGTGCGATGTTGTTCGGATTTGCCGAGGCATTAGGTACACGCTTCCAAATCCTGCAAGTGCAGGTATTGGGTGGGCCGGTACCGGTGCAATTCCTGCAAGTCATCCCCTACGTGGTCACTATGATTGTGTTAGCAGGCTTGATCGGGCGTGCGGTGGGGCCGGCGGCTGTCGGTAAGCCCTACGAAAAGCAGTAAGAGTTAACCCAAGTTGCTTCCTTTGTCACCACAGAGACACAGAGGGCACAGAGGATGGGTACAATTTGGGTTGCTACCGTAAGGTGTGACGTAACACGTCGATGGGAACGTGCTGCTGAGCGCAGGTGGTAGCTTACATTAAGAGTCAAAACAAGATCAACAAGGCAGGAAGAATCTGCTGCTTCCTGCCTTGTGTGGCTTGCGGGAAGCGAAATTATGCTATCCCTTCGGCTTCAAGCCACACCTGGACATCGCTGTCGGTAGGGTTTGTCTTGCCACCGGGAATGTAGCGATACCGATCACCATACCCTTCCATCACCTGGTTGCGGAGTGCTTCAGCTTCAGCACTTGGATCGGTGTCTGGCACGCGCAACACCTCTCCAGAGACCAGATCGAGGTAGAAGCTAAAGGTAGGATCGGTTTCGCCAAGGGCGGCGCGAATTTGATCACGATTGATGTTAGCGGTCACGGCTTCCTCCAGTTGACTGACGACGGAATGCGAACGACCGTCGCATCACGCAAGATGGTACACGAATCTGCCCGCTCTTGCAAGTTGAGAGCATACGACTCATTGGTAGAGTACGCTAGCATTTGAGGGATTGCATGTTGATCGGCAATGTAATAGTATGACGACGGGATGCCTTTGTGATCGCAGGTGATGTTGGATGATTAGATTGCAGGAAGTTTTCGTGCGTTGCAACGTTTAATTGAATATAGCGTATAACATCATGTGAGGAATACCTGTGAGTGAATTACAGCCTGATGAAGCAGAGCTTGTTGCTCGTGCCTGTGCAGGCGATCAATCGGCCTGTGCGACCATTGTCCAGCGTTATACCGGTGTTCTGTATAATCAGGCATATCGTATGCTGGGTGACGCATTCGAGGCGGAAGATGCTGTTCAAGAAGTATTTCTACGGGCATTTCGTAATCTCCAGAGCTATGATCCGTCGCGCCGTTTGGTAACGTGGCTGCTGACGATTGGCTCGAATTATTGTATTGATCGCCTGCGTCGCCGGCGCTTCAACTGGTTAACCCTTGAAGATGTGGCATTTTGGCTGCCGAGCACGCAGCCAGGGCCGGAGCGAAGTGCATTGCAACGTGCGCAACAGGAAGTAGTGCAGCGGGCGCTACAGCGCCTCCCTGTTACCTACCGTGGAGTCACCGTGTTGCGCTACTGGTATGATCTGTCGTATGAAGAGATCGGTCAGGTGTTAGGCTTGACCGAAGCTACAGTGAAGACCCGGCTGCACCGGGCGCGCAAGATGTTGCAAGAGGCACTCGCCGCCGAGGAGGAGGTATGGAATATAGAGGGGATGATGAGTTGACCGATGCTGAATTGGCAGCAGCCGAAACCGAACTACGCATGTTGTTAGCGCGCTGGGGAGAGCCGCAAATGGCAGTCCCGCCGGCTAATTTGTCGGCGCGGATCGTTCGGCAATTGTCAGCTCCACCACCGGTTCGGCGATCCTGGTATCGATGGGTCTTGGTCCTGCCAGTCCTTTTTATGCTTATCGGTGGTTGGGGTTTACTGATTGACAGCAGTGGCCCGGCAATGCTGTTGGGCGATCCCGAAACGGGATTGGGACGGCTGGTGTTGGCAATGATTTTGATCGCCAAACCGTTATGGAACCTCTGGCTGTCAGCAGCATGGTGGTTATTGCCTGGCTTGCTACTTTTCCTTGGTGTGGGATGGTTTTGGTGGCGGTTGATCGTCGATACTCCACTTGCAGAGGTTCAAGAGGTTCACTAGATGTGGCAACGCTGGCTATTGCTCGGATTGCTGTTGTTTCTCGTGCCATGGGTGCCGCTATTTGCCGGCACGCACTCCTCACCTGCACCGGTGGTCGTTGCTGCCGGCGAACGTTACAGTGGTAACCTGTCAACCTTCGATCAACCGGTGATTGTGCTGGGCGAGGTTGATGGTGATGTGACAAGTTGGGCCGGCTCGATTACCGTGTACGGGATTGTGCGCGGTGATGTGGTGAGTTATACCGGCGCAATTGAGCTTGATGCGGGCGCAGTCGTAGAGGGGAATGTCCTGGCAATCGCAGGTGGTATTACGATTGCTAACCCGGTTACCTTGCAAGGTGCAGTGATCGGTATTGAACCCCTGGCTGGGGCCGCGCTGGTCACGTCGCTGGTTAATGTGCTCAGTGGACAGACATCGGGTCGGCGCTGGTTACCGCCGGGTAGTAATGCACTTATCACCTGGTTTGTTGTCTTATTACTAAGCATTGCTGTGACGTTGATCTGGCCCCGCCGTACCGCCGGGATCGGTCGTGCTCTCCGCGCTGCGCCACTGCGGAGTGCGCTGGTTGGCTTGCTCTCCACTGTTCTGGTCCTGCTGGCAATGCCATTCCTGCTTGGCCTGCTGACCCTGAGTCTGGTGGGACTGCTGCTCTTTATTCCACTGGTCGTGCTTTTGCACCTGCCCTATGTTGTCGGCTTTACCGGTATTGCGCGGGCAATCGCTGCAACCTGGCCACCTGCAGTGGCCTTGAGTCCGCCGTTAGCGACGGTATCAGGCGCATTGATCATGATCGTGCCATTGGTAATCATAAGCCTTGTTAGCCCGCTGGCAGGAATGCTGGCAGGTTATGCGATTGCCAGTTGGGGACTTGGGGCTGCCTTGATCAGCCGCGGTGGTGCATTACCGATCTGGCGTGATGCATAGTAAACAGACAGTTGCCGACTACGAACATAACCCAACGGTTTGATAGCGATAGGGGCAGGTAGCGATCTGCTACGACTCGTGAGGGTGTTCAGATTCGACGTGCGGTAAGTGCCTGCTCTTCAGGTCAAGGGTTGGAAGCTGGCTGTTGAAGCACATCTCCCCCTCTTCCTCGCCTTATCCTCCTCACTGCCGATGGGCTGATGATGTCACAATGGTGTGGCGTAGCAGCTCTGCGCCACACCATTGACAGTGTTTAGACCGGATTATGCACCCAGTCCTGCTGATAGTGAGACAAGACCAATAAGCAGGATGCAACTCAGCAAGATGCTCAGTATAATCAGCAGACTGGGATAGAGCAGCACGGCCAGTGTCGCTTTGCCGGTATCAAGCCGATGCACGACAGCCGTTCCGGTGATCAAGACAATCAACCCCCATCCCCAGGCGATGATACTGATCGGTAGGTTTAGCACTGGGATGAATGTTAGCGCATCAAGGGCATGAGGCGCTACCGAGAGCGAGCCTACAGCAACCATTGCTCGAATACCGCCCTGCCCGCCCAATTGACGGGCAGCGATGTGAGTCAGAACCACAGCCAGCAACATATCGCTTAGATATTCGAGCGGTTTTGACACTGTCTGACCGAGTGCCTGCAAGAAGAGGCTTACCGGTCGTGGTAAAAGTGTGGGCAGAGTAACCAGTTCGCGAACCATCTCGGCCAGTTCATCTGTGCTCTCTTCAAACAACCGCAACACTTCACGTTGTTCAGGGGTTGTGGCCGTTTGACGCTGCTGTTCGATAGCCTCGCGATAACCGATAACAAAGGCCGCAACTGTCCGATCAGGACTGGCGGAAGTGATCAATGCGCTGGCACTCTGAATGACACCAACCAGCAATCCAACCAGCAAGATGATCAGAAAACCACGACGCACGCCATCAGGGGCATCGCGCATCTCACTAAAGACACGCTGGTTCAATGTCAATGCGCCATTGAAGGTGTCGATCACAGACATATCAACTCCCTTGAGCACTGGCAATCAATAGTGCGAGTGCTCCACAACTGACCACGAGCAGGACAAGGATCAGCAGAATTGGTCCAATAAGTGTTGCCCAGAAAGCTCGCCATGCCGGTAGGTTATGGGCAGTACGAAGACCAAGGTAGCAGCCAATTAGACCGAGCAGGGTTGTGCCGGACGTAGTAGCGAAGGGAATGAACTGTACCGCAGCCAGCAGGTTTGCACCGCTGGCCAGGGCGGTGCAGCCGAGCGTTTGGGCAAACGTGCCATCGCCACCTAACGAACGGGCTGCCAGATGCGCAACAGTGCCGTAAATCAGCCAGCCCAGAACATACACCAATGGGGTGACGATGGCACCGACAAGACCACTCCATTGCAGATTACTAAACACCTCTGTCAACAGATTGAAGATTGGCTCAAAGGAAAAGTCGGGATTGATCTCTTGCAAACCGCTAAAGAGTGGTATGCGTTCAAAGGAACGTTGCAACACTTCGATCACCGCTGCCGGATCAGGAGTGGCCATTCTGCTTAGGATTCTACCGATCAGGCTGGCAATCCCAACAATGATCCCTACTGCGATCACGACGAGGAAGCCTTCGCGCAATGCATACGGATTGTCGCGTTGGGCGCGAAAGGTGTTGACGTCAAGCAGGAGGCCGGCTGTACTGAGTCGAACAAAACGAGCAAGTGACTCCATAGTTCATCCTGTTGCTTGTACATGTGCGTATACGGGCACTACTATTGTACACGTTGCGTGTGCTTGTGTGTCAGGTTGATCTTCCCGTATCGATAACAACTATTCTTCACAATGTGGGCTGTTTGTAGAGTTTGCCGTTGTTCACACCGGTATTATCATAATGTTGATGGTTGTTGATGGTTATGGGTTCGTTGTCAGGTTACGAATATAGGCTGCTCCCTTGCCCAGCCGGGTATTGATCGGTACACCGGCAGCACAGAGCGGACAAGTTTCAGCCGGATAACTTTCCAACGGTAATTCGGTAAGGGCGACCAATTGAGGAATACCAAGATCGGTTGCGGTGATGCCGCCGCGATTACAGAGAGCGCCAACGCCGATAACAGTTCCTCCGGCAGCGATTACCGCTTCCACGACCAGGCGGACTGAACCACCGGTTGTCATCACATCCTCAACAACCAGAACGCGCTTTCCGGCAATATGGGCATCATATCCGCGCCGGAAGACCCGTCGTTTGCCATTGTCATGCTGCTCTTCTTCAGCATAAACGGCCAGCACTTCACGTCCGCAGATCTGCGACAGGTGATGAGCCGTCCATTGTGCCATAATGACTCCACCAATGGTTGGCCCGGCAACGGTCTCGACCCCGGCGGTGGCAAAGTGTCCAGCCAGAGCAGCCCCCACCATGCTGGCCGCAGCTGTGTGTGGGTAGAGTGCGTCTTTGTTGACATAACTACTGCCGTGGCGCCCAGAGGTGTACACGATATGGTCGTTGGTGACAATTGCTCCTAATTCCTGAAGGATGGTCAAGAGATTCGCCTCGGTCATAAGCTTCTATCATTCCTGTTCCAATTCTGCAAGAATCCGTGCGACTGCGGTGACCGGATCGCCGATGGTTGCTGGCGGAGCAGTGATTGGCCGTCCGATGACCAGATAGTCGGCGCCGGCGCGCAGGGCGGCTGCCGGTGTCATAATGCGACGCTGGTCACCTTCTGCAGCCCACTGTGGACGAATGCCGGGGGTAACTATCCGCACGTGAGGGCAGGCAGCACGAATGGCACTCACTTCGTGCGGCGAAGCTACCACGCCATCAAGACCACAATCCTGCGTCATGCGAGCCAGATGAACTACGTAGTCGGTGATGTCCGACGTGACACGCAGTTCGCCGGCGAGTGCTGTGGCATCGAGACTGGTGAGCAAGGTAACGCCGAGCAGCAGTGGACGGTAGGGCATGCTTTGGGCTGCATTGACTGCGGCGCGGAGCATTGCGCTACCTCCACTACAGTGGAGTGTCAACATCTGGACTGCCGGGCCGAGATTGCAGACGGCGCGAACTGCACCGGCGACCGTGTTCGGAATGTCGTGCAGTTTGAGATCGAGAAAGACACTTCCGCCAACCGCAGTCATGGCGGATACAATCTGGGGTACGCCGACCGCAGAGCAGATTTCCAGCCCGACTTTATAGCCGCCAACCTGCCCGCGCAACCGGGTTGCTAAAGCAACTGCTGTATTCAGATCGGGTGTATCGAGCGCAACCAGTATCCGTTCGCGTGGCGCGAGACTCATACGATGAACCGCTCCAGTCTATCTCAGGTCGAACAACGTTATCAGGTGTGGATCAAAACATACACCGCAACCCCAATGATGGTTGCGGCCAGATACAGGCCAAAAGCAATGCGCATGAACAGCTTATAGTTGGTAAAGCGCCAGTGCTGCGGGAGCCATTCATTTCCAACCAGGACGACGTATACCCCAAAGACCATCGCAACCGTACCGATCACCTCATGAGCTGGCATTGCCACAAAGGCCGCTGCCGGCAGGGTGAGGTTTTCATCGGGCGACACATTCAGCAACGAGGGGATCATCACGCCGAATACGAGTGCGAGATTGACACCGGCAGCTCCCGTTTGTACCCAGCGGTGTGCGGTGTAGTACCCTTTCACGGCGAGATATGCGCCGATAGTGAAGGCAATCGCGACCAAAATACTCCCGATCAGCGAAATGTCTTGCGCAAACGTAGCTTTTGTGCCGAGGAAGCCATTCATTGCTGTACCTTGCTGTGCGTAAGGATAGCGCGGTTGATCCGTCTGGGTAACAGTGGCCCGTAGTAGACTAGTCCGGTGTAGAGCTGGATCAGGCTGGCACCGGCTTCCAACATACGTAACCCATCATCAGGTGTATGAATGCCTCCGACTCCAATAATCGGGAGGCGATTGCCTGTCAAACGGGCAATCAGGCGTACCACGTGAAGGGCACGTGCAGTCAGTGGTCTCCCGCTCAGGCCGCCGGCTTCGGCTGCCAGTCGCGGATTAACCCCGGTCAGTCCTTCACGACTGATCGTCGTATTGGTGGCAATGATACCGGCAACACCGTGGTCAGCGCAGACGGTCAACACCTCTTCTATGGCTGTATCGCTCAAATCAGGCGCAATCTTGACGAGAAGTGGCCGGGAGCCGCGCTGGTCGGTGCGACCCAATTCCACATTTTCGTGTTGCAGAGCTGCAAGCAGCGCACGCAACTGGTTGGCGTCTTGTAATTGGCGTAAGCCGGGCGTGTTTGGGGAGCTGACATTGATGGCGATGTACGCCGCATACGGAAAGAGCTGACGAAACGACGCCCGGTAATCATCAATTGCCAGTTCGAGAGGGGTAATCTTCGACTTGCCAATTGATACGCCAATCGGGATGGGTGGCGGCTGCAAGCGGTCCAATCGTCTGGCGAGGCTGGCAGCGCCTTGATTGTTGAACCCCATCCGGTTGATCAGCGCTTCCTGCTCTGGTAAGCGAAACAGGCGTGGCCGGGGGTTGCCCGGCTGTGGGTGATGGGTGACGGTGCCAACCTCGACGAAGCCAAAGCCCAGTGCTGCCCATGCCGGTATTGCCACACCATCCTTGTCCATGCCGGCGGCCAGCCCAACCGGATTGGGAAAAGGTATCCCGCAAACTGTGCGGTGGAGCCGTTGATCGCGAATTGTGGTCAGATGCCCGATGGTCTTGCACAACAGGCGTGAGCGACTGATCAACGCCAGTATATGCAAGGTACGTTCATGGGCCGTCTCGGCGTCGCCCCGACCGAGCCGAAACAAGATCGGGCGTATGCCGTAGCGGTAGAACAGTGCCTCAGAACGGTTCAACTCCCACCTCAGAAAGTTCATCGGCAAATCGCTCAATATCACGAGTGGTACGCAGACGGTCAATGCGACTCAGTAATCGTTTACGGTCTGCACTGCCATCAATCACTGCACGTTCCAGATATTGTTTCAGATACAGCTTAATCAGCTCTAACTGATCACTACTCAGGGGTTCTCCCTGCATATACTGCTCAATCGCCTCCGCCAACCGTCCGGTGATCTCTTCCATCCAGAAACGAGGAGGACGGGCAACTGGAAACGGATAGGGATAGTCAGGATTAGGCACGAAGATCAATGGGCCGATCACCTCGGCATTTTCGGGCAACGGATCGGTCGTCATACCACTTCCTAATGGATTTGCAAACCCAACAGACGATACAATCGATCAAAATCGAAGTGCGCATCAAGCAATTCGGTAAAGCGGCGCAGTTTTGCTTCTTGGTGAAACCGAACTCGGCCAAATAACCGCTCAGCGCGATCAACGGTGCTCAACGTGTCATCGGCAACCAGAATAATCGGTACTTCCAATTCGGCAGCCCGATCCATCACCTGCATCGTTGGCCGGATATTACCGGTCAGCACCAGGGCATTAGTGCTCGTTTGCAAGGCGATCAACTGTAGATCGCTACGGTCGCCGCCGGTAATCACCGCCTTATTGGCCCGGCGACGGAAGAATGAGAGGCTTGCCTCAGCGCCCATTGCCCCAATCATCAACGAATCGAGCATCTTTTCACCCCATTCGGGCCGCCCAATGAGCTGCCCGCCAAGATGTTGAGCCAGCTCGTTCACCGTTACCCCGGAGAGCAAGCGGTCACGTGGTAGAATACCCAGCACCGGAATCCCACGCCCCTCCAGGAATGGGGTGACCCGATTACGCACAAACTCGCGGTGTGGTTCTTCAACCTGATTGATCAACACTCCAAGCAGGCGATCTCCAACATAACGCTGCACGCTCAGAATGGTATCAACCGATAGGGTTGACGTGTAACGGCAGACGAGCAGACCAGGAGCCTGTAATATATCCGTAACCTGATCGGCGGTCAGATCGACCAATGCTCCCTCGGCCCAGGTGTTTGTCCCTTCGAGGACAACAATATCTTTCTGACGCGACACGGCCAGGTAAGCATCGCGCAGCGTTTTGGCAAATGAGTGCGGTTGTCCACGTAAAATGGACTCGATCACTCCCGGTGTAATCAATACCGGCGCCACCTGCTCCATTGGCGCCTCCAGGCCGATGGTTTGGCGGATAAAGGCAGCATCTTCATCGAGAACCGCATCAGGTGTGTGCGTTACCGAAACACTCACCGGCTTCATATACCCGACACGAAAACCGTCTTGTTGCATCCGCCGCAGCAATCCCACACACACCGCACTTTTGCCGACGTAGGTTTCGGTTGAGGCGACATACAGTGTTGCCATCATTGCCTCCATTAGTTGAGGATGATCCGGGCATCGAGGACGATTGCGCCCTCACCTTCATGATGGACGACGAGTGGATTGATATCCATCTCGACAATTTCCGGGAAATCGGTCACCAATTGACTCACCCGCAGCACCGTCTCTTCAATCGCTGCGATGTCAGCCGGTGCTTCGCCACGCACACCACGTAAGAGCGGGTATGCACGGATCGAACGTATCTGTTCCTGCACCTCTTCAACACTGAGTGGTGCGAGGCGGAAGGCAACATCTTTCAACACTTCGACATAAATGCCTCCCATTCCCACCGCAATAAGTGGTCCGAACTGCGGATCGCGACTCACGCCGACCAAAACTTCACGGCCTTTACGAACCATCTCCTGTACCAGTACGCCCCAAATGCGGGCAGAAGGCAGGTACTTGCGTGCCCGGTATTCGATCAGTTCAAATGCATCGCGTACCGCACTCGCGTCACTCAGACCAACTCGAACGCCGCCAATATCACTCTTGTGCAGAATATCGGGGCTGGATATCTTCATCACGACCGGATACCCGAACTCATTGGCAATCGCGACCGCTTCGTCGGGAGTTTGGGCCAGGCGGCTTTTCGGCAGACGCATACCATACGCCTCGATCACTTCCCTCGCCTCAACTTCGCCTAGCTCTACCCGACCGGCTTCACGCACACTCGCGAAGAGGCGGGCAACCCGTTCGCGATCAACCGAAAAGGTACGATAGGTTGGAGTGGGACGGCGTTGCCAGAGCGATTGCCGGTACATTGCGGCCAGTGATTGGACGGCCCGTTCCGGGAAGAGATAGTTGGGGATACGCACAGCATTGAGCGCCTGCACCGCTTTTTCGATACTGGCGCCACCCATAAAACTGGTTACTACCGGCTTATCGGTGCCTTTGGTGAGATTGATAATCAGGTTAGCGGTCGTCAGGGGTTCAGAGACAGCCTGGGGAGTGAAAAGGATAATCAAGCCGTCCACGTTGGGATCGGCCAGGGCGGCTTTAATCGCCACAGCGTAGCGATCCGGGGTTGCATCACCGATCACATCAATCGGGTTAAAGACATTCGCATTCGGTGGTAATGTTTCCTGCAAATGCCGAATGGTTTCGGGCATAAATTCGGCCATTGCCAGCCCACTACGTTCGACGGCGTCGGTGGCGATGATCCCTGGCCCACCGGCATTGGTAACAATCGCAATCCGGTTCCCGCGGATCATCGGCTGATAGGCAAAGACCAGCGCCAGATCGAACAGCTCGTTCAGGGTGCGGGCGCGCAGAATACCACTTTGCGCAAACGCTGTTTCATAGGCAGCTTCAGAACCGGCCAGCGAGCCGGTGTGTGACGAAGCGGCGCGGGTTCCGGCAGCCGTCGTGCCACTTTTGATGGCAACAACCGGTGTCGTCTTAGTCACTTCGCGAGCCACGCGGATAAAACCGGGGCCATCGTCGATAGCTTCGAGATAGGCCAGTATCACTCTAGAATGCTCATCGCGATTCCAGGCTTCTAGCAGCGCTACTTCATCAACATCTGTCTTATTACCCAGACTGACAAAACGCGAGAAGCCGATGCCCTGCTGTTGACTCCAATCAAGAATTGCGGTACAAATTGCACCCGACTGCGACATCAAGGCGATGTTGCCGGGGAGGGGCATAGCATTCGCGAATGAGGCGTTCAGCTTGCTGATGGTGTCAATGATACCGAGCGAGTTGGGGCCGATCATGCGCATGCCGTACCGGCGCACGGTAGCTAACAGTTCGCGTTCCAGTTCGCGTCCGGCACCGCCAACCTCTTTAAAGCCGGCAGTAATGACGACCAGTCCTTTGATCCCCTTTCGACCGCATTCATCAACCGCTGCAATCACGTGTTGCGGTGGAATCACGACCACGGCCAGATCAATCGGATTAGGAACATCAAGCACTGAAGGGTAGGCGCACAATCCAAGCACTTCGGTTGCGCGGGGGTGAATGGGATAGATATTGCCTTGATAACCGTGATCGAGAATATTTTTCAGAACACGGTGGCCGAGACGCGCCGGGTCAGGTGACGCGCCAATCACGGCTACCGATTGTGGAGAGAAGATAGCTTCTAGCATGGTTATGGGTGCTCCTTTTTCGCACACCTTGCGCTTTCATCATAACCGATACAGCCGCTGGCGACAAGCGCAGGTTCAGGATGCGTATGTACGCATCCTGTAATGCATGGTGCTCAGCCCGGTTACAAGAGTGGTGAGAACAGGCATTAATCGGTTGCCGGCGCGGGGACAGTCGCCGGTGCAGGAATCAGAAGGAGCCAGTGCTCAAGTGCGCCCAGCGTAAGGAGGCTGGCCAACAGGGCAAGCCGAATGGCTGCCGGATCACCGATGTGGGCACCGATACTCAGCCATAGCATCAGTGCCAGCAATGTGCTTACCGAGACGCTGGGGCGGAAAAAGGCACTTGGTGGCCCTGGTTGCCAGTAGCTGGCCAGGAAGGCAAGATGCGCCGGAAAAAGATCAACCTGGAGCGAGCGTACCCCATACAGGACGTTCAGTTTGGCGCTCTGTTGCAGTGCCCAACTCAGGCCAAAGGTCAATGGCCCCAGCCAGTGGCTTGCATCCTGGAGCAGCCAGACCAGCAGGCCCAGTTCGAGCAGACAGCTCAATTGATGGTAAAAGTGGGTGCCAAGGGCGTAGTAGAAGCGTTGAAATCCACGAGCGTCAGGTGGACAGGGCTTGCGGCGTGGGCCGGCCAGGATACCACTGTAGAACGCAAGCTCGTGCCAGGCCCAGATCAACATACTGGCAGCAAAAGCCCGGTAGGCCCCGCCTGCGCTCAGATCGTGGCGGGTTGCGAGCAATTCACTGTGGGCGAAGATCAAGACCGGCAGGCTAAGAAATACCGCCCATCCGGCAACCCATTGCCCGCGTCGGTTCAGCCAGATCAAACCAAAGGTGAGACCCAACCATAATGCAACGACCGTGAGTAAGGGCAACAGGTAATAGAAGGCGATATCAGACCAGATCATAGCCTGCACTTTCTATACGTTTTTGCACTAATGTCATAATTGTACACGAAATGAAGAAAATAGTGAAGGAGGACGGCGGGAGGCGAGTGAAAACGGTGCCTGGCACTGGGCCGGGAAGACCGTACCCTTACGTGAGCCTGATGAACGGGGAAGGATGAAGGCGGTCTGGACGTCAGTAGGGGCACGGTATGCCGTGCCCCTACTCCTCGCTACTCATCTTCTTCTTCGCGCTCGGCCAGTTTCCGATCCAGCATCAACAGGCCAACGCCATCATTCCCGATGAGCTTAAGGTGCTGAATGATCTCGTCAGCGTTCTTCTCTTCCTCAACCTGCTCATCAATGAACCACTTCAACATACTCATCGTGGCGTAGTCGTTCTCCTGCGCGGCCAGCGCATAAATGGCATGGATCGACGCCGTAACCCGTTGCTCATGCGCCAGCGCATGCTCGAAGGCGTCAAGCGGTGACGCATACTCGTTTTGCGGCTCGTCAATCGCACCGAGGGTTACTCGACCCCCACGATCATTCACGTAGTCGAAGAAGCGGAGAGCGTGCTCACGTTCTTCTTCGCTTTGGATGCGGAACCAGTGTGCAAAACCAGTCAACGACAGCGACTCGAAGTAGGCGGCCATAGCCAGATAGGTATACGAAGCGGCGTATTCATAGGTAATCTGGCGATTCAATGCCTGTTGAATCTTTTCACTAAGCATGAGGTTCTCCTTTACTGAATAAACCGTATTATCATGATACAGCAACTTTGCTTATGTTGCCTGCTCTTGCGCCCGAATCGTTCTTGACAAGCTGGCACGGGCCGCGTATAGTGCGAAAGCAAGATGGACGGGCCTGAAAGACGGACATTACATCATAATAGGAATTATCACATGGGCGAAAAAGTTGTGATTGTTGAGTCGCCGGCAAAGGCGCGGACGATTCAAAAATATCTGGGCAAAGGCTACAAGGTTGCTTCGAGTATGGGTCATGTGCGTGATCTGCCCAAGAGCGGCCTTGCAATCGATATTGAACACGATTTTGCGCCTTCGTATGAGATTGTTAAGCCAAAGGTTGTCAGCGAGTTGAGCCAGGCTCTGCGCAACGCCGAGGCGGTCTACCTGGCGACTGACCCGGATCGGGAAGGTGAGGCGATTGCCTGGCATATTACGCAGGCGGTCAAGCTGCCGAAGAAGACGCCGGTGTATCGAGTGGTCTTCCAGGAGATTACCCGCAATGCTGTGCAGCAGGCGTTGCAACAACCGCGCCAGATCAATCAGAGTCTGGTGGAAGCGCAGCAGGCCCGGCGCGTGCTTGATCGGCTGGTCGGCTACCAGTTAAGCCCGTTGCTTTGGGATAAAGTAAAGCGAGGCTTAAGCGCCGGACGTGTGCAGTCGGTTGCCGTGCGCTTGATTGTCGAGCGTGAACGGGAGATCGAGCAGTTTCAACCGCAGGAATACTGGACTATTGAAGCCGATCTGCTGAAAGAGGCCGGTGTTGCCCCGCGCGATCTCTTCCGGGCGGTGCTGATTGAGCGCGATGGGAAGAAGCTTGAAAAGTTTTCAATCGAGAACCGCGAACAGGCCGAGGCGATTGTGGCCGATCTGCAGGGGGCTGCCTATGCCGTCGTGCGGGTGACACGGCGCGACAAGCGGCGCAGCCCGGCTCCTCCCTTTACCACCAGCACCCTGCAACAAGAGGCAGCGCGCAAGTTGGGCTTTAGTGCCAAGAAGACGATGACCCTCGCCCAGCGCCTGTACGAAGGCGTTGATATTGGTGGTGAGGACGGGATGGTCGGTCTGATTACCTATATGCGTACCGACAGCGTCCAGGTTGCTGCGGAAGCGCAGGCCGAAGCGCGTGATGTTATTGGTAAGCGTTTCGGCAAAGAGTATCTGCCCGATCAGCCGCCGGTGTACAAGACGAAGGCGAAGGGTGCCCAAGAGGCACACGAGGCGATTCGCCCAACCAGTAGTGCCCGTTTGCCCGAACAGTTGAATGGAAAGCTTGAAAACGATCTGTGGCGGCTTTACGATCTGATCTGGAAGCGGTTTATTGCCTCGCAGATGGCACCGGCAGTCTTCGATAGCACAACCGTTGATATTACTGCAACACCGGTCGTTGCCGGTGCGCCGGCGTACCTCTTCCGCGCTACCGGATCGGTGCTCAAGTTCCCCGGTTTTCTCGCTGTCTACAACGTAAGCCTTGATGAAGGCGAAGAAGACGAAGACAGTGAACGTCGCTTGCCGCCATTGGCTGAAGGGGAAGCGTTGCAACTGGTTGAGCTGTTGCCGATCCAGCACTTCACTGAACCGCCGCCCCGCTACACCGAGGCCAGTCTGGTGAAAGAGCTGGAGCGGCTCGGCATCGGACGGCCTAGTACCTACGCCTCGATACTCTCGACGATTCAAGAACGCGAATATGTCGAGATGGTCGATAAAAAGCTGATCCCGACAACGCTGGGGCGGGTGGTAACCGGTTTGCTGGTGGAGCATTTCGGCAACATTGTCGATTACGATTTTACCTCGGCCCTGGAACAGCAGCTCGATGATATTGCGGAAGGATCGAAGAAGTGGGTGCCGGTGCTGCGCGAGTTCTACGGCCCCTTCCGTTCAACGCTTGAACAGGCGCAGCGCCAGATGCGCAATGTCAAACGCGAAGAGATCGTCACCGATCTCGACTGTCCGAAGTGTGGTCAGGGGAAACTGGTGATTCGCTTTGGCCGGAACGGTGAATTTCTGGCCTGCTCACGCTACAACCGCGAAGGCGACGGTGAGTCGTGCGATTTTACCAGTAATTTTCACCGTGATGAACAAGGTCAGATTGTGATTGACAAGGCCAGTGCGCCTGAGACGAGCGATGTGCTGTGTAATGTCTGTGGCCGGCCCATGGTGATCAAAAAGAGCCGCTTCGGCCCCTTCCTCGGCTGTTCGGGCTACCCGGAATGCAACAACACCCGCCGGATTGGGCGCGACGGCAAACCGGTGCCGCTCCCCGAACCGACCGGTGTGCAATGCCCGAAGTGCGGCGAGGGTGAATTGCTGCGCCGGCGAGGAAAATTTGGCCGCCCGTTCTACGGCTGTTCGCGCTACCCGAAGTGTGACTACATCACCAACACGCTCGATGAGGCACAGGCGGGTGAGGCACCGGCAGAGCCGGCAAAGAACGAGCCTGCGTTACCCTCACCTTCCCGTTCATCAAAGCGCACCCGCAAGAGTGCTTGAGCGCTCGTCTGGATCATCTATATTGGCTTTACGGTATGGGCAGGCGGAGGCAACATCTTTGCCTGCCCTGGGCGTGTCTGGGTGCAAGCCCGCCCTTCTGGTTGTGAGAGCTACCCCCCCGGCGATCCGCATTGGTATCGTGGAGGGTTGGATTAAAGTGCGATAGAAGCCATCGCTCGTGATCGCACCATCACGCTGGCGGTGTTCGCCGCTGAACAAGTAGTCGTATCTCTTTCCGGAGAGGATACTGTTTCCAGCCGGATTGCCTGTAGCGCATCGCTTGGAGTGCGGCAGCCATGCTGCCGCACCAACCGTGCTCATGAGCAGGTGCAGATTGTGGTGGATTCCCTTGCCGGGACGCGACTCCGGTAAACGGTAAGCATGAACGTAAGCCGGAAGTCCATTTCTCTGGGCGATTGTACCGGTGCATCGCTGACAACGCAGCGTCGTATCTCTTTCCGGAGAGGATACTGTTTCCAGCCGGATTGCCTGTAGCGCATCGTTTGGAGTGCGGCAGCCATGCTGCCGCACCAACCGTGCTCATGAGCAGGCGCAGATTGTGGCGGATTCCCTTGCCGGGACGCGACCCCGGTAAACGGTAAGCATGAACGTGAGCCGGAAGTCCATTTCTCTGGGCGATTGTACCGGTGCATCGCTGACAACGCAGCAAAGCACCATGCAAGGGTTAATAGGTGGCGAGTGATCGTCTCAGCGATGATGCCCAGGATTGGTCAGGAATTGACATGATGTTGTCCCTGGTGTATTGGAAATAGCCTTTGGGGAACAAACCACAAAAAGATAATCATCCCGACCAGTTCCACCAATGACTGAAACACAATCGTGACAACGGCAAGATCATAGCCTGGCGGTAATGTCAACGCAATCGGCAGCACCACAAACGAATTGCGGGTACCAAAGCTGAAGGCAAGCACTCTCCCCTGTGAAGCCGGTAGCTGCAAGCCGACGGCCAGCGTATAGCTTAATAAGCAGGCAAGGGCCAGAAAACCGACAAAGATCAAAAGCAGTGGCAACAGCACCCTGAAACTATTCAGGACAGTGTTGGCCTGCGTTGCGGCAATCGTAAAGAGTACCAATCCCAGCAGCGGGATTGGGAACATCGCTAACTGCTGTATCCAGCGCTGGCGTGTAGGGTTTATGGCTACCCATCCTTCAGTTGCCACTGCTGCCAGCAGCGGAAGACCGATCAACGCTGTCGCTGAGGCAATAATGTTTGGTGAAGCTGACAATATGCCGGCCTGATCGCCGAGAAACAACCAGAGGTACAGAGGCAGACAGAGAAATTGCAACAGCAGACTCAATGGCGAAAAGGCGATGGCATACCGTGTATCACCACTGCCAAGATGCGTAAACGTGATAAACCAGTCCGTACAGGGTACCAGCAGAACGAGGAGAACCCCCAGACGCAGCGCCGGATCGTCGGGTAACCAATGGATCATCCCCCACACCAGCAGCGGAATGATCACAAAATTGCCGGTCACAACTGCGATCAGGAAGCGTCGGTCGGCAAATACATGCGGCAGATGCGCGAGCGGTATCTGCGTAAACGTGACATACAGCAGCAGAACAAGCAATGGCCACAGACCGGCTTCAATAGCGGAAAGATGATACGGAAAGAGAACCCCGGTCGCTAAACCGGCTCCGATGGCGATAAGATACACCAGAATCTGGTAGCGTTCGATAGTTTGTTGAAGGGAAACCATAATAGTCCACGCTCCTGCACAACGAATAGCATGACCACTTCCAACGTTTGCCGAACGCACCTACGCGGTGGTGGTTCTCGCTACATCTACCTATCGCAACGAATAGCATGACCACTTCCAACGTTTGCCGAACGGCCACAAAAGCGAGAGCGGCATAAAACCTCATCTTGCTGTATTGCCGATACCGGCAGCACCTGCGGGGTTGTTGGACATAAAAAATGTAGCACAGGACTCTGCCTGTGCTCTCTGGGTTACTCCACAACACCGGCTCTAGCCGGTGCTGCCTCACCATTACCACCACCGGCTACGCAATATTCATGACCTCCACGCCATTCTGCGCCATATGATGCAGGAAGAGGACATGGTGCAGATCGCCGTCGTGGGCATAGATACCCAGGTTGCGCGCAACTTCTACCGGCGTATCGAACGTATCAACCGCATTTGCCGCCACAATAACCCGCCGCTTGAGATTAAGCGCATTCGCCTCCAGACGCAGGTGCATAGCCGCACTATACACACACAGATCGGTACAATCGCCAACCAGCACAAACGTATCAAGCTGGGGATGCTCGGCCAGCCACGACCCAAAGCGGGTACCCAGATGAGAACTGAGCGAATTCTTCTCAATCACCACAATCTGATCGGCGAACGGCAACTCGGCCAGCTCACGAATCGTCTGGCTCTCGGCAGTACCGGCGAGGCAGTGGGGTGGATACGCGGCAAATTCTGGCGTCGCCGGATCGTGGGTGTCCTGTGCTAACACAAACGCACGTACCCCCAGATCGTAAGTGCGCCGGAAGAGCTGCACAACCGGCTCGATCAGAGCACCCACCCGTGGGCCGGCCAGAGGCCCCTCTTTGCAGAAGCCGTTGATCATATCAATCGAGCAGAGAGCAACGCGCTCTGGGGTATTGCCAACAATCGTCGCCAGATCAACCTGGGGCAGATTCGCGTACCACGCCTCCAGATAGTCGAGAAATGGTGTGCTGCGCCGGGCCAGGTCTGTAATTGCAGCCATGACTCGCCTCCTTTCTTTGGTGTAAAACTGACACTATTTTACCACGCTTTGATCACCCCGTCAAGGGGAGATTGTTGGGAGGATTGCGCTACGAGATCGGTAGACAAAAACCAGTAGTGCAGGCAAGATGCCAGTGCATAAATATGTCAACGTTCTTCCCTCTCCTCTCCCCTATTTCTTCCCTCTTATCTCCTCCCTCAACAACTAATCTCGCGCTATAAATCCCGCGCCACACTGATGAGCTTTCAAGTATAATGAAAGCATCTTGGACTGTTCAGGACCGGCTTGTCCAACGTGGTGGTAAGATATACGTGACATCGAGCCATTCCAGGCCGAGGGAGGGATACACACATGGTGCGCGAGCGATATATTCGGCAGATCAGTGCCCTACGTGAAGATTTGCTGCGGATGTTCAGTATGGTCGAGCAGCAGTTGCTGCGGGCGATTCGCTGTCTGGAGACGTGGGACTCGACGGCTGCGGCGCAGATTATCAACGATGATCGGCAGATTGATGATGCCTGGCGTGCGCTCGAAGAGAGTGTGATTCACGTGCTAGCCACCCAACAGCCGGTAGTAGCTTCTGATTTGCGTCTCACCAGTGTGGTGTCGGCGATTGCCAGTGAGCTTGAGCGGATTGGTGATTACGCGAATAGCATTGCCAAGCGGGTCCGGCGGGCTTCGCGGCGCGCAGTCTTCATTCCGCCCCCTCCCCAGATCCACGAGATGGCGCAGTTGGCACTGCAAATGTTGAATACCAGCCTGGAGGCGTTTTTGCGGCAGGACGCTGATCTGGCTCGTTCGCTGACTGCCCACGATGAGCGGGTTGATGAACTGGAAGACACTCTCCGCGAGTTGATCATTGCCGAGGCGCGTCAGGACCCGGATCGCTTTGAGGCAGCGCTCGATCTCCTTGATATGGTGCATGCGCTGGAGCGAACTGCTGACCGGGCGACAAATATCGGCGAGCGTGTGATCTATCTGGTGACGAACAGTCAAACGACATTGAATTGAAGTCGTTCCTTCATGTCCGGTGATAGTGGTGAGGAGTGGCCGTTGATGAAGCGTATCTGCCACTCTCACCCCGGCAGGTACGCGCTGCGACACAGTCACACTCATTGCTGAACGTCACTGCGGGTTGGCTGACCCTTATCCCTTTGAAATCCTGCTGCATATCGAGTATCATTGCTAGTAGATGTGACGAGCGCCGGCGCTTTGACCGATCATCGCCGGCGCTTGTGTGTGAGTTTGACAACAACTATTCCAGGTGAGGCAACTGTGAGTCGACCAACCTATCTTCAGGCGCTAGCCGAACGGGTTTTGATTTTCGACGGGGCAATGGGGACCTCGATTGACACCTTCGATCTGACAGCCGCTGATTACGGCGGCGAAGCGACGTTTGGTTGTCGTGATTATCTGGTGATCACGCGCCCTGATGTGATCGAGGCGATCCATTCCTCTTTTCTTGAGGCCGGCTGTGATGTGCTTGAGACGTGTACGTTCCAGAGCACCCGGCCACGGCTAGCCGAATGGGGGTTGGGCGAACGCACGGTCGAGATCAATCGGGCGGCTGCCGCGTTGGCCCGTCGTGTTGCTGATCGGTTCGCCGCTCGTGATGGTCGGCCACGCTATGTTGCCGGTTCGATGGGGCCAACCGGTAAGTTACCCTCTTCCGACGATCCGGCGCTGAGTGATATTACGTTCGCCGAGCTGTCGGATATTTACTACGAGCAGGCAATCGGTTTAATCGAGGGTGGTGTTGATCTGCTGCTGGTCGAGACAAGTGTTGATATTCTTGAGGTCAAAGCTGCTCTCGACGGCATTCGGCGGGCGAAGATTGATTTTCAGCGACCCGATATTGCAGTGCAGGCTCAGGTGTTTCTCGATCTGTCGGGCCGTATGTTGCTCGGCACTGATGTGCCGGCTATGATAGCGACGCTCGAAGCAATGCCGGTTGATGTGATCGGGTTGAATTGCAGCACTGGCCCCGAACATATGCGAGCGGCCATTCAGTATCTCACTGCCCACTCGCGCAAACCGATCTCGTGTATCCCCAACGCCGGCTTACCGCTAGAGGTTGATGGCCGCACGGTCTATCCAATGGAGCCGGAGCCGTTTGCGGCTATTCTGGGTGAGTTTGTGCGTGAGTATGGAGTCGCCGTGGTCGGTGGTTGCTGTGGTACCCGTCCTGCCCACATTGCCCGCTTGCGCCAGATATTGGGTGACGTACCGCGTCCAAAGCAGCGGCAGGTTGAGTACATTCCAAGTGTGAGTTCGGGGATTCGGGCTGCCGCATTACGCCAGGACGCAACCCTGACCATGATCGGTGAGCGCCTGAATACGCTCGGTTCACGGAAGGTGAAGCGCTTACTGCTGCGTGATGATTACGATGGTGCCCTGGAAGTTGCCCGCGAACAGGTTGAGAGTGGTGCGCATATGCTCGATGTCTGTGTCGCTATGACCGAGCGTAATGACGAAAAAGAGCAGATGACGCGCCTGATCAAAAAGCTGACGCTCAACATCGAGCTACCGCTGGTTATTGACACCACCGAGGCCGATGTCCTCGAAGCGGCCTTGTCAATCTACCCTGGTCGAGCGTTGATCAATTCGGTCTCGCTTGAAGGTGGGCGTGGCGCCAAGATTGATAAGGTGTTGCCGCTGGCGGCCCGCTACGGCGCAGCCGTGATCGCGATGACCATCGATGAAGAGGGCATGGCCCACACTGCTGAACGCAAGGTCGCCATTGCCGAACGCATCGCCCGCATCGCTCAAGACGAATACGGTATTCCCGCCGAAGCGCTGGTGTTCGATGTGCTAACCTTTCCGATTACGACCGGTCAGGAGGAATTGCGTTACTCGGCTATCGAAACCCTGGAAGGGATTCGCCTGGTCAAGCAGCGGATTTCCGGCTGTTTCACCACGCTTGGCGTCAGCAACTTGAGCTTTGGTGTTGCCCCGCATGCCCGTGCTGCGCTCAATTCGGTCTTTCTCTATCACGCCGTGGCTGCCGGATTGGATACCGCGATCATCAATCCGGCGCACGTCACCCCGTATGCCGAGATCGATCCGGCTCAGCGCGAAGTGTGTGAAGACCTGATCTTTGCCCGCCGCGAAGATGCACTGGTGCGCTTTATCGCCTATTTCGAGCAGCATGCGGCTGCTCAAGATAATGAACGCGAAGACCCAACTGCTGGGATGACGGTTGATCAGCGCCTGCACTGGAAAATCCTGCACCGTAAGAAGGAAGGAATTGAAGACGACATCGATCAGGCAGTCGATCAACGCTTGCTGACCAGCGGTTTGCGTTTGAGCGATCCGGCAGCAGCGTTGCGCAACGAACACGGTAGCTCACCGCAAGGGCAGGCTGCGGTTGATGTGCTGAATACGGTTTTGCTGCCAGCTATGAAAGAAGTTGGCGATCTGTTCGGCGCCGGTCAGCTCATCCTGCCATTTGTCTTGCAGAGTGCTGAAGCGATGAAGAAGGCGGTTGCCCGCCTCGAACGCTACCTTGATCGGATCGAAGGTGCAAGCAAGGGGAAGGTAGTGCTTGCCACGGTGTATGGTGACGTTCACGACATTGGTAAGAATCTGGTCTACACCATCCTCTCGAACAACGGCTACACCGTCTACGATCTCGGTAAACAGGTACCGATTAATACGATCATCGAGAAAGCACTCGAAGTACAGGCCGACGCTATCGGTCTCTCGGCGCTGCTGGTGAGTACCAGTAAGCAGATGCCGCTCTGTGTCCAGGAGCTGTACCGCCGTGGAATTCACATTCCGGTTCTGGTGGGTGGAGCGGCGATTAATCGTCAGTATGGTCAGCGGATCACCTTCGTTGATGATGAAGAGCCGTATCCTGCCGGGGTCTTCTACTGCAAAGATGCGTTCGAGGGATTGGAGACGATGGATCGCCTGAGCGATCCGGCGACACGCGAACAGTTTATCGAGCAGACGATCCGCGAGGCGGCGAATGTGCTTCACCGGCGCGTGACCGGTCGGGTCGCACTCACCGAATTGGGTGAAGCGGCAAAAGTTAGTGCCGATGGTGTGCGGTCGGCTGTGAGCACTGATGTGTCGGTACCGGTGCCTCCGTTCTGGGGATGGCGGGCAACCAGCCGTATTCGCCTGAGCGACGTTGTGGAGTGCCTCGACCGCAACAGCCTGTATCGCTTACAGTGGGGGGCAAAGAACGCCAAAGGCGCCGAGTGGGAGCGTCTGCGCGCCGAGTTCGATCAAAAAGTCCGTGAGCTGATCGCCGAAGCCGAGCGTGATGGCTGGCTTCAGCCGCGTGTCATCTACGGCTACTTCCCGGTGCAAAGTGATGGGCTGGAATTGATTGTCTACGATCCGGCAGATCGCCGTCGGGAACTGACGCGCTTCGTCTTTCCGCGCCAACCTGCCCGTGAACGGCTCTGCATCAGCGACTACTTCCGCAGTGTGGAGAGTGGCGAGTACGATCTGGCGGCATTCCAGATTGTTACCATGGGTAGCGCGGTTGATGAGCTGGTTGAAACCATGCAACAACGCGGTGACTACAGCCGTAGCTACTACATCCATGGTCTGGGTGTCAGCCTGGCCGAGGCGCTGGCAGAGTACACCAACCGCATCATCCGCCAGGGTCTGGGCCTTGATGAACGGCGTGGTAAGCGCTACTCGTGGGGCTATCCGGCCTGCCCTGATCTGGCCGAGCATGCCAAACTCTGGCAGATTCTGCCCGGCGAAGAGATCGGAGTAACGCTGACCGAAGCCTTCCAGTTGGTGCCTGAGCAGAGTACGGCTGCCATCGTCGTGCATCATCCAGAAGCGAAGTACTTCAGTATCGGCAGCGCGCTCGAACGTGCAGAGATGGATCAGCGCGGTGATGATTAGGTGTAGTGCGTACTGGTGATGGTGACCGGTTGTCTAATTCGGAACGCACGTATATCATGTTGAGCGTAGTGGGTGCGGAATTCTGGCTTCTGCGCTCCAGAACTGTGATACACGCAATTCCGTAGGGGCGGGTTCTGAACCAGCCCCTACGGAGTCTGCCCCTGCAGAATCCGCTCTTACGAAACCAGTTCCTACGGATCTCGTGATCTCCGTTAGGTCAGGTAATTATTGGTTAGCAATTCATTCCACGAGTTGTAATTTCACCAACACTTCTCAGTTGTGGCAGCAGGTGGGTAGCAGTAGAGGCATACATCATCTGTGGTGCGGGTGTCTGGAACTTATTTCATAAAAGCTGTACTGTCAGCTACCCGACCATTACACAGGTGCATGGACGCTTGCCAATGACTAATGATAGTTTGTCCTGCGTCCAGGCTACTGGTATGTAAAGCGAGGCAGGCTGAGACCATCGCCAGTGCCCTCGCTCGTTGGATGGGGTGCCTTACCCGCCTGTCATACGCGTGACGCAGCGTTTGGAGTGCGGCAGCCATGCTGCCGCGCCAGCCGTGCTCACGATCCGGTACGTAGCATGCCGTTGCTCCGGCTGGTTACGTGGACCCAGGGTGTTCTCTCACGATCCTTGAGTCGCTCGGCAATGAAGGAGATAACTTCTATAGATATTTTTTGAAATAGGTTCTATTCTGCCTTTGACAAATCCTCTCTTCGTACCCTGCACGTGAGAGATGAAAGTTATATTACTATTTTGTCATCCGGTATCCCTTTCTACCCTCCAGGCCTTCCAGTCCTATATGCATATATAGCCAAAAAGTCATGTAGATCCGTCTCAAGATGTTGGTTATCTTCAAGATAAACAAAACTTCATCTCACACCAACGAGGTAGGGTTTACAATGACGAAAATTTCATATTCGGTACGCTGGCTGATTGCCCTTAGCATCCTGCTCATCTGGACAGCAACACCCGTTCGCGCTGCTGGCGTCGTTGGTAATGGTACCCCAGCGAGCTGTACCGAAGCCGCACTACGGGCTGCTGTAGCTGGCGGCGGTCGTATCACCTTCAACTGTGGCCCTCAACCTGTCACTATTACCCTCTCTAGTCAATTAGAGTTACGTCAGGATACTGAGATCGACGGCGGTGGCCCTCAACAGGGTGGCCGGGTGACGCTGAGTGGTGGTGGGCGTACCCGGATTATCTGGCTGTACGATGTGACTCTCACCATTCGTAATCTGACCCTGGTTCATGGACGAAGTGTTGAAGGTGGCGCGATCCGTTCCGCCGGTCTCAATGCCCGTGTCTTCATATACAACAGTATTTTCCGCAACAACGATAGCACTGTCGGCACTGATGAAGAGGGCGGTGGGGCGATTTCGATGCACTTCGGCCAGTTACATGTCGAAGATAGTTTGTTCGAGAATAATCGGGGTATTAACGGTGGTGCTATCTATAACCTGCGCTGCCCGATTACTGTACTGCGCTCGACGTTTCGGAATAACGATAGTTCGCACGGTGGTGTGGTGGCGAATTTCGGTTTTGGCGGCGCTATCTACAACGACGGTGCCGGCCCGCGCGATGTCGGTGGACAAATTCTGATTCAGGACAGTATCTTTACCGGCAATAAGGCTCGTAACTTTGGTGGTGCAGTGTATTCATACCTCTACCATCCCGATCGCTCTGAAATTGAGCGTAGCTTTTTTGCCGATAATGTGGTGTACCTCAACAGTAATGGCCGGGCCAGTGGTGGTGCGCTGGTTCACCATAATGGACCATTAACTCTACGTGACTCGACGTTTGTGAACAACCGCTCTGAAGATATTGGCGGAGCAGTTCTGGTTGCGCAATCGACATTCCATGCGGGCTGGAATACTGCTTTGTTGAGTAATTTGACTGTCGTCGGTAATCGGGCCGATGCGCCGAATGCCGATAAGGGGAACGGTGGTGGTCTTTATTTCAACGGTGGTCAGGCAACAATCGTAAATGTGACTGTGGCGCATAATTACGCAGATCGGCTGGGTGGCGGTATCTACAATACTTCTAACAACAGGGCCGATGTTGAGTTGCGAAATGTGATTATGGCCGCTAATCGTATCGGCAGTTCTCACGACTCGGTGCAGTGTTTCGGTACGTTTCGCGGTAGTCGTAATCTGCAAAGTCCCGTTGGCCGGGCCTGTATTTCCGGGATTACGCAGGCCGATCCACGAGTTGACACAACGGTTGCCAACCATGGCGGCCCGCTGCCTACGCTTGCCTTGCTGGCCGGTAGTCTGGCGATCAACGCTGGTGCCGATTGTCCGCCGACCGATCAACGTGGTGCCCCGCGTGTGGGTACCTGTGACCTCGGTGCGTTCGAGTATGGCTCTGCTGCCCCATCTGCCAGCCTCGAACCACCCACATTGCTTGGTTTGAACAGCAATGGTGGGCCGCTCATCCAGCTCTCGTTCACGCCGGTCAATGGTGCTGTGCGCTACGAAGTGGAAGCACGACGCTCGGATGGTGTGGTCTGGATGTTGCTGTTATTCAACAACAGTGTGCTGCTCGATCAGGGACAATATACATTACGTATACGTGCCTGCAATGATCTGGTATGTAGTGATTTCAGTAATGGGGTGGGGATCACCGTGACGCAGTCACCTCTCAAATCATTCATCCCCCTGATCGGGCGGTAGATCGGCAAAATCAATCACGCGATTGCGTCCGCCGCGCTTGGCTGCGTAGAGCGCGGCGTCGGCGTGTTGCAAGAGTGTGGTGATGTGATATTCGCCTCCCTCATACGTAACGTAGCCAATCGATATGGTCACCGGTCCTATCAGTTGGTTGGTGAACGTGATTCGGCGCTGCTGTACCGTATTACCGAGCTGCTGTAAGCGGGTGCGGGCAGTTTCCCGATTGACTCCCGGTAGTATCAGAACAAATTCTTCACCACCGTAACGGCAGGCCAGGTCGCTCTGGCGCAGATGCTCGCGAAAAATCACGGCCAGTTCACGCAAGAGAACATCGCCGGCTTCGTGGCCATACGTATCGTTGAATTGCTTAAAATGATCAATATCAATCATCGCTATCGTCAGCGATACCTGCTCGCGCTGCGCCCGGTGAAGTTCTCGCGGCAGACTGCTCTCCAGATAGCGGCGATTGTAGAGGCCGGTTAGTGGATCGATGATTGCCTGCTCGCGCAGGGTGGCTCTGAGTTCGAGGTTGGACAACGCCAGTTTAATCGTATCGCCGGTCATAACAATGAGTTCGCTTCTCGGTAGCTCCTCGCCGGCAATGTGTAACAGACCGTAAATTTCACTCTGCACAACGAGCGGGATACAGGAGGTGCAGGCCGGGGTGTTGCTGTGAATATGTGGGCAGCGAATGCCTGCATTGGTACAGGTGCGATGGATTAATCCCCGGCGTAACGCCCAACATTCATCGATGGTCATGGCTATCGGTGCAAGGTCTGCTTCGCCCCATTGGGCCAGTAAATTGAGATTGGCCGTTCCGGCCTGACGCACCATCAGATACCCACTCTGGCGCGGAAAGATGCGTTGCAAGCTGAAGGAGATGACCTCCGCCGCTTCCGTTGCGGTCTGACAAACCTGCAAGAGATCGTGTAATTCGTTAACCATCATGATTTCGGCGGTCTGGCGGCGAGCTTCAACGATGGCTCGTTCGAGGCGCTGATTAGCTTTCATCAGCAATTGCTCGAAATGACGACGCTCGCTGATGTCGCGGTTGACGGCGACGATGCCAGTGGGTGTGCCTTGTTCGTCACGGATCATCACGACAATTGAATGGATTGGCACATACTGCCCATCGCGTCGCCGTTGCTCAACTTCACCTTCCCAGCGTCCGGTCTGCCACAGCATTGCCGCAGCCGCTTCGGAGTTGGTGTCGGCGAAGCGTGTTTCAAGACGCTCACCTAAGCGCCGCCCAATCATTTCGCTGGCCGACCAGCCGTATATGCGTTCGGCACCACGGTTCCAACTGGTAACGACATAATCGAGATCGGTCGCAATGACGGCATCAACAAGTTGATCAAGGAGTTCGGCTTGCTGCCGTATCTTTTGATCGAGCTGCTGCTGAGCAGTTATATCGCGCCAGATCGATACGAAGCCATTGGCGAGCTTGCCGGCGTGCAATTCAATATGCCGCTGCACACCATGACGATCAAGGAGGGTCGTGGTACGTCGTACCGGTGCTCCTGACTCAACCAGGTGACGCAGACTGGCAAAGGTGCCGTCGTTGGCAAATTCGGGCCAGAGATCGAGCATGCGCTGGCCGAGCAGTTCTTCGCGTCGATACCCGGTAATTTGGCACATAGCAGTATTGACGACCATGATTTGCGCATCGACGATTTGGTTGCGCGGGTTGCGGATAACTTCATACATGCCAAATGGATCAGGCAGTGTTTCAATTGCAGCCCGAAAGAGTGTGTCACGTTCCGTTGCCGGGAAGGTGCTGGTGTAGCCGAAAATCCACTGCCGTACCGGGTCTATCGTGATCAATTGCAGGTAATAGGTGGTCGTGTTGCTGGTTATCGTGACATGCTCGCCATCTAGCGCACGCCGGTAGCTCTGCTGCCACCGTTGGTGCTGGGTGATATCACTTTCATCCGGTAGCATTCGTGTACCGATATGAATCGGACGAGGCATGCCTGGTGGGGATTGAGTCATGAAAACCGGGTTAGCATAGACGAGACGATACCCGGTATCGACAATCCATACTGCGAACGGCAACTGCTCAAGTATGTCAATTGCCGCTACAGTGCTTAATTCCGGCCAGCGCGACTCAGGGGTATCGGATGGAGAGGTTGCTGGTGTCATCGCGCTCTCCTGCGACGCGAAATCGATGCTTTTTTATATCATAATCCAAGTTGCTACCTTACGTCACTACAGCGGTGCGGGTCGTTGAGCGCGACGGGGGAGGGGTGAAACACGGATGGACGCGGGTGAGGCGGATGAACGCGGATAGCACCCAAGGTGTCACCTTCTATCACCACAACGACACGGCGGATGGGCATACCAGATGGGCGTGACGTAGTGCGTTTACTGAACTGGCTGCTACCCAAAGGATTCATACCGTTCAGGTACGCTGCACAATGTTGTGCGCAGCGTCGTGCTGTTCATCATCGCA
>NZ_DAOUBI010000186.1:0-55112 GCF_034432675.1 Chloroflexus sp. | reverse complement strand
AGTCTTCCCTCTGAATTTGTCACTAGTTTCAGTGCTCTACCGTGAGCCGTAATTGTTGAAAGTTATGATATCTGCTGCAGTGCTGCCTAACGCTGTGGAGTTTCAGTGCTCTACCGTGAGCCGAAATTGTTGAAAGCCAACCTTTATATTTCCTCCCATATGCTGTGATCACTCTCATTGGTCGTTGTAAGCATCTCTGAAGCCTTCCTATACGTTCATTATATCTGTTACGGCCGGTCATGCAAGGGCTTGCTCGAGAGTGTCTTCGCAACTCCAGATTCGTTCAGAATCTTGTCCGAGTTGCGAGATGCATCAATCTGTTTCTGATGAACTATCTGCCTCTTGCACGTAGATCAACTGAGTACCGATTCGCTGCTAATGACAGCTTTCAGTACTCAGTTGCGAGTCAATCGCGTATATGACCATTTTTCGGGTCAGTCTATACGACGTCGTTGCAAAAACGGCGAAACTCACAGTTGACGCAAAGTGCCCGGCTCGATGGCGGCGGTGGTATCGCTTCAGTCCGAATGGCTTTTTGCACTGCTGTGATCGTTTCGATCACGTTTTTACGTAATTGAGGGCTGATTGGGACTTTTTCCGCTTTCCGTAACGGAATGTGGTATATCCATCCGGTTTCCACCGGTAGTCCCCACACCTCTTCTATAAGGAGTGCGTAGGCACCTACCTGAAGTTTGAAGTGTGGCCCAGCATCTTGTTCACTATCTTTGTAGTCAACAACGACTACCTTTGCCGCCGGGTCTGACCGGTTGGGTACTGCAATTGCTAGGTCCAGGATTCCTCTGACGCCAAGTCGCTCTGAGCGTAGATAGACATGGAAGAAACGCTCACCGTTTTTCAGGCTATATGTGCGAAGCGAACGTCGTTTTTCCCGGTCTTCCTCGGCACAGTGACTCGCAGCTCCCTGGCGCATGAGATCTGTCTTTGGACGAATGGCCGGCAGGCAGTAGGTGTACCATACAACGCGTGGACAGTAACGCCACTGTTTGATATCGCTGACTTCAATCGTGTCAAGATCAGGTATCGTCATATTGCTGCTCCAGTATGCGCCGATCACTCCAGGTTTTGCTATCGAAGACGAAGAGTTGGACGTTTGCAGTATGACCTTTGACCCGCCGGGTTATTTCGCCGAACAGTGCCCGTTGATGTGTCCGGCTGAGATTCCCGGCGAAAGCACTGTATTGAATCCGTTGCAGGCCGTAGTCGAGGCAGGCATCAGCGACTCGCTGTCTTGCCCGATCATTGGGGATGTCGTAGATGACAAGACATTGCATTACCGCCCTCCTCACCATCCCATGACGAATGGGGTGTAGGATTCACGCTCACCCCGCACATACGTTGCAATGTGTCGCGCTTGACATTGAAGAATATGACGTAGCGGCTGACGTTTGCCCTCATACGGCTCTGTTGTTTCAAGCCGCTCTAAGACCTTGGTGGCAATGCGTTCACGGGTTGGTTGGTCAAGTCGCCCATCTTCCTCACGCCCGATCTGCCAGCCTCGGTTGATCTGGCCGAGGAGGGTCCGATCAACAACTGCTTGCCGGAATTCTTCGATCAGGTCGAGAACCAGACTGGGCTTTCCCGGACGATCCGCATGCAGCAGGCCGGCATAGGGATCAAGGCCGGCCAGTACTATCGCATGTTCAACCTGACCATAGAGCACACCATATCCGTAATTGAGAACTTGATTGAACGGATCGCTCGCACCTCTTGTTTCCCGTCCTGGCCAGTTCAACACCGGCGGTATCAAGGCCCCAATCGCCTGCCAGTAGCGAGCGGCATAACGCCCTTCGATGCCCATTAATGCCTCGCGAATGTCATCGACGGTCTCTCCCTGCAACCGCTCAACCGCAATCTGATAATCAACCACTTCTGCCGCAGTTGCCATGAGCAGTTCATATATCTCTGGTGCGGTTCCTTTACGATTCTTCGCGACATAGCGGAGAAGATTCGCTTGATTGCCGAGTTTGCCTAATGTGAATGCACGGGCAAGGGCGACACCAGCCGGGCCGTCATAGGCGCGCAGTTGTGCCCGCCGGGTCAGAACGGTTCCGGTGAGGCCGGCACTGTACAGGCTGGCTTGCGGTGTGCCGTTGCTGCTAATGAAGTGAATCGGTATGCCCTCTTCACTACACGCCCGGATTGCATCACTGCTGATGGCAATGCCCCCACCGGCGATAATCACCTGGCGCAGGTGCATGATCGGCACTTCGTTTTTCCGTTCGTTGTCCTTTGTGACCCGTAAACGGCCCTGATGCTTGCCAATGAAGCTACCTCGTTCATCGACGATGAGTTCCATGATATAGCCTCCCTTTCAGAATAGAGTGCTGGTGTCGTCCCAGAAAGGGCAACTGTGCTCGCTTGTTAAGGTTCAGGTGCTCTTTTTCAATATACACATGTTTGTGCATGATGCAAGGAAAAACGATACGAATATTTTTGTACCATCGTGCAATACGTAGACAATGACCCCACCGGAATGTTTCCTGGCGCAGGGTGGTGGCAAGCGCCACCACCCCAACATGTAGATGATGACCCCACCGAAACGTTGTTTCAATTGTTAAGGTGCAGAAGCAACAAACGCAGGTCAGGCCGGATTGTCGCCGTTGCCACCGTTGGGGCTACGGCCAAACCGGCATGCCCTGGAGAGTGTACCAGCCATCACCCTTGACTGCATTACGTCCGACATGGATCAGGCTACCCCATACGATGAGTTCACGCAATTCCGCCAATGGCCCGCGAAAGGTTGCACCGCCGATTAGGCCACCAACCGGAGTGCGCCGTTGCTGGCGTGACGAGACGCTGATTACGTCGATCCAGCGCGTCTTGTCAGCGGTGACGGTCACCTGTTCGGCCAGGGCCAGTAACCCGCGAAAATCGATGGCGAGTGGACCATCGCCGTAAGCACGCGACAGATCATCGAGCCGACGCATCAGGCGCTGGATAAGTGGCCGTAAGGCGATGGTCTTGACCAGACGGTCTTGATCGATGAGCCGCATGGGGGTATGGAAGAAGAGGGTGATTTCTTCAGTCGGCAACCGCGCCGCGTAGTCACGTACTGCTGCTGCGTCAATCGGCAGACCGGGAAAATACACGGTTCCGCCGGGTAATGGGTAGAGCGTTTGTCTGGCTCCACTCAGAGGATGGTACGCCTCAATAGAACGGAGGGTAATTCGGCCACGCCGTCGGCGCAATTCGTCGAGTTTGACCCCAATGCCATCACGTTCCAGTTCCCGCACCGCCATCACGATGAAAGGGAAAAGGTTTTCGGCATGCCCAAATAATCCCAGGCCAAACCGGATGGTATCGCCAGGCTGAAAATGCATGCTCCCACCCTGCCGGGCGTGCTGATCATCGGCGAGCGGCGGACGAACGACATACGGACGGGGCCGCTGATCACTGCCTTTCTCATCTTCACTCCGCATCGGGGCGACCAACGCGGCAACTGGGCAACGACTGTAGAGGGGGCAATCGGCACACGTTGGTGCGTCTTTGTTGGCACAAAAGCGTGTCCACAGCGCATTGGAAACGGCACCGCGTACCGCCGGCCCACTTTGCGCCGCCAGCACAACCGGAGTTTCCGCTGTCGATGTGAAGATGAGGTGATGTACGGTAAGTGTCATGCTTAACTCCAATCTGGATCGATAGCTGTATCGCCAAATGAGAGGCCATTGCGCGAGTCGTAAGGCGTTTGCACAACCCAGACCCGCCGCCGACCGGTCTCTTCCGCAGGTCGCACTTTGCCCTGACTGCGTAAGATGGCAAACCGCTGTTTGCTGATGCTGACCAGAAAGTCATTCGCCTCGATGAAGTGCTCTTCGACCAACAGGTTGACGTAGTCGCGCTCGAAGCAGGCCGGCACCATGTCTACACCGTCAAACATCTGCTCGAACTCGTCTTCACGCTGGGCATCGCTTTGGAACGGGCAGAGACCGTTGATGATCTGTTCGACTTGCCGACTCATGTTCTGATACGCTGTCAGCCATTGCTGGCGCAGTAACGGGTCGGCATAGATGGTATCCAGCCAGGTCTGTACTGCGGCCTCATCGACAATGTCACCATGATGACGTTCGAGTTCGGCCAGCGTGACCCGCACGATGTGACCAGCCTGTTCGGGATCACGATGGCGCCCATAAACACCCTGGCCGTCGTTGGGCTGACGGAAGATGTAGACGGGACAGATTCCTTTCGCTGCCCGTCGATTGACCCGCCCGAAGCGTTGTAAGAGGGCTTCCAGCGGTGCCGGATCACTGTAGAGAGTGTCCAAATCGATGTCGAGGCTGACTTCGACCACCTGAGTGGACACTAACGCTAACGGTGGCCGCCGGGCGCTGTTGCTGCGACAACGCTCAACAATTGTCTGCTCTAGCCGATTGCGGTCACCATAGGTGAAACGACTGTGGATCAGGATGAGTTGCTCGTCGCTCAAACCAGCCTGCATCAGCAGATCACGCACCATCTGCGCCCGTGCGACCGTATTGACGCAGACCAGAACCTGTTTTCCATCACGTACTGCGGCGGCAATCTCGGTGATAATTGCAGGATCGGTCAGCTCGCCATCACGCAGGTGCAATTGATGACGACGGAAGCGGGCAAAGATGTCTGGTGTCGCCTGAATGATGGCTGGGGTATCCAGCACATCGCTAAGCTGTTCGATGATGAGCGTTGGGAAGGTAGCCGACATGACGAAGAAGCGGGCCGCAATATGCTGGCGTAAATAGCGCATCAAGCCGGTGATAAGGGCCAGCCGTTCTGGTTCATAGGCGTGAATCTCATCGAAGATAAAACCCGCCTGCACATAGTCGGTCAGCATAGCCTCGAAGCCGCGCAGTTGAAAGAGCGCTTTGAGCAGTTGGTAGGGGCTGAGTACTTTGAGGGGGCGGGCGTGCAGGAGGTTGAGATTCTTCTCCCACTGTACCTTTCGTACCGTAGTTGCTGCCCATTCCTCGCCATCCCGGAAACGGGCGTAGAGTGCCTGCGCAGCTCGACCATGTTGAAGACCAACGACATCATCCCCAAAGAGGTGGCGTAACCGGTCGAACATCGCGTTCATACTGGCCTGGTAAGGAAGTGTGTAGAAGATACGGGCCGGCGGGTTACTGCCATCAGCCAATGCCCAGGCCAGTGCGGCTTCGGTCTTGCCACTACCGGTTGGCGCCATCAACAACACATGCTGCGCACTCGCACCGGCACTTGCGACCTGATGAGAATATGTTTCCCGTCCGGCAGGAATGACCGCTTGCCACGAGTGGCGTATCGGTTCCGGTAGCTGCTGGAGATGCGCTGACGCCATGTGATCGGCAGTGGTAATCATGCCACGCAACAGAATACCGGGAATGCGGGCAGTGGTTGCTGTGCCCGCAGCAGTCAAGGTATTGACCCACTGGTGATAGACCGACAGCCAGTGACGGATGCGTCTGGCATCAATCGGATGTGATTGCGGGTTGATTTCCGCAACCACATCTGCCATCCCAAGCGCAGTACGCCAGGGATTCGCACACTCGCCAAGCCAGCGATGTAGAAGATCAGTAGTGGCCGGTTGCAGTTCAGCGCAAAGACCGCTTAACGGATCCCTGCGCAACCCGGGAGGATACAGTTCATGAATTTCCGGCGCATCACGGTGGTGCGACACAATCGCCGCTACGACCCAGCGCTGTTCTACATCACTCAGGCCGTGCGCAATTGCATCGACAAAGGCCAGCGAGAGCACTTCGTGACGATGCGACCATGCTGGGCCACCACGCAACCGTCGCTGAAAACCTGCCGCCGCCTTCCCAAAATCGTGAAGAAATGTGGCCCAGTACAGGCAATGCCACAGGCGTACCTCACCTGCCAGATCTGCAAGGTGTGGTCGTAACCGATAGAGATCGGCCAATCGGCAGAGGACATCCCACGTGTGATCGGCTAACGTTTCTCCACCGTACTGTTGACTCTTGGCCAACAGATCATCCAGCCAGTCAGGCCATGGTGAAGGCTTCATCGTCTGCTCCCACAAAGGTATGAAACCACAAACCGAGTGGCAATCTATCAACAACCGGTGCTGTTGGGTCACTCCAGTATGTTGCCGATTGCTGACCAAAACGCAGCATCTGCCTGGTTGTAATCCGTTCGGTCAAGACCAGATAACGGGCAAAGCTGGGCTGCCGACGTTGACGATAGTTAATCCAGCGCGGCATCAGCGTGACAACACCCGCCGGAGCCTGGGTAGCCATCGCGAAGGGCAACAGGGTATGCTCAAAATAGACCTGATCGGCCTGCTGGAGATCGACAACCTCAATATGGGTATAGGCTGCCAGGTCTTGTGAGCGACCCAGAACCACCGGGTAGCGCGGAAAACGAAAGGCATCGATCCACTCCGGTCGGTTGAGGTAGAGAGTCAACCGTGGGAAGAGCAGGAGCTGGCGCTTGAAGGGATTGATGTTCCCTTCAAGCACCTTGGCTTCGCCGCCGGGCAATTTTCCCGATGACGCCGAGAGCACATGAATATGCTCAAGGTCGTGCCTTTCACCGGCAGCAGTGAAATGGTAGGCAAACGCCAGTCCTGCTGGATCGACCCAGTCGCCCAATGCGCTACAGATGTGCCCATAAATGGTTGCCGGCGGTGGCAATGGAAAGCTCGGCTGTACTCCCAACATAAAGTGAGGATAGCGAAAGGACGTTGTCAGGGCTTCGAGCACAATCTTGAGCGCCTGCATAATTCCCCCTAATCCAGCCACTCAGGATGTGTATCACAGTCCTGAATGAAGGTGGCAAAAGCCTCACGCGGATGGCTCAGCATAATACGTGGCAAACCCTGGGACGCAGCTTGCTCATTATGCTGAGCAACAAATTGCTCAAAAGCGTCCCGCGCCTCATCGAGATACCCCTTCACCCACCCCACATAGATCGGCGAACGAATGCCATCGGCGAAGACACGCAGGGCTTCCTGTAAAGCGTCAATCTTAATCTCTGGCAAACCATTACGCTGTGCACCAACTGTATGGTGGAAGATATGGTTGCCGCCCTTAGTAACAGCAAAGATCACCAGCGCCGGACTGACATCAGTATAGTGCAGAGCTTGTTTCGCACCACCCTCCAACTGCGCCATCCCGGCAAAGAGCGCTTTCACGCGGGCCATGCGCTGTTGCTTCGGTAAGCGGTACGACTTCTCGCTTTCGAGATGCTCGACTCCGGCCATACCCTCAACCAGACGCACCCGCTCATCGTCGAGGTTGCGAAAACCGGTACGATTGCGGTACGAAAAGGTACCACACGCCCACAGGTCGAGTGAGAAGAGTCCCTTCAGCGTAGTCCGATAGAATTGATGCTCATGAGGCACTGGATTTCCTTCGTGGCGCGACATCACGCCAAAATCAATGGTTGGATTGACCGGTGCAATTGAGACCAGTGTACTCACCCGGAATGGTGAAACACGGGTAACGGTATCTGTCACCGGGGTAGATTCTTCCAGCAAACGCATCTGCTCTCGACTCTTCTTCGCGGTCTCACCTTTGCCCGGTGCCCGCATATACCCGAACAGATCATCGTCCCAATAACGAATCGGGTTGGCGTCGGTGTAGGCAATCTTCTCTTCGCGGAAGATCGGCGATGAACGCCACTCGGGCACCCGCTGTTCGAGCGTTGTGCGTAACCAGTAACGAAACGCCTGCGCCGACACATAGGGAAAATTGCCGGCTTTGGTAGTAATGACTTTGACACCGACAGTGTTCTCTTCGCGCTCGCCTGGAATCGAGCCGAGATTGTTGAGCGCCGATGCCGGTGCATCGATCAAGAATAAACCGGTTACGAAGGTCATGGTTGTTCCTCTCCTTTCTCCATTGATGATTCGCTAACAACAACTTCCGCATCATCTGGCACAGCATCAGGATTGCCGGCAATCCAGTCTCGCAACTGTTCAACCATACGGATCAACACCAGATCACGCATCAAACGCCAATCGCTGCGCAACACCTCCTCACCATCCATAAAGACGGTGAGAAAACTATCAAGAGTGAAGAGCGTTTCGCGCCCTTGCGTATAGCGCGTGTAATCGATATTCGTCTTGTTGAGCAGGCTCAAAAAATGGTCACTCCGCTGCACAGTGAAGAACTGACGGAAAAAGCGCTTACCGCCCTGCTTGCGGGTGTAGTCGGCGAGTTTATCGCCCAATTCCTTCAAAATCGCTACTCGATCATCGGTCATAAGCATTACCTCCTGCACAAAGAGTTCAACCAGCGGCCACGAAACAAGGTCAATTTCTCGACGGAGTGAATAGTCGCGACGGGGATCACCTTCAGATCGATTCACATCAGAGAGACGGAGAAAATAGGTACGCACAAAGCGCACTGCCTGCGCCGGGAGCGTGAACAAGTCCTCGTACAGATAGTTCACCCGCGGTTCAACTGGTTCGGCTGCCTTCCCACGCTTCCCGGTCGGCGCCACGCGCTGCCAGCTCCGGGCAACCAGCTCATTCCAGAGGTTGCGATAGGTTGGCGTGTACACCGCAAGCAGAAAACCGGTAATCTGGAGCGGTAGATGATACAGCTCCAGAAATGGTGATTGACCATTGCTGAAATAGTAGGCTGTGATCGTCGTCCGTCGTGCCCCTTCGAGCTGCTGGCGCATAATATCAGCCAGCGTTTCAATCAGCAATGTCCGCAAACTACGCGGTGAACCGGGAAGTTTCTCTTCACCGGCAGCCTGCGCTTTCGCCACATCGCTCAGGTTACGCTGCAAAAACCGATTGGCAAACGCAATCGTCAAGTGCTCATCATCACAATGCACAGCGAGCAGACCACCACCCACCTTGGCACAGCCCAACGGCATCGTCTGCAAAGCCAGAATCGCCTCCGGCGCCATCGGCAGACCGGGGGCACCGTTGATGAAGAAATTGATTGAGTCATCACCTTGCAACAACGGCATCTGTGCCCGCCCGATCCGTCCGGGTTGCAGTTTGCCCGACAACTCAAATGCCGCCGCCGGCAAACCGGTAAAGAGGCAGGTTTCAAGCGCTCTGGCCGTCTCTGCCCACTGTCGCAGATGACGGTTAGCCCAGTAATCACGTTTTTGACGCGCTTCAGCCTGTTTGTCGGACGATAACCCGGGACGGTCTGGGTTGAACGCCGATTGGGCAAACCATGCGTTACTGGTAAATGCCACCGTTAGAAAGCTCCGTAACGGTTGCCGCACATAATTTGCCTCGATGTAATCGGCAATACGTTGAAAATCAGCGGCATCGAGATCGGCAACACGCTGCTTCCCGACAAACGCCGTCATCGTAGCAAAACCGACATCGACAAACGGATGGCCGGTATAGCGTATCTGATTCATGCTTACCCTCGTTATTCAACATCTGCATCATCAAGACAAAGTCTATCATCCCAAACTGCACTATAGTTGCAGTTACGTGTACAGCGCTGCGGCTTTTCGCAACTCATCAGCAACCATGTCCACCAGTTCGGGTGGGGATAGCACCCGTGCGTGCGAGCCATAGCCCAACACCCAGCGTTTGATCTCGCCGAGGGCGCCACTCTGAAAGCGCAGGATCACCCCACCATCAGGTTGCTCTTCAAGCTGCTGGGTCGCGTGCCACTGCCGCTCTCGAATATACGGCGCCTGCTCACGGTCAAATGCAATCTCGATCAGGAGTGGCTGTGTACCGCCTTCAACTACAAAACCATTGCGGAGATACGCTGCAATGTCAACGTTTGGATCGCGAACAAACCGTTCGTGCCGACGAACCTGCCATTGCCTGATCCGGCAGAGTGCAAACTGCCGCAGTTCACTCCGGAGATGATCGAAGGCAATCACGTACAGATCGCCACGCGCCAGCAAGAGATGGTACGGCGCTATCAGCCGGTGGGTCAGTTCCTGCCGGCTGGCAGTGAAATAGGTGATTTCAACCGGATAGCACTCGCGAATACATTCGTGCAAGACCTGCAGCAGTTCGGGATCGACTGTGGTCTGTGCGCCGGGCTGGAACGTGAGATGAGCCAGTAATGTATCAGGATGAACCATTATCGGCTCTGTAATATAGTCCTCCATTCGCTGTAAAAAACGACGGAGTGGCGCGGCAAATGGGGTTCCGAGATACCGCCGACTCAATTCGGTACTGATCAAAAACGCCAGTAATTCACCCTCACCGACCTGCAACACCGGCATGATCCACGTCGGATCGCGATAGTAATAACCACCATTGCGGCGACTGTAGGTCAGCGGTGCTCCAACCCGTTCGCGCAGATACGCCAGGTCGGCGAAAATAGCCCGCTCACTCAACTCAAAGCGAGCACAAAAATCAGCTACCGACGGGTAGGTTCTGGAACGGATGAGCGAGTCTATCGTAACCAGTCGTTCCAACCGCGACATACACACGCTCCTTTGCAGGCGAAGAGGGTGGATGCCTCTTCACCTGCTATCGGCACATCAGCTACGGTAAGCGGATTGATACCGGTGTACCACCGATCACATCAGGATCGAAAACGAAGCGTAGCTCAGATGCATCAGCCGGCACTTCAAAACCGATCTGACCACGCACCATCTGACCAGCAGGGAGTTCGCCATCAATCCTGCCACCCGTCGCCAGCGAAGTTGCCGTAATATCCCCGGTATAGCGATACCCTTGCGCATCTTTGATCCAGGTTTGCATTGAAGAAAGGAAGCGGGAACGCGCACCACGATTCTCAATCGTTACGTCAACCAACACAAACCGGTAGCCATCGTCTGGCTGATTGAAGTCTTCACCGGGCGGCGATGTAACCTCATTGACCGTTATGACCAGATCACCGACCTGAACCGATTCACCGACATTGAAAACAGTGATTGGGCGCTCGCCAGGAATGGTTGCCAGCGGCTCTTGCCTGACCGGATCATCACCAAGGGCAACCGAAACCGTACCACCGCTGAACAGGTTGACATCGAAGGTTAGTGTCAGCCCACGCGCATCCTCCGGGATAGAAAATCCCGTCCACCCTCGTAAACGCTCACCAGGAACCAGCACGCCACCGAGCTGACGATCACCGATTGCAACCGTCGCACTGAAATCGGGAGTATACTTGCGAAACTCAGCATCCTTGAGCGACAACTGCCATAAGCCGGAAACCGATTTTGGCGAATCACCCTGATTAACGACTACCATCTCGACCGCAATGAACCGCTGTCCAGGCTCAGGCTGGACAAAGCTATTTCCCTCTACAACCTGCCAGCCGAGAACAATCAGATTCAGGCCATCAATATCGATAACATCACCGATGTTAAAGACCTGCGGTTGCACCACAGCCGCAACGTCAGTTACCTGTGATGCAGGTGCTGATTGCTCTCCCTGGGCGGGCGATGTGGCAACGAGTGTTGGTGCCGCTGCACCACCACCACAGGCCAGAACCATTATCAGCATTCCCACCGCGATCCCAATGACAGGCCATGAACGGTACTGGAGTTTCATCGTCTGCCTCCTTATCCGATTGTAATCAATCCTGTTCTCTGATGTGAGTTATAGCACCCGACTCGCCCAAAAATGGCAACAGCATCCAAAAGTTGTTGCGAATACCGGTACAATCACCACCAGCGTCGAAACATATGCAACCGTCCCTCCTCATCCTCACTCAACAACAACCCACGTTCTTCGAGCAACGGTAGATCGCGGATCACGGTTGAGCGCGGCACACCCAGGCGATACGCCAGTTCAGCCGCAGTGAGTGGTGTTTCGGCCAACAATGCTTCATATTGATCGAGGCGTTGCCGTTTTCCCTGTTTGCTCCCAAACATCGTTATCCTCCGGTGTAAAGATCGCGTTAGCCTGTGATGACCGGAGTTTGTCAGCGACGTGTTGCAAGTACTGCAACAATCTTCGCCTCTATCATAGCAAAATACCTGTTCACAAATGTGGATTTCAACCTGATAAATTAAAGCATTTTTGGCAAGAGAGGTTGAGACAGGTGAGAGGTCTCTCACTCAAACTCTACAGAGGCTTCGTTCTGGAGAATAGGACATGCGGGCTGAAGCCATACCTGACAGCATAGAAGTGCCGGCGGGGCTGGGGGTCATGCGGGCTGAAGCCCTCCCGGACAGCGTGGAAGCCCCTGCGGGGTTGGCTATGCATTACCCACATATCGCGCTGCGTTAGGCCGGGCTGCAAGTGCTCCCCGTGGCGCAGGTTTCTAGCCTGCGTGGAGGCATTCCTCTCCACCGCTGTCAGGTGCCAGCCGTGGCCGCTGGTGCGCAGGCACGAACCTCGTACAACTAAACGTCTACGCGCAGGTATCGCATGCATGCCGGACCGACGCGATGATCGGCATGAGCACACTCAGCACCGCCATGACCAGGATGGGGAACGGTATGCCACGCGCCGGATCGTGAGTACGGCTGCTACGGCAGCATGGCTGCCGCACTCTAAACTGCGCGACATGCGCATGCCGAGTGGGTACGGCAATCCATCCAGCACGTGCCGGCACGGCTGGAGCAGCGCGTTGCCACTGGGCCAGTCGTCCACAACAGCACTCATAGCGATCATCCCCGCTGATACGCACGTGGTTGACACCAGGTATGGGTAATGCATAGGCGGGGCTGGGGGTACCTTTCTGCACTGCCAGGCTCCCCGCCGGCCTTCCACGTATTGCGGCAGGGTTTTAACCTGCCGGGACGTGATACTTACTTACCCTCGCCCAACGCCTCAGCCAGCAGACTGATAGCCGCTGCACGGGGAAGCGAGCGTTGTTCACCGCGTTGTAAATCTTTGATCACGACCTCACCACGGGCCAGTTCGTCGGGGCCGAGGACCAGGGCAAACCGCACCCCACGCCGGTCAGCCTCCTTGAACTGTTTACCGATGTTCCCTGGTTCAAGTGCGATCAGGGTATTGATACCTGCTGCCCGCAGCTCAGCCGCTAGCTTCAGACTCTCAGCAACCTGTTCTGCGCCGAACAACGTCACAAATGCGAGAGCCGTTGTCTGCGGACGCGGGCCGAGGTTTAGCTCGATCATCACATCGTGCAGGCGGTCAATACCGAAGGCCAGCCCAACCGTAGGAATGTTGCGACCGGCAAACAGCCCGATCAGGTGATCGTAGCGACCACCCCCAAGCAGTGAACCCTCCGGCCAGTGCGGGGTAATCGCCTCAAAGACGACTCCTGTGTAGTACGAAAGACCGCGTGCCAGGCGAGGAGCCACCCGATACTGCTCAGCCGGAACCCCCATCGCTGCCAGACCGTCCAGCACGGCACGCAGATTGGCAATCGCTGCCACCGCTCGCTCATCGGCAGCCAGTTTTTGGGCAAGTGCATCCAGAACTTCATCTGCCGTACCATCAATTTGTACCAGCTCCAGAATCTGGTCAGCCGCGGCAGGAGTCACACCGGACTTGATCAACTCAGCCCGTACACCATCAGCGCCAATCTTGTCGAACTTATCGATGGCACGATAGACACCGCCGGCAGCCTCTTCGGACAAACCGCTCACACGGGCAATACCACCGATGATCTGACGGTGATTTAACAGCGTGACAAAACCGGGAAAACCGAGCGCAGTCAGGGCTTCACACAACATCGCCACAATCTCGGCATCGGCCAATGGCGAGGCACTCCCGACGATATCGAGATCAAACTGGTAAAACTCTCGATACCGACCACGGGCGGGGCGTTCACCGCGATAGCTCGGCCCATACGCATATCGGCGCCAGGGTAATGTCAATTGCCCGGCGTATTGAGCAGTCACACGCGCTAACGGCACTGTCTGATCGTAGCGCAGAGCCAGACGGCGGCCACCATGATCTTCAAACCGGTAAATCAGCTTTTCTTCATCACCCAGCTTGCCTTCCAGCGTCTCGGCATACTCAATGATCGGGGTCTGCAAAGGCTCGAAGCCGTGACTTTCACTAATGCGCGTCAGCGTATTGACGATGTATTGCCGTAGCATCATATCTGCCGGCAGATGATCGCGCATTCCTTTAACATTTTGAATCGGTGCCATACAACTCTCGTCTGTGTACAAAGAGGAATCTCGAACTCGCAGGTGTCATCCGGTAACGTTGCGTGTCGGTATTTCTTGTTCTACCGTGTTCAGTGGCACACTATGCCGACCGGCCAACTGACCACACGCCGCAGCAATTTCTACCCCTCGCTCAACCCGCACGGTACAGGGAATGCCGTAATCGGTCAAAATCTGCTGAAACGTCGTCACACGCTCCCACTCTGAACGGCCAAGCGGCGTGCCAGGAACCGGGTTCCACGGTATCAGATTGACGTGAAAGAGCAGCGGACCACGCGGTGCCGAATGTCGGAGCAGGCGGGCTAGTGCGATTGCCTGATGCGGATGGTCGTTTTTGCCTTGCAGCAGCACATATTCAAAAGAGACTCGCCGGCGCGTTTTGGCAATATAGTTGCGGGTGGCAGCCATCAGATCGGCGATTGGATAACGCCGATTGACCGGCATCAATTCGCTGCGCAGAGCGTCATCGGGCGCATGCAGCGAAATCGCCAGATTGATCGGTAAGCGTTCATTGGCCAATCGTTCGATCCCCTTGACCAGCCCAACGGTAGAGACGGTCATACTGCGGGCACCGAGGTTAAACCCCTGCGGATCGTGCAATCGCTCTACCGCCTGCCACCAGCGGTCGTAGTTGGCAAATGGTTCACCCATCCCCATAAAAACAAGGTTACTGACGCGACCGGTCGGACCAGCCATACCCATTGTCCGTAACTCTTGCGAGGCCCAAATTGCCTGAGCAACGATTTCGCCACTGCTCAGGTTGCGCAGGAGGCCGAGCTGACCGGTGGCACAGAAGACGCAGCCCATGCCGCAACCAGCCTGCGTTGACACACACACCGTTGAGCGGTCGGGATAGACCATCAATACGGTTTCAACAACAGCACCGTCGGGCAAGCGGAAGAGGGCCTTACGGGTCATCCCATTGTCACCGATCTGCACCTGCTCGCAGCGGAGAGTCGAGAACGGTATTTCGGCGAGCCGGGAACGCAGAGCGAGCGGCAGATCGGTCATCTGATCAACCTGGCGGGCAAGGTTGACATACAGATGCCGGTACAGTTGACGGGCACGAAAAGCCGGTTCTCCCCAGCTTTGCAGAAGTTCGGTCAGTTTAGACAGATTGTAATCATACAAACAGCGTTGTTCCATAGCATAGTGCATTGTACCACGTTGCTGTAAGGCGAGCGCAGCAGTTTGTTACCAATGGGAACCAAATCGCACGTGCCGGCGTTTCAGAGTCGGTAGTTGTTTAGTGAAAGAGGAAAACAAATGCTACGTCGAACCATCTTACTCGTTATCGCCGGACTGATGTTGATCCTTACTGCCTGTGCTACAGCAACCCCGACACCACGAGCAGGGATCGTAACCATTGAGCGGGTTGATTTTGCAGTGCTCGAATCCAATCCACCCCAGGTGCAGGCACATATTGTCGGGTACCTGGGAGATGGCTGTACGACGTTTGCCGGAATCAATCAGCAACGTGAGGGTAACGTCATCACGATTACGATCAATGCCGCTCACAGCGGCGCCGAAGTTTGCCCGGCGATTGCCCCGTTGCTCGATCAGCGGATCATGCTGGAAGGGCCTTTTACAGCCGATCAGTACACCGTGATCGTCAATGGGGTCGAGTATCAAGTGACAATCTAGCACCTGGACAAATAATGTCGGGTGGGTTGGACACCCGCCCGACATTCACCATTGCGACAGTATACACCAGTTCTACAGCACTACAAAATACGTTTACCCAACGCCGACAAAACCAGATCGACGGCCAACTGCGCAGTCGCGTTACGCTCATCGAGGATCGGGTTAACTTCAACCACATCCAGACTGCGCAGTGCACCACTCTCGGCGATCAGTTCCATCGCCAGATGTGATTCGCGAGCCGAAATCCCACTGCTTACCGGTGTACCTACACCGGGCGCCTCGCGCGGATCAACAACATCGAGATCAAAACTGAGATGAAACCCTTCAGTGCCGGTCGTGGCAATTGCCAGCGCCCGCTCCATCACCGTTGCCATCCCACAGCGATCAATCTCGTGCATGGTAAAGACGGTGATCGGCGAAGCACGCAATGCTTCCCGCTCCAGCGTATCGAGATCGCGCACAGCGATCAATACGACGTGCGCCGGATCAAAGGCCGGTATGCGACCGGCAAAACCGGTGAGCATCGGATGCCCGCGTCCGGTTAACACGGCAAGGGGCATGCCGTGAATATTGCCACTCGGCGTCGTGTGTTCATCGTTAAAATCGGCGTGGGCATCGATCCAGATCAGACCAAGTCGTCGCTGCCGCGCACTCCCACTGGCTGACCCAATAGTTAAACTATGGTCACCACCCAGAATAAGGGGCAGCATCCCCTGCTGGACAATATCGGTCACCTGCCGGGCCAGCCGCCCACACATGTCGGCAATCGGCTCAAGATAGCGCAGGCGTGAATCAGGTGGTGGCGGTGGGGTCGTCTCAACCATCGGCACCGCCAGATTGCCGAAATCAACCACCTGATAGCCCAACTCGCCAAGTCTTCGGCTCAGACCAGCGTAGCGAATGGCACTCGGCCCCATATCGACGCCACGCCGTCCTGCCCCAAGATCGATGGGAACGCCGAGAATTGCAATCTGTGATCCACTACTCATGAAGGAGTCGCCTCCTCCTGGGCATCCGTCTTCAGCGAGAGGGTCTCTGGCGGGCCGAAGAAGACTTCGAGGACACCATTGCGGAAATAGGCCCGCCGTGCCGGACGTTCGGCCAGCGTCGTCGGTAAGAGCATATCACGGCGGAAATTGCCAATCTCGATGAACAACTCATCGCCGCGCTTTGTCATCGATACCTTACCGATCTCGACGTGCGGCAACGGCAAGCGCAGCACATACTCATCGCCCTGCTTGACAATCTCCTGGGTTTTACCGATGAAATGAACTTTCACCGGATCATCATCGCCGAACAGACGACGACCAACCATAGCCAAATCTTCAATACCAGCCAGGTCACGCGCAAAGTAAGGGCTTTCCCAAATCGGCAAGGGGCGGAAGAGATCGTAGACCATCTGCCGATAGCCCTGCTGAATACGGGCTAACTCCTGCATAAAAGCGCCTTCGACCTGATCGACCGGCAGCACCCGATTGAGCACGACACCATCAACCGGATAGCCGAACAGAGCCAGATAGGTCGAGGCACGCTGCGCTTCTTTAATTACCATTCGCTCAGGGTTCACCACCAGGCGATAAGAGCTGATCTGTGGGTCGGTCAGGGTTGCCCGCAGTGCTTCGACACCTTTCGTTAGTCGTTCAAGCTTGGCGAAGACATCAGTTGCCGGAACTAATTGCTTAACCAGTGGACGTGCCACCTTCAATGTCGTCGGCTCCCAATCCATCACCCGCGCTGCGTACCATTGAAAGGTTTCAGGCATTGTCAGCAGGCGAACAGTCTCACCGGTGGGCGCCGCATCCACAATCACCACATCAAAATGACCGTCACGCGCCTGGCGGCGAATGTGGAGCAGACTCACCACCTCTTCCATACCAGGAATGATCGCCAGCTCCTCGGCTGCCACTTCATCAACTCCGCGCCGGCGAAGCAGGTTACTTAGATAGACCCGCAACTCACCCCAGTGCTCACGTACTTCGTCGAGCACATTAATCTCTTGCCCCCACAACCGTTCGGTAATTTGGGTAGGCAGCGAGCCTAACGGTGTATCAAGCGCATCTGCCAGACTATGGGCTACATCGGTGCTCACGACCAGCGTGCGATACCCTAATTCGGCAGCGCGCACTGCTGTCGCTGCCGAAGTGGTAGTCTTGCCGACGCCGCCTTTGCCGAGATAGAGGATCAGCCGCATTGATGTATCCTTCTGTATCGGAATCTGAAGTAATGGACAATCGGTTCGCTCATTCGTTGATGCGACGCCGCATTAATTGTATATGTTGCAGTACGTGCCGTCAATCCTGTATGATACACTATACAATGATGATACGTGATCATTGTTACTACAGCAAGATGTAAGGAAATTCAGTGCTTTCTGATCTCTTTCTTATTCGCCACGGTCAACCTGTTCACAATCCGTCTATTCCGTACCAGTTACCGCCAGGGCCTGATCTGTCGGAACGAGGGCGTGTCGAGGCTCGCCAGGTCGCGAACTTTCTGGCTGATAAAGGGATTGAGCAGCTCTTGGTCTCACCATTTGCCCGTACTACCCAGACGGCTGAGGTACTGGTTGATGTGCTCAACATACCGGTCGCCTTCACCGCTCTGGTGCAGGAGCATGCACCGGGTGAAACGTTCGAGCAGGTGCGGGCGCGGGTACGTGAGGTTCTGGCAGGACTGGCCGATTCGCCGTACCGGCGAATTGCCATCGTTTCGCACGGTTCACCGATTCGGGCATTCTTGCTCGAATTGAGTCACGATCAGATCGATCTACGCCACCACGTGTACCCTGGCGGAAACCCGGCCCCCACCTGTGGCATCTGGCACGTCACCTTTGCCAACCAGCGTGCCTACCGATTCGATCTGGTGTTCAAACCGTCCTGAACGTAGCGGAGGCCGGTCATGAACGATCTCGATCTCGATGATGTCATCACGATGCTGGCCGAATCTCTATCCACGGCCCGTCATGTCACTGTACTCACCGGTGCCGGCGTGTCGGCTGAAAGTGGTATTCCAACATTTCGTGATGCCCAGACCGGTCTCTGGTCACATTTTGACCCAGAGGAGCTGGCATCACCGGCAGGTTTTGCCCGCAACCCAGCGCTGGTCTGGCGCTGGTACGCCGAGCGACGGGTGAAAGCCTGTGCTGCCCAGCCTAACCCGGCCCACCATGCCCTGGCCGATCTGGCGACCCTGGTACCAAAGCTCACACTGGTCACGCAGAATATTGACGGATTACACCAGCAAGCCGGTAGCCCACAGGTGATCGAACTGCACGGCAACATCCACCGTGCCCGCTGTACAGTCGATGGTTCAATCCATACCACCTGGGATTACGACGAAGAGCTACCGCAGTGCCCCAACTGCGGCGCATTGTTGCGCCCTGATGTGGTCTGGTTTGGCGAATATCTGCCACCTGATGCCCTGGAAGCTGCCTACGCTGCAACCCTCGATTGCGATGTCTTCTGCTCGATTGGGACATCAGGGGTCGTCGAGCCGGCAGCCTCACTACCACGCATTGCCCTGTCACGGGGCGCGACTGTGTTGATCCTCAACCTTGAACAAACCACTACCGCTCGCCCACCCCTGTTCACCGTGTACGGAAAGGCCGGTGAAGTGTTACCGCGCCTGGTAGCAGCGGTGCGATCGTTGCGTTGGCAATAAGAGCCTATCCGAAACGTAGGGCGAGATGGCATCTCGCCCTACGAAACGTGCCTCAGAAGCGATGTTTCGGATAGGTTCTTAGTACCTATCCGAAACATGCGCGACGGTAGGCGATGAGGCGTGCAGCGAATTGGATAAGACCTTACCAGTGCTCAGCTTTCTTCTCCCACCGGATCAACAACCTGCGAAAGCGGTTGCACCACCTATGCGTTCGCTCGACCACCCAACGTCGGGCTGGATGCCGATTGGGATCCCTCGGCTCAGAGATGGAGTATCTAGGCCACGCTGGGGAATATGAACCTGGTACCCGCGCTCGGCCATCTCCTCACGGGTCTCAGGATAGTCATACCCCTTGTCGGCACACAGATGCTGTTCCTGCTCTTCTAGATCGGGGCGTTCCCATACAATGGCGTCGACGGTCTCTGCCACCATCGTCATGGCAATTGGCACCGGAGAGCGTGCTTCCAATGGGCATACCCCCTCCGTCAGTAATCAGATGGCGTTTGCTGCCACTTTTCCCTCGATCAGTGGGATTGAGACCGGTTTTCTCGCCTCCCAAAGGGGCCTTCACCGTGGACCATCGAGAGCCTGCCATTGCCAGTCGCTCCCCTTGATCTCATCATAGCGTTCCACCAGGATGGCCCACAGCTTGGCAACGATGCCCGCCTTGACCCATTGCGAGAAGCGCAGGTGACAGATCGAACCGGAACTGAACGCCTTGGGTATAGCCTTCCATTGACAGCCGGTCCGCAGAACATAAAAGGATACCGTCACGAGCTACCCGGTCGGGTACTCGCGGACGCCCTGGTTTCTGCTTGGGACCAGGTTTGGGCAACAAGGGCTCGATCTCGGCCCACAGGTCATCGGGAACACGCCGGATGGTCGGTGCTGGTTTCTTCTTGGAGTCTGTTTCATTATTATGCACCATTCTACCAAAGAATCGACTTTTAGGATAGGCTCCTAACAGGGATTACATAGCAGCGCTTCCGTAGTCATCACGTGCTGAATTGGCTGCCTTCCACGCTTGGTCTGGCGTGCGGAAGTTGTGTTTCCGCGCTCCCGTGCTCTCTGCTAGGTGCATGTCGCACCGGTTACTGTGTTGAGCCGGGTATGATATGCGTTTACGCCCCGACTCTGACCTGTCAATGATTTGAGCTGACTTCCAGAAAGTGTTTACTCATTTCGTTGTTTCGTTATGTAGCAACATCCGGTACAATACCGTACATTAGCATCTTGGAAAAGGGGAGTGAGATTATGCTAACGGCTGAACTGGCGGCGTTCATTGAGCGTATGCCTAAAGTTGAACTTCATCTTCATCTGGAAGGTGCGGTGATGCCGCAGACCTTTTTGGCCTTGAGTCGGCGTAATAATATCTCACTCCCGGTACAGACCGAAGAAGAACTGCTTGAACTCTTCCACTACCGCGATTTTCACAACTTTCTGGAAACATTTATGGCTTTGACGGCAACCATCGTTTCCGGTGAGGATTTTGAATTATTGGCGTTTGAGCTGGGGATGGCCCTGGGCCGTCAACACGTGGTTTACGCTGAGGTCATGATTTCGCCAATGCAACATGTTCGGCGGGGTGTTGATCTCGGTGAAGCGCTGGCTGGAGCAGCATCTGGTTTTGCACGTGCCAGACGTCAGGGCGGGCCTCACGTTGGGATTGTGCTTGACTATGGTCGACAATACGGTGCCGAGGCAGCCTGGCCGATCCTCGAAACGGCCATCGCCTGTCGTTCGCTTGGTGTGGTGGGATGGTCGATTGGTGGTAATGAAATTGGTCATCCACCAGAAGAGTTTGCCGAGTTGTTTGCGGCTGCCCGTCGTGCAGGTCTGGGGTTGATGGCGCACGCTGGTGAAGTTGTCGGGCCGGCCAGCGTTTGGGGGGCAATTGATGTACTGGAGGTTTCTCGTATTGGTCACGGCATTCGTAGTGTGGAAGATCCGCTCTTGCTGAAAGTACTGGCCGAGCGTGATGTAGTGCTCGATGTCTGTCCGAGCAGCAATATCCGCACGAAAGCTGTCACGTCCTGGCAAACCCATCCGTTGCGTCAATTGTACGATGCCGGTGTGCCGGTTACGATCAATTCTGATGACCCAACATTCTTCGAGACAACGCTGAGCGAAGAGTTTCGGCGGATCGCCCACCATTTCGGCTTCACTGCGGATGATTTTTGCCGCATGACGCTCACGGCTGTCCGGGCCACATTCTTATCACCGGCAGAGCGTGATGCATTGCTGACAACCATTGCCCAGGAACAGCAGCGGTTGCGCACAGCGTTGGGGATGTAGCGGCATGCCTGACCGTAGCATCCCGGAGATTGCGTTGTCTGGTGTGCGGAAGGGTGATTTCTGCACCCACCATGCGTGATGGTGGGCGTGTGTCGCACCGGTCAACCGGGTGGTCATCTATGGATACGGCGTTCAATCACTTCCATAATTACGTTCCATGCGAGCCAACACGTGTTCTCTCGCCCTCCCGCTTTTTCTGCCGCAACGACATCACGAATAATCCATCGCGGTGACAATGTGATGGACACGGTAGGTGTGGGTTTAGAACCCGCCCCTACTGTGAGCAGGCCACGGAGGCTGACTGCCAAGAAGAATAGCACGACGTGGTGATCAACACCGTGCAGTGCAACCGCATGAACGATGTGGGTAGCAGCCAGTTCCCACGGACGCACAACTTCTAGTGTTTATCACATCACCAGGAACGATAGATAGAAGATAAGGAAGAAAATGAACGACACGGTATTGGCGACCAATGCTGCCATATAACTCGCGGCTGCTTTGCGTTTGCGGATCAGCATGAACACAAAGCCTTCAACTGCTACCGCCAGCGCAAAAGCCGCTACGATAACGGCTAGCGGATTGACCAGCGCCAGCAACAGTTGACCAAGCAATAAGGTGACGATTGCGGAAACCGTGCTGGCGATAGCCGCATCTCCTAACGCACGAAACAGTGGTTGCCACTTGATCTGGACAAGTGTCAACCATTCTAACAGTAACATCAGGATGAGTAATCCTACGCCGATTGGGCTGAAGATAAGTTCAGTGAAAGGAAACATCAGTTTGATCCTGGCTTCTATGCAACTATGCGTATCTATACTCTACAGAAGAGTTTATCCTATCCCCAAACCCATAACGGAGAAGACACTACTTCCATCTGTCCCAGTAGGTTATTTTGGCTAGATGTTGAATTCCAACGCACAGGAAGGTGTCATATATCTTGTCTACTTTACCAATCAGGCCGACCGATAGCTGAGGTCGGCTCGTCAATGCGCAGTGTTATTACGATTGACCAAACGACGGGCCAGGCCGCCGGCCAGACCGAGTGCTGCGGCAAAGGTGCGGTCTCTACTCAGCAGGCGCAGTTCACTACTTAAGAGATCGGCCAGCGTTGCATGATCTATCTTTGCGGTGCGTTCAATAGGACTGGCACCGGCAATCGTGGCCCGCGTACAGGCATGACCGGCATCATCAGTTGCCTCAACGACAAACTCGGCCCGTTGATTATCAATGGCGCACAGGCTGATCCGTTGTAGCCCTTCACCGTGTCGATCTGGCGCGGGGCGAATGGTAACACTCACCAGCCGAATGGCCGCCGGGCCAACCCCAACCGCCGGTCGGCGTAGGTAGAGTCGGATACTATCGCCTTCAATTCCAACCGCATCTTTAAGTGGCGTCCATTTTAGACAACTGGCCAGCCAGCCTACGAATAGCAGGGAGGCTACCGGATTCGCTACTGCATCGGCAGCATACTCTATCTCGATCTCATCAATCCGATGCAGATGGGGCAGAAATGATCGGGTGTCAAAGAACTGAGCTGTTAACTCACGCCACGGTGTCAGCCGTGTCCATCCCAGATCACTCACCGCCGGTGCTCCGTTAGCCCGTTGTTCAAAGATCGCCAGATCGGCCAGTTCCGCAATCGGATCGGCAAAGGTGGTTGAGTCAACAATCAGCCGATCACACAGCCGATACAGACGTTGGATCAATGGCTGGGCCAGTGGCTGAGGTCCAGGTGCCCATAGTACCACTGGTAGATCGGGGACCAGTAAGGGCAGGACGATGCCAGACAATTGACCGGCTGGGGTGCCACGGGAGTGAATTGTGATCTGCTCACCGCACACCTGGGTATGCCCGGCATTCGTGAGGGTGCAGAGTGCCTGTACATTGGCCTGCAAGGATGGAGATGTGCCAGGCTGATCAACAACCACAACGGTACGATTGGGATGCTGTGCCGTTAGTTCTGGCGCTACTGCCAGTATCTGTTCGGCCCAGGAATCATCTGGTGCGCACACGATCAGGTTGACCGTCAGCGCCCGTATCACTGCCTGGCCACCGGCGTCGGGATGGTTGGCCTGCTCTTGCCACATCTGGCGTAATTCACGCTCGATAGCGTTGATATCGATTGCTGCCTCATTCATAGTTTTTTCACCATGTCACAATCGCCGCCAGAATCGGCCATCGCGAGCGATAAATTCATCGGCTGCGGCGGGTCCCCAACTCCCCGCCTCGTAATTGGGAAACGGCTGTGGCGGACCTTCGGCCCAGGCCCGCAAAATAGGTGTTAACAATGCCCAACTGGTCTCGACCTCATCGCGCCGCGTGAACAGTGTACCATCGCCGAGCATACAATCGAGCAAGAGGCGTTCGTAGGCTTCGGGCGAGGTCACCCCAAACGAGGCACCGTAGCGGAAATCCATGGTGACCGGACGGATTTGTGGCTGACCCGGCACCTTTGAACTGAATTTGAGCGAGATGCCTTCATCAGGTTGAATCTTCATCGCCAAGACGTTGGGTTCAAGATCGTTCAGTGGCGTATCGGCAAAGATCATTGTCGGTGCCGCTTTGAACTGGATCGCAATTTCGCTTACCCGGCGCGGGAGTCGCTTGCCACTACGTAGATAGAATGGCACCCCGGCCCAGCGCCAGTTGTCGATGAAGAGTTTCAGGGCGACGTAGGTCTCGGTCTGCGAAGTCGGAGAAACCCCCTTCTCTTCCCGATACCCTCGCACCGGTCGGCCATTGGCACTACCCGGCCCGTACTGACCACGTACCGTATCATTGACTGACAATGGCCTGATTGCGCGCAGCACCTTCACCTTTTCGTCACGAACTGCATCGGCATCATAGACTGCCGGCGGTTCCATGGCCACCAGACACAGCAACTGCATCAGGTGGTTCTGGATCATGTCGCGCAACGCACCTGATGTGTCGTAATAGCCACCGCGATCTTCTACCCCGATAGTTTCGGCAACCGTGATCTGGACATGGTCAATATGGCTCCGATTCCAGATCGGCTCGAAGATGCCGTTCGCAAAGCGAAAAATCAAGATGTTTTGCACCGTCTCTTTGCCGAGATAGTGGTCGATGCGATAGACCTGATCTTCGCTAAAGACCGACAAGACCTCGGTATTGAGCGTCTGGGCACTGTTCAGATCGTGACCAAACGGCTTTTCAATAATGATCCGTGTCCAACCGTGCGAATGTGCCAGACCATGCGCACCCAGTTGGGCGATGATAGTTGGGTAGGCTTCAGGAGGGGTCGCCAGGTAAAAGACTCTATTCCCGCCGGTCCCACGCTCGGCGTCAATAGCTGCCAATCGTTCGGCCAGGCGGGTATATGCATCTGCATCGTCAAAACTACCGCGGTGATATTGAATGCCTTGCGCAAAACTTGCCCATAAATCTGGATCAACTGCGCCAGAGCGTGAATTGGCATTAACCGCTTCGCGCAACAGTTCGCGGAATGTTTCGTCTGTCCAATCGCGACGGGCAAACCCCACGACTGAGAAGCCACCAGGCAGGCGGCGCTCACGGGCCAGATTGTAAAGGGCCGGCACCAGTTTACGACTGGTCAGGTCGCCACTGGCGCCGAAGATGATCATTGTACAGGGTTCAGGGGTACGCCCTATCCGTAGTCCGGCCCGGAGCGGATTGTCCAGGACATTGGTTGTCACGTTAATCTACTCCACCTTCTTGACGGCGTGGCCACCAAACTGTTGGCGCAAAGCGGCCAGTACCTTCATGCTGAAGCTATCTTCTTGCCGTGAACGGAAACGCATCTGTAACGATAGGGTGATAATTGGTGCCGGTACATCGAGATCGATGCTCTCCTGAACTGTCCAGCGTCCTTCACCACTGTCTTCAACATAGCCTCGGATACTAGATAGATCAGCATCGGCTGTGAAGGCGCGTTCGGCTAATTCCAGCAGCCACGAACGAACGACACTGCCCTGGTTCCAGAGATGACTGATTTTGGCGAGGTCGAAATCGTAGCGTGACTGGTGCAAGATTTCAAAACCTTCGGCATACGCCTGCATCATACCGTATTCAATGCCGTTGTGGATCATTTTGACGAAATGTCCGGCACCATGCGGTCCACAGAGGAGGTATCCCTCTGGCGGCGCGAGCGTTTGCAAGAGTGGCTCAACGTAGTGGAAGGTTTCTTCGTCACCGCCGACCATCAGGCAGTAGCCGATTTGCAAACCCCAGATACCACCACTTACCCCGATATCGAGGAAGCGCAGCCCCTGGGCTGTCAACTGTTCGGCATGGGCGATGCTGGCCTTATAGTTGTTGTTGGCACCGTCGATCACAATATCTCCCGGCGAAAGGAGCGGGGTTAGGGCTGCCAGATGCTCATCAGTTGCGCTACCAGCCGGCAGCATCAACCAGATAACACGCGGTGGGGTGAGCATTGCTACCAGGTCGGACAGCTCTTCGGCTGCGATCAGATCGTGTTCTGCCGCCAGTTCGTGCGCTTTGGCCACCGTCCGGTTATACACAATCACCCGATGACCGCCGCGCCGCAAGCGAATTGCCATGTTTGCGCCCATCCGACCAAGTCCGATCAAACCTACTTCCATGATGTGCTCCTCACAGGTTTCAGGCTCTTTCCATTGACCGAAATAAGGGTACCACGTACTCTATTGCGTCAGTGATTGGTGATAGCAACCACGAACCCCGTCTTATGATGTCGGTGAGGTCTTTGACGCTATTGAACATATGTCCTACAATAAATCGCCAGCTGCAATCGATGTCTCTACTTTATCTATGACCAGTGTATTGCCGGCAGGAACTGCTACCAGCCGCTTGTTTCACACGCTCCATGGTGTGAGTGCTGAATGATGATCACCAGTGTAGGGTGTCTCTTTACTATGTAACCTGGTAAAGTTGGTTGTTCTATGCTTACTCAGGAAGCGCCTGTGGCATCAACTTTGCGTAAGGCAGATGTTACCACACAAGCATTATACTCTGGTCTGATGTATCTGAAATCACTATCGCGTATTATTGAGCGAAGAAAATATATTACGTGAGCAATCGTATGCCAGACAAACCATCAAATGGACAATATGTTACACCTCGTGGTGGCACTCCTTACACCGGTGAAACCCGGGTGATGCGTCGCCTGAATGCACCATCCGGTTCTCCGTCTACCCCACAGCGACGACGCTGGCCGTTAGGTCGGATACTTCTGGGACTGATGATGATGATCGTCCTGGTGATCGGCCTTGGCTACTGGCAGGTCTGGCAACTGGCGCAGCGCGTTGTGGTGTCTGATCCCCGTGGCCCGGCACTCTCTTCACCATTACTTGGCGCGAATATTCTGGTTGTCGGGGTTGATATCCGGCGTGACCGCCCAGAAGAGGGAGTGCGTAGTGATACCTTAATGCTGATCCGGTTTGACGGGATGGGAGGTTGGGTTAACTTACTTTCGATTCCACGCGATACGCAGGTTGAACTGGATGAGCCTGGTCCCAGCAAGATCAACGCTGCTTACGCTTACGGGTATCGACATGCTACCGAACTGTACGGCGATGGGGTGACACCGGAACAGGCCGGTATGGCCTACGCTGCCGACACCGTGAGTCGCTTCCTCAATTTTGATCAGCGCGGCATGCGGGTTGATTACGTCGTGCAGGTTGACTTCGACGGCTTTGCTGCCCTGATTGATGCACTCGGCGGGATTACGATTGATGTGCCGCGGCGGATTGTTGATGAGGCGTACCCGACTCCTGACTACGGAGTCATGCGGGTTGAGTTTGAACCCGGCCCTCAACGAATGGATGGCGCACGGGCACTCATCTACGCTCGCACCCGTCATGCTGATAGTGATTTTGGCCGCACCGAGCGCCAGCAACAGGTGGTGCAGGCTATCGTCCAGGAGATACAGCAGCGTAACTGGTTTGAGCGAATCCTCCTGATCCCGCGCTTACGTGACGCGATCGCGCAGGATGGTGAAACGCCGGCAATCGTAACGACTCTGCCAATAGCGAATGTTGATACATTGCTGGCAGTAGCACGGGTCGCAGCAAATCTCGATCCGGCCCTGATCGGACGTTATCGGATTGAACCGGGCACCGTCGCAGTGCAGACAAATGGCTCTAACCTGATCTGGGAGGCTAACGATGTGGCGGCATTGGTCACGCGCTGGCTGACGCCACCTGGAGAGGCAAGCGAACAGGCGCAGGTGCAGGTGTTTAACGGAGCCGGGGTGGTAGGGCTGGCCCGTCGTACCAGCGAAAAGCTGGCGGCAAACGGTTTTACACCCCTCTCACCGGCTGATGCACCACCTGGGGAGTACCCGCGTACCGTCGTATATCAAATTGGGAATACCCCTTTCACTGCACGTCGGCTTGCCCAACTACTCGGTGCTGATCTGGTCGTTGGTTCACCGCCGGGCATCAGTAGTCAGGCCGATATTGTGGTGATTTTGGGTAACGATGCGGCGAATGGGGAGTGATGTAAAACGGGGATGCGTGACCGTCACGCACTCGTCCTGCCCTGATCACCTTGCGGAGAAGATATCTTTACCAGACAGAGGTGCCCGTGTCGTATCATGTAGAGTGCGGTAGCGTAGCTGTTGCGCCAGTCGTGATCACGATCATGCGCGGGTCACAACGGTTTACCCCATCGGTCACGAGGACGACGTGCCGGTAGAGCACGTCTGTCAGGCTTGAGCACCCCTGATGAGCAGACTGTGCGTGGGCGGTGGATCGGGCTTTCAGTTTGCCCACCATTCTCCTTTCGCGCTTGTTCTGTGACAGTGGTACTGGTCATGGGCGAGTGCAGGCGAGCATTCCCCTGCGGCGTGAGGCAACGTCGTTGCAACACACGCCTGGCAGGAAATATAGCAGGTACGGAATCCGTGCTTCCGCACTCCAAACGGTGCAGCGGAAACGATGATGCAACGCATCCGTACTCAGATGCGCCATCAGGGTATTTGGAACCCGTGCCCTGACCTCTCTGCCAGATTTGCTATCACTCCTCAAGAGTTGCCAGGATGCGATGTGCACGTACAGCCAGCCAGAGGGCAAAATGTTCCTCGGCGTTGTCGAGGTCCATGCCACTAATCTCTTTAATGCGTTCGAGGCGGTAGAGCAGCGTATTCCGGTGGACGTGCAATGCTTCTGAAGTTGCCCGTAGATTGCCCAGATGATTGAAATAGGCTTCGAGTGTCTTAATCAGATCGGCGTGTTGGCGTTTGTCGTACTCGGCCAGACTCGAGAGAGTCTCCCGGTAGAATGACCATAACTCAGGCGTTTCACGGAGACGGATCAACAGGCGATACACACCGAGATCGCCGAACGCCAGCACCCGGTCGTTGCCAAAAATCTGCCGGCCAAGGCTAAGCGATTGTTCTGCTTCTTCGACTGAACGGCGCCACTCGGTCAAATGAGTTGCAGGGGTACCGATTGCGATCACGACATTTGGATGGTCGTGTCGTAACCGTTCGCGTAATTGCTCGGTTAGCTCTCGCAGGCGCGTAACGCTGGTCGTAGGCAGCATACAGAGCACATTACTCTCACGACGAGAGATTGGTGCGTTCACGCCTAGACGTTTCAGTTCATTCTGAATGTTCGTTGCCGCGCGAGCCAGTGTTGCAGTGCTAGCATCATCAATATGTACCAGCATCGCCGTATGGGGCAGATGAAGGGTATATCCCAATTCCTGACCACGCTGGATCACTGCAGCCAGATCACCGGGTGCGCCGGCCAGAATCCCGGCAATAAAATCACCACGTAGACGTTCCTCGGCAGCCTGTACCGCCTGCTCTTTCGCCAGCTCAAGCGCCAGTGCCAGTGCACCGCGCTGTGCCGCAGTGCGATCCCACGGATCGAGTAGCGTACCGGCAATCGCAACATACCCGATTGGCAAACCTGAATTACCAATTGGTTCGATCCAGATTTGCTGGTTAAGCAGCGTCGTTTCACCCCGTCCATTTGGCCGCAGCGCCTGCAATGCCAGCCGCGATTGCCCCCGCCCACGTTGGGCACGCAGCACGCCATTTGAGGCGTAGAAAGCCACGCTCTGACCGGTGCGTTCGTGCAAAATATCAAGCAGGCCGCTTATCCCACCACCTTGTAGAGAGCACTGGGTCAGCAGATCGTACAGACGGGCGGCCCGACGCTCAAATTGGGCTTCGTAATCGGTAATAAGGCGGGTGATTTCCCGCTCTACTTCACGTAAGTCAACCCCAGCGGGAAGCTGGAGCAAAGGCAAGCGGGCATCTTCAGCAGCCTGCCGATCTTCAGGCGTAATAGTACCTATGACCGCCACACCGGCAATGGGTACCGGTGCCTGCGCCAGACGACGAACGAGCATGGCCAGTGTAAGCCGTGGATCGAGGGCCAATGCAGCTTCAACTGATAGTAAGGCTAATTCGCCGCCACGGAGTTCGGCAAAGGCCGGTAGGGTAGCGCGTAACGTTGCAATCCAACTGACCTGACGCCCCAACCCGGCAGCGCCAGCCACAATATTTGTACCTTCGGGTAGGGCCAGGCGCACAACGTCGCGCACGGTGATCGTTACCATAGTGATGCATCACAATCGTTTATCACCGAAATCTGCTCGTATTATACAGTGTTCTTGCAAAAAGTGCTGCACCCACTTGACAAGTATCGTCCCATCTGATACAATCCCAGACACAACAATTTTTTATACAACTATCCTGCCGACAATGAAGTTCATTGCAACTATATGACGCCATCTGGCTCAGAGCAGCACCGCATGATACAGGAAGTCTATGTTTTGCTGGATGACGGTGATCGTCGTGTACTCCGTCAATTCCAGCTTAATCCCACGCAGTACGCAGCCCTTCTGCTGCTGGCCGAGCACAATGGCGTGCGTTTGTCGGATCTGAGTGAGTATCTTCTGATCGATAAGAGTAGCACCACCCGGTTGGTTGATCGGTTGAGTGCTCTTGGTTTGGCCGAACGAATTGCTGATGCCAGTGACCGGCGGGTACAGCGGATTGTGTTGACCAGACAGGGACGTGAGCATTTAGGGGTGGTTCGATCTGCATTCACTGAATCCGTCAGGCGACGTTGGTCAACGCTTGATAGTACCGAGCACGAGACCCTCATTCGGTTACTGCTCAAGCTCCGTCGCGAATTAACGATATTGCAACATGGGATCGATGGCGTGAAAGGAGGTGACATATTGCCAGAGTGTGAATAGCGATATCAGGCCTGTTGGATGTAGGTCATTAGGTATGGGCATTGTTGCCTCAAGCAAAGGAGTCTCTTGTGAAGCGTCTGTCGTTTTTACTTATCGCTTTATTGGCATTGTTCGCCTCTATCTTGGCCGCCTGTGGTCAAGCCCCCGCTGCTCAACCAACCGCTGCTCCCCAACCAACAACCGCGCCAGCTCCATCAACCGGCGATGGTATGGCCATTACCGGTACGGTAACACTCTGGCATGCTTACGGTACCGGAAGTGCTGAGGAAAAAGCGATCAATATGCTGATTGATCGCGCACGTGCTGCTTACCCTGATGCCACCATCAACGTTCTCCAAATCCCCTTCGATCAGATTTTCAACAAGTTCAACAATGAGGTCTCATCAGGTGGTGGCCCTGATATGTTTATTGCTCCGAACGACAGTCTTGGCAGCCAGATCCGTGCCGGGGTGTTGGCCGATCTCAGCGAGTATCAGAGCAAGTTGACCGATGTTTCACCGACCGGTGTGGCCGGGATGTCGCTTGACGGTAAGCTGTACGGGATTCCTGAGTCGTTCAAGGCAGTTGCTCTCTACTACAACAAGAGCAAGGTTGCCAACCCGCCGGCTACTACCGATGAATTGCTGGCGCTGGTGAAAGCTGGTAATACCCTGGTGCTCAACCAGAATGCCTACCACAATTTCGGCTGGTTGCAGGCGTTCGGTGGTCAGTTGATGGACGCCAGTGGGAAGTGTATTGCCGATCAGGCCGGTGGTGCCGAGTGGTTTGCCTTTCTGAAGGCGCTGAAGGAAGTTCCGACGGTGACCTTCTCGACCGACGGTGGTCAGGCTGACTCGCTTTTCAAAGATGGCAAGGCCGATATGATCATCAACGGCCCCTGGGTACTTGGTGACTACCGGGCCGTGTTGGGTGATAATCTCGGTGTAGCTCCGATGCCGGGCGCTGCAAAACCGGCTGGTCCGCTGACCGGTGTGGATGGCTTCTACGTCAGCATCAACAGCCAGAACGTCGCGAGTGCGGTTGCGTTGGCGATGTTCCTGACCAGCCCTGAGTCGATGAAGGTGTACGTTGACGAAGCCGGGCACGTTCCGGTCAGCACGAAGGTCGAGATCAGTGATCCGCTGGTGCAGGCCTTTGCGCAGGCTTCGGCAACTGGCGTACCACGGCCTCAGATTCCCGAGCTTGACAACTATTGGGGACCGTTCGGTGATGCGATGACCAAGGTGCTCGACGGTGGTGCCGATCCAGCCGCAGCCGTGGCCGAGGCCTGTGCTCTGATGAATACTGCGAACGGGAAGTAAGTCTGCTTCTTACCAACCGTTCGCCAGACGGCAACCACGATTGTTGACCGTTTTCGACAATCGGTTGATGATGGTGTAGTGTAGTCTACAGCACTGGCGGGAGCATAACAGCCTATAATATGCTCCCGCCAGTTGCAACCGGTACAGTCTGATCAAAAGATGGCTGGTATACCGGGCAAAAGCAGTGATATGATACAGTTGCGCAATGGGGCACCATCTCAGGCAATCAGTCCAATCAAAGGGGAGGAAGCCGCATGGCAACCACAAATCCAGAGCTGACCTCGCAATCGGTGCGTGTGCCGCGTTCAGCTCTGCGCGAGGGGTGGAAACAACTGCGCACCCCAATTGTCTACTTGTTGCCGGCGTTGATCATCATGATGGTAGTTACCTTTTATCCGCTGGCATTTCAGGTCTGGATGTCATTTACCGACTACGGTGTCATCAAAGAAGAGGGTAAACAAACGCTCAACCCCTTTGGCCCAAACGGCACGACACCACCCAATTATCGACCGGCTCAATATGTCGGTTTGAAAAATTACCTCGACATCATTACCAATAACCCCCAGTTTGTCGCCCGTCTTGGTGGCAATTTTGATTTTTGGCGTTTACTGGCCTTCAACCTGTGGTGGACGTTCTCGAATGTCGGGTTTCATGTCGTCTTGGGGGTGATCATTGCAGTATTGTTGAATGTAGAAGGGCTTTGGGGGCGAAAAATCTACCGTGCCATTTATATTTTGCCCATGGTACTGCCCAATATTGTCGTTGCTACCGTCTGGCGCAATATGTTTGACGATCAGTACGGTTCAATTAATCAGTTAATTAACCTCTTTATCACGCCATTCGGTCTTGATCCGGTACAAATTCGCTGGTTTAACCAGATTCAAGACCCCATTCCAGGGATTGGTTTACCGCTCAGCTATTATGCAATGTTGATTGCCAATATCTGGTTGGGATGGCCGTTTATGACTATCGTTGCTACCGGTGCACTCCAATCGATCCCGAAAGAGATGTACGAGGCGGCCAGTATCGATGGGGCAACCGGTTTACAGCAATTCTGGCGGATTACGCTCCCATTGTTGCGTCCGGCAATGGTTCCGGCAGCAATGGTTGGTATCGTAACGACATTTAACCTGTTCCACGTCATCTACTTCATGAGTGGTGGCGGTCCGCTCGGTCGTACCGAGATTATGGTTACGCAGGCGTTTAAGCTGATTAATGTTAACCAGCTCTACGGTGTTGCCGCTGCCTTCTCGGTCATTATTGCCCTGGTGCTGATCCCGATTTTCTTGATTACCAACAAGATTTCTCGCGCCACGGAGAGCTACGATGTCTAGTGTCACCATTCGTTCACGTCGTTCGGGCAGTACATCCGCCGGTCGCCGGTTGAAGTGGTGGCAACAATTAGTGTTGCAGGCGATCTGCCTGTTCATCGCCGCCACCGTCTTATTCCCGGTTCTCTGGATCGTGAGCATGTCACTCGATCCACGCAATATCTCGCGTCCGACCGAGCTGAATCTGATCCCTCCCGGTGCATCGTTGCAGGCTTATTTGCAGGTGCTCGACCGGCCAACGGCCAATCCGGTTACGTTTACCGAACTGGCCTTCAACAGTCTGCGCCTCGCCGGTGGTGTCTCTGCCTTTGCTTTGTTGATCGGTGTCAGTGCTGCCTACGCTTTTTCCCGCTTCAAGTTCCCCGGTCGCCAGTTTATGATGATTGCGGTGCTGGCGATTACGGTGTTGCCGAGTGTGGCGACCATTGCACCGCTGTTTGCCCTGTTGAATAGCATTCGTATCAGCAGCGCAATTATGAGCATTGTGCTGATTCTGGCCGGGTTGATGCTGCTCGGGTTGACTGTTTTTGCCGTAGCACCGGCCATCCGCCTGGGATCGGCGGGACCGGGTAACTATTTCTTCGGTGCAATTGGTCTGGCGATCAGCCTCGGTTTGATCTATGGCGGTATAACACCGGCACGCAGTGAGGTCTTCATCTTACGCAACTCTCTGCTGGGGGTTGGGATTGCCATGGTTTCGGGTGCTTTACCGTTCGCGATCTGGAATCTGAAAGGGTATCTCGACACTATTCCGAAAGAGCTGGAAGAGGCAGCGATTATCGACGGCGCTTCACCGAGCCAGGTCTTTTTCCAAATCGTGTTACCCCTCGCCACGCCAGCCCTGGCAGTGACCGGTTTTCTCGGTTTTACCGGTGGTTGGACCGAGTTCTTTTTGTCGTGGCAGTTCCTGACCGACCCAAAAGATTTTACGCTCGCCATGTCACTCTACAACATGACCGGTCAGTATGCCGGTCAGATCCCCTGGTCGCGCTTTGCTGCCTTCTCGATCTTGCTGTCACTACCGGTCGCAATTGTCTACCTCTTGTTACAGCGCTATATCATCGGTGGTTTGACGCTGGGTGGTGTGAAAGGCTAGGCGCTGCTGCCACATGGGATGGGATGAAAGATAGCGCATCCCATCCCATGTTGCTCCCCTCTGGTTCTGCATAATGTCAATCGTTTTGTCCTGATATACGTCAACTCAAAGGATGGTTCATCGTGGAACAGTATCACGTCTCTGCCGATTTTATCTTCGGAACTATGGCGACCGATAGTCGGCGATTGGGGTACATGCGGGCCGAGTTAGCCGGTATTTCGCACCGCTATCGGATGGAGCCGCTTGCTCCGCAGCCGAGCGAACCGGTGCGGCTCTTTGTCACTCTTGGCCCATCAATTGTCGCCGATCAGGTGTGTGTCTACTACACAACAGATGGTAGTGAGCCTCACGGTGAACGAGGTCTGCCGGCGCCGGGAAGTCACGTAGCGCACGGGCAACGTCTCTCCAGCCATTGGGATACCCTGCTCTGGGGATACGCCGAGGAGTGGGCAATTGATCTCCCACCACAACCAGCCGACACGGTGGTTCGTTATCGGATTGAAGCCTGGCTTCGTGAGGGGAACGGCTCACTCTGGTACAGCGAAGTAGTCGGCGCAACTGCGGGTGACGGCAGTGTTGTTGGTCAACCAGGGCCGGGCGATCATTATCTGCGCGAGATGGGGTATGAATTCAACCTGACGTTCTTCCGCCGTCCACGTACCTGTGCGTATCGGGTTGGTGATGAGGGAGTACCGGGATGGCTTGATGATGCGCTCATTTATCACGTCTTCATTGATCGTTTCCATCCTGGTCCTGGCCGACAGTTTGCCGATCCGCCTACTCCGATGGGGATTTACGGTGGTACCCTCGCCGGTGTAACCAGCAATCTGGATTACATTGCCAGCCTGGGCACGACGACGATCTGGCTCTCGCCACTCTTCCCTTCACCCTCTCACCATGGCTATGATGCGACCGACTATTACAGTGTCGAGCCACGCCTGGGTACCATGGCCGACCTGCAAACGCTCATTGCTGCGGCCCATGACCGGGGCATGCGGGTGATCTTTGATTACACCGCCAATCATTTCTCGAACAGACATCCTATCTTCCAGCGAGCGATCAGCGATCCCCGCAGCCCAGAACGAGACTGGTTTATCTTTACCCGTTATCCTGATCTGTATGTGTCGTTCTTTGGGGTGGCCGAATTACCACAACTCGATCTGGACTACTCGCCAGCCCGCCAGTTTATGATTGATGCTGCCCGCTACTGGCTGGAACAGGGAGTTGATGGGTATCGTCTCGACTATACCATTGGCCCTTCGCACGATTTCTGGACGTTATTCCGGGCGGCAATGCGCGCCGTCAGGCCCGATTGTGTGCTTATCGGTGAAGCTGTGGACACAGCAGAGGTGCTACGCTCGTATGTTGGACGTCTCGATGGCTGTCTGGATTTTCTGCTGCTGCAAGCCATCCGCCGCTTTTTCGCCTTCGATGAAATCCGTGCCAGCCAGTTTGCCCTCTTTCTCAACCGCCATCTGAACTACTTTCCACCCGGCTTCAGTTTGCCGACATTCCTCGATAATCACGACATGAATCGGTTTTTGTGGGTGGTACGCGGTGACACACGTCGTCTGCGGCTCGCGGCACTTTGCCAGTATACCCTGCCCCATCCACCGGTACTCTACTACGGTACTGAAGTTGGCCTTAGCCAACGGCTCGATGTGCGTCACGCCGACGGAAGTGGTCACCCGGAAGAATCGCGGTTACCGATGCGCTGGGGAGATGAACAGGATCAGGAGTTGCTCCATTTCTACCGGCAACTGGGTGCGCTGCGGCGGGCAACGACCGCTGTCTGGCGAGGTAAGCGGACTATCACCCATATTGATGATCAGCGTGGACACCTGGCGTATACCTGTACGGCTCAAGACCAGACCTGGCTCGTTGTGCTGAATAATGCCTCACAGGCCGGTACCATTCCTGTACCTCCAGGTCGCTGGACGGTTGTCCTGCCGAGCCAGACTGCCGAACTTGTGGCCGGAAAGGTCGCGCTGCCACCGTATGGTGGGGCGATCTTACGTCGCGAAGCGTAGCCAGTTGCACATTCATCGGCGATCCGGTATACTATCATTTCGGTGTAAGAATAACGGCGCATAATCGCTGCTACGGGGCGCACCAAATCTACAGCGAAGGAGGTGATGAGGAGGGATCACGGTTACGACCATAGAACAGGTATTGCCCTGTACCGACAGATGTTCTATGTCGCCTGACGTACCGTTGATTCAGCAGCGCTATGCGAGTTGAACGTCGTGAAGGCGAAACTGTCGAACAGCTCATTCGCCGCTTCAATAAAGGTGTCGTTGCCGAGCGCATCACCAAAACGTATCGCGAGAAGATGCACTTCATCTCGAAGAGCGAGCAGCGCAAAGAAAAGCGCCGCCGTGCCGAACGAAATCGTCGCAAGAAGCTGGCTAAAGCGGCCACGCTTGGCCTGTAATTGAAAAAACTTCTCGATGGCACATACGCTAACTGGCAGTGCGTATTGTGCCATCGGTCATCTTAACGTAATGGAATCATTGTATGTTTGATAAACTGGCTGCTGTTGCTGCACGTTATGATGAACTAACCGAGTTGATGGCTCAGCCAGAGGTAGCGACCAACGTTACCCTCTTGCAGCAGTATGCGCGCGAACAGCGTGAAATTGAAGATATTGTTAACGCTTATCGCGAATATCAGGCTACCCAACGCGCAATTGAAGAGGCTGAAGCCATGCTTGAAGATAGCGATCCTGAATTGCGTGCATTGGCTGAGGAAGAGCTTGAAACGCAACGGAAGCGTCTGGCGAGTCTGGAAGAGCAGTTAAAGCTGTTGTTATTGCCACGTGATCCGAACGACTCAAAAGATGTCATTATGGAGATTCGGCAGGGTGAAGGTGGCGATGAAGCAGCACTGTTTGCTGCCGATCTCTTTCGTATGTACACCCGCTTTGCCGAGTCGCGCGGCTGGAAGGTTGAAGTTGATAGCCTAACCGAAAACGGCATCGGTGGGATCAAAGAGGTTATCTTCCAGATTCATGGTGAAGGTGCGTACAGCCAATTGAAATATGAGGGCGGGGTTCATCGTGTGCAGCGTGTACCGGCCACTGAAGCGCGTGGCCGCATCCATACATCGACTGCAACGGTTGCCGTGCTGCCCGAAGTCGAAGAAACAGAGATCGAGATTAAACCTGAAGATTTACGAATTGATGTGTTTCGGAGTGCCGGTCACGGTGGACAGGGGGTCAACACCACCGACTCGGCGGTGCGGATCGTCTACAAGCCCGGTACCCCGGAAGAAATTGTGGTTACCTGTCAGGATGGCCGATCACAGATTCAGAACCGTGAACGGGCGATGACGGTGTTGCGTGCCCGGTTGTACGCGCGCGAGCAAGAGAAACGACAACGCGAAATCGGCGCTTCACGACTGGCGCAGGTCGGTAGCGGTGAGCGGGCTGAGAAGATTCGAACGTACAATTTTCCACAAGATCGAATAACCGATCACCGGATCGGGCAAAACTTCTCGAACTTGCCGGCTGTGCTCGATGGTGAACTCGAGAAGATTATTGAAGCGCTGATTATTTACGATAATGCCGAACGCTTGCGGGCAAGTGGGGTTAGCACCTGAAGCGCCCTTTGCATTCCCGCTGTTGGCTTCTGCACATTGGCCGCTCACGCCGTTCTCACCACCCTACTGAAGCAGGGTGGTGTCTTTTTTGCGTGACTCCTGCTCGCTCCTCGCACCTCACGCAACCACCAGGGGTATCACTGGAATAGCCGGTCGTTCTCCATCTGCTCTGTACCTCGGCGAATTCCGGTGTGAATATTGATTCCACGATGTTACGTGCATCCCTCGTGGTTGTGCATATAGTTGCTCGTGTCACTACATTCGTGTACAATGGCGCTCAGTCTTGTTGCCGATCAATTGGCTACTACAGCAAACTCGTTGTCATCACAGTACGCGATACCTCCAGGTGTCACGTAACACGCGCAAACATCGGCCTATCGCAAAGTGACTCGTATGCGTGAATTACTGATTGCGACCCACAATCCCGGCAAATTACGTGAGTTTGCCGCTATCTTTGCCGATCTCAATCTGCGCCTCTATTCATTAGCCGACATGAGCATTCAGGAGACTATCGAAGAGACCGGCCAGACATTTGCGGAAAACGCACGCCTCAAGGCCGAAGGCTATCTGGCATTGAGCGGTCTGCCAACACTGGCCGATGATAGTGGGCTGGAAGTAGCGGCTCTCGGTGGTGCTCCCGGTGTCCATTCGGCACGTTATGGCGGTCTGTCAGGGCCGGCCCAGTTGCAGTACCTGCTCGACCAGATGCGTGATATTCCCTGGCATCAACGGTTGGCCCGTTTCGTTTGTGTGATCGCCCTGGCCCATCCCGACCATCCAACCGAGCTGGTGGAAGGTACGCTGCCCGGTGTGATTGAATTTGCGCCGCGTGGTAGTGGTGGCTTCGGCTATGACCCACTCTTTTACGTGCTCGACGAGGACGCAACACTGGCCGAGTTGAGTGCCGAACGGAAGAATCAGATCAGTCATCGGGCGCAGGCAGCACGCGCAGCGCGTGAGGTATTGGTGCGCTGGCAGCGTTCGTCTGGTAGTTAGTGATGGCCCAGATCGATGCACGGAGACTATTGTGCTGGTGGCGTCATTCGCTTCAGGAAGTACAGGTAATGCGTTACTGGTGCGAGCAGGTGGTCAGGCCCTGCTCATCGATGCCGGCGTCCCGATTCGTACCCTCACGAATCTGTTACACGCCTGTGATACGACGCCGCAGCAGGTACAGGCTGTCTTGCTGACCCACGAACATGCCGATCACGCACAGCACGCACTGGCATTTGCCCGTCGCTACAACGTGCCCCTGGTCGCGCCCGCGGCTACACTGACTGCCCTGGGTGAGTCGCCCGATCCTGTCGCGCTCGATCCGCTACCGGTAGGCGGATACGGTGCAATCGGTGTCTTCAACGTGCAGAGTTTTCGCGTCGCGCACGATGCTGCCGATCCGGTTGGGTATCGCATACAGGTGGCCGGTGTGTCTGTAGCGATAGCTGTTGATTTAGGGAGCTGGAATGCCGAGACGGTAACAGCGCTGGCAAAGGCTGATCTGATTGTCGTTGAAGCGAATCACGCTCGTGAATTACTGCCATTTTCGCCCTATCCTGTGGTGGTACGGCAACGAATCAGTAGTCCGCTCGGCCATCTCGATAATACCCAGTGCGGCCAACTACTGGCTCAGGTTGCTACCCATGGCGGGATCGGTGATGTCTGGTTGGCGCACATCTCACGGCGGGCCAATACGCCCCAGATGGCGCTGAGTGGTGTCAGTCAGACGCTACGACAGGCCGGTATCCAGCGTTTACCACGCATGCAGGTACTGCCGCCTCGTGCACGACCGGTTCCTGGTGGCACCATCTGCTGGCAGCCCCAAGAACGCTGGCAGCAACCAGGTTTGTTTACAGGTGATTGGTGATACGCAAGAAGGAGGCGATCAATGCCGATCCAGAAAATGGATTACATCTGGTTCAATGGCGAGCTGGTGGAGTGGGATAAGGCGACGGTGCACGTGTTGTCGCATGCCATCCATTATGGCACCAGCTTTTTCGAGGGCATTCGCTGTTACGAGACGCCACAGGGGCCGGCGATTTTTCGGCTCACGCCGCACATGCAACGATTGATCGACTCGGCGAAAATCTATCGCACAACCATTCCCTACACCCTCGATCAGTTGGTGGCAGCGGTCAAAGAAACCGTGCGTGCGAACCGCTTGCGCTCTGGCTATATTCGACCGGTGGTATTCCGGGGTTATGGCGAGATCGGGGTCAATCCGCTCAACAATCCGGTCGAAGTAGCCATCGCAACCATCGAATGGGGAAAGTATCTCGGTGCCGAGGCGATGGAACAGGGTGTCGATGTCTGCATCTCGTCGTGGAATCGGTTTGCCCCCAACACCATGCCGGCCCTCGCCAAAGCGGGCGGCAACTACATGAATTCCCAGTTGATCAAGATGGAAGCAATAGCCAATGGCTACGCCGAGGGGATTGCCCTCGATGCCGATGGTCATATCAGCGAGGGCAGTGGCGAAAACCTGTTCCTGGTGCGTAATGGCGTTGTCTACACGCCACCGTTGACCTCATCGATCCTGAGCGGGATCACCCGTGATACGGTGATGACGTTGCTGCGCGAGATGGGGGTTGAAGTGCGTGAACAGGTGCTCCCGCGGGAGATGCTCTACCTGGCCGATGAGCTGTTCTTTACCGGGACTGCTGCTGAGATAACGCCAATCCGATCAGTGGATCGGATTCCTATCGGTACAGGCCGACGTGGCCCGATTACGGCTGCGGTGCAAGAGGTATTCTTCGGGATCGTGCAGGGTGAGCGTCCTGATCGTTACGGGTGGCTCGAGTACGCGTAAAGCGTTAGGAATAAGCCTGTCGCCAAGGTAAATAGTGTCGCGAAGCGGGGCGTAGCGCCACTACGCCCCTTTGTTTCGCAAACGCGATGTATGATCTACTCGCTCTGCTCGCATGCCCTGTTCAATGACCTCCGGGAGCCGCTGTTTGGGCATCGCAGTGTGTGAGCGTTGGTGCAGTGTATCAGCGCTCAGGTGCAGCACCAGGGTGAAGTGTTGATAGTATGTCCTGCGTTCTGTTCTACCAGATTTGCCAGTAACCGGTACGATACGCACCCGGCATTGAGCACGGTGGATGCGGTATCCAATTCGGCGCGTAATACTACCGCTTGCTCAATGATGGGCAAATATCCCCTATTGCATGTCCTGGACAACATGCCGTATAATGTCAGTATAGCTGTGCAAAATATTTCAAAAACCAATGCAAATGATTGACAAAACTGTTATCTGTTGTGAGCATGTTACAAAGTCATATCTCGAAGGCGAACGTCAGCGGATCGTCTTGCGTGACATTACGTTCCAGGTTCAGGCTGGCGAGCTGATTGTTTTGCTGGGCAAGAGTGGAAGTGGCAAGAGCACCCTGCTCAATCTCGTGAGCGGCATTGATATACCGGATACCGGCGCAATCTGGGTGGCCGGGCAGCGTCTTGATCAGTTGCGTGAGCGGGAGCGCACCCTCTTTCGTCGTCGCTCAATTGGCTTCGTGTTCCAGTTTTATAATCTTGCGCCTACGCTCACTGCGCTGGAGAATGTACTGCTGCCCCTCGAATTGAATGGTCAGCGCGGAGCAACGGCACGCGCAGCAGCACTGGCGATGCTCGAAGCGGTTGGATTGGCCGACCGCGCTAATACCTATCCTGATCGCCTCAGTGGTGGCGAGCAGCAGCGGGTGGCAATTGCTCGCGCACTGGTTCATAACCCTGATCTCGTGCTGGCCGACGAGCCAACCGGCAATCTTGATAGTGATACCGGTGCTCAGGTGCTCGATCTCCTCGACCAGCTCACTCGCCAACAGGGCAAGACCCTGATCATGGTGACGCATAGCCGCGAGATGGTTGGTGTAGCCGACCGCGTCTTTCAGTTACGTAATGGTCAGATTCAGGAAGTGGCGTTGTCGGCAGTTTGATGAGCAGTCTGTCACCACAATTAGATGTGTATTCAGCCGGTCGCAATCTTATAGCTTTATGATATGCTCTGTGACCGGTGATGATATGATAGTAGAGTCATGTACTTGATGAAGAGGAGGTGTATTCAATATGATGCAAACTAATCACCATACAACCCCAAAGGCACCGCGCTGGATCACGACTGAAGCCGGTCAGTGGGCCTGGGCTACCAATGAAGAGTGGCGTCGCTTTGCTGATCGGGCGCTGAGCGTCAGTGAGCGACAGCGCCTGCTGGCTGAGGCTGAACTCCTGCGAACGCAGAGTGTCTCCGCTGACCGCACCTGATAGTGTATGCCAGCGTGAAATGATTGTAGGAGGCAGCGTTGCCTCCTGCCAGACCAAAAACGACTGACAGACAAACGCGTTATTCTTCTGCACGTACTCCCAGCACAATTCGACTTCCTCGTGGAACATAGTCGCCGTTATTTAGCCCGACATATCCGCCACTCGTTTCACGCGCTGCACTCACCACTTGATTGGGGGCATAACTGTCAAAGTTGGGGAGTCGGTCGCGCCCCTGCACATCGACGTAAACCAGAATGATACCCGGCGTATTGTTCAGAATGGCTTCAGCTTCCGCTCTACTCCGTCCGATAACGTCGGGGAAGCGCACCACATCACCCAGGCTCACATAAATTGTCACCTCGTCTCCCTGGGGAATGCGCAGATTTGCACTCGGCGATTGTCTGATCACAAATCCGGCATCAACGGTTTGACTGGGTTCTTCTACCACAGTCACCGTTAGACCGGCGGCTATTAATTGATCGCGAGCGATAGTACTGCGTGTGCCTGTGACATCGGGAACTGATATCAGCAACGGCCCCAGGCTCACCGTATACGATAGTGGACTATTCGCCTCGACAATCGTACCGGGGGGAATAGTTTGGGTAATCACAATTCCCTGGGGGACATCGCGATTATGTTTACCGGTTGGTGCCGGAATGAGCTGGTTTTGTTGCAATAACGTGCGGGCTTCACCATCGCTGCGTCCCACAATGTCGGGGACTATGGCAGTGGCGACGATGGTTGGTGAAGGAGTTTCTGAAGGATTGATACCGGTTGCTGGTGTGACTGGGCGATTGGCATTACCGCTGAAAAGGTTATTCAACATCCCACTACTGACCACAAAGACTATCGCCAGTACTCCAACCAGGGTTAGCATACCCACCAGGAAGCCACCACATCCGACGTTTTCTTGTCGCGGGACGCGGGTAGTTGCCGGGCGCGGGCTAGGAATTGGTGCCGGGCGCGCTGCTGTGACCTGCGCCGGACGTTGTGGACCGAGTGATCGTGGCTGTACCTGAGCAGGAGGAGGTGCAATGCCTGGATTGACCACTGTTGCCTGTGACACCAACCGGTCATACGCCTGTAGTTCTTCAGCCAGTTCAAGCGCACTCTGCTGCCGTTGTGCCGGGTCTTTGGCTAATGCACGCAGAATAATCGCTTCCAGGGCGGTTGGAATTTGCGGATTGTAGCGACGTGGTGGTGGTGGTGGCTCACTAATGTGCTTCATTGCTACTGCTACCGGGTTATCACCAGTAAACGGGAGGCGTCCAGTAAGCATCTCGTACAGCACCACCCCCAGCGCGTAAATGTCCGATTGTGGAGTTGCTGCCCGACCCTGGGCTTGCTCTGGCGCGATATAATCAACCGTGCCCAGCGTCACCCCGGTTTCAGTCATAGCGGTTGAGAGCCGACTCTTGGCGACCCCAAAATCGGTGATGCGCACTTGCCCATCGTCGGTGACGATAATATTTTGCGGTTTAATGTCGCGATGGATCAATCCGGCGCGATGGGCAGCATGCAGTCCACGTGCAATCTGTTCGGCAATGCGCACCGCACGGGGAATCGCAAACGGTGCTTCACGGTTGATCAGTTGTTTGAGCGTCGTGCCGGCCACGTATTCCATCACAATGTAGTGTCGGTCACCATCCTGACCGACATCGTACACATCGACCAGGTTCGGATGGCTGACCATCGCGGCTGCATGTGCTTCATGACGGAAACGCGCCATAAAATCGGGATCGGTCATGAGGTGAGGATGCGGAATCTTTATCGCGACCGGGCGATTCAACCGGAGATCACGTCCCAGGTAGACGCGGGCCATCCCGCCTTCGCCCAGGAGCTGTTCGATTTGATAACGACCGTCAAGTAGTTGTGGTTGCATTGTTTTTGCAGAGAGTGATGCAATAATATCGCTGTTTGTTTACCATAGTTTAACAAAGCGCGCCGAGTTGGCGAGAGGCGGATTGCCGGCGTCGAGCAACGCTTCCAGTACAGCCAGATTGACTACATCATCACGGTTGTAGTCGAGTAGTGTTTGCAATGCCAGTTGATCGGCGTATTGCTCGTATCGTGCCCACAAGTGCGGCGCATCACGACCGGTCAGACCGGACGAAACACGGGTAATGCCGAGTTTTTCTTCTACTCCCTTCAGCCCACCGCGTAATCCACGACGCCGGCATTCGAACAAGAGATCGCGATGGCCGAACTCAGCACGCAAGTCTACCTGTAATTGCCGTTTGATCACCGGTAAATCGAAACCACTACCGTTGAAGGTCACGATAGTCGAAACGGCTTCGAGTGCCTCGTAGAGTGAGACATCATGGATACCGCCGCCAACCAACTGAATGACGCCCCTGTCGTGGCGGTAGACTCCGATCACGCTCATCGTGCCACTATACGTTGTTTCAATATCAAGATAGGCACGCATGCCAGCTCCTGTTGCTCGTAATTCGCGTTCAATTATGGCACGCCCCCGGCAAAGCGTCAATTGAACAATATAACCGCCGTACTGCTCGTCTTTCTTGTCGGACGGGTGTTCACTTGTGCTATAGTAATCAACGATCTTGCACAAGAGTTTGTTTCCATGCAGGAGGAACAATGAGAGCTTTACCTCGCCGGATCGTGCTTGACACCGATCCAGGTATTGATGATGCCCTGGCAATCTTGCTTGCACTGGCCTCGCCTGAGATTGAGCTGACCGGTTTGACCATTGTGCACGGCAATTGTACGCTGGCCGAGGCCGTAGCCAATGGCCTCTCGGTACTGGAACTAGGTGGCGGCCACCACATCCCCCTCTTTGTCGGCTGTGATCGACCGTTGTTGCGACCACTAACGACTGCGCACGATACACACGGACAACGTGGTTTGGGGTATGCGCAATTGCCACCGGCTCAACTCCAACCGTCCTCTGAACACGCGGTCGATGTTATCATTCGTACCGCGCTGGAAGCTCCCGGTGAGGTAACACTGGTTGCCGTTGGCCCCCTGACCAATGTTGCCCTTGCGTTGCGCAAAGAACCACGGCTTGCCGGTGCGTTACGCGAGATCGTCATAATGGGTGGGGCGTTGCGGGCCGATGGTAATGTAACGCCACGGGCCGAATTTAACGTCTACGCTGATCCACACGCTGCCCAGATCGTCTTCTCGTCAGGTGCCCCGTTGGTGATTATGCCGTGGGATATTACGCGCCTGGTGCGCCTCCACGAGAGCGAAGTCAATCGGTTGGCTCAGGCAGGAAAGCCGATTGGTCGCTTTATCGCCGATGCCACCCGGTTTTACATCGAGTTCCATCGTCGCTATTTTGGCTATGATGGCTGTGCAATTAACGATCCGGCTGCACTGGTGCTGGTCTTTCTGCCCGATTTGGCAACCTATGCCGATGTTCATGTGACTGTCGAGACCTGTAGTCCGTTGACACTGGGCTTTACGGTGGCTGATTTTATGCTGAGTGATGGTCGTCAGCCAAACGCACGGGCGGTTGTAGGATTCGATACGCCCCGTTTTCTGTCGCTCTTTGTTGAGCGGATGCAGATGCTCGAACAACGTCTGTATGCCTAAAGAGACATCCTGTCGCGTGGGGCAGGTGAAGCCGTTGCCTGCCCCTGCCCCAGATGTCAACCCTGAAAGGGCTGTTCGGCCAGGCTCTCGTCGGAAGTCATGCTGCCGTACCCACTGTGATCTCCATCGGGCGCGAGTGGCGCGCCGCAACTCCTGGCTCCTGTTTGTTGCCAGACGCCAACGCATGGTTCGGCAACAATGACCAATGTCTACCATAGGCGCTAATGCGAACGATGCAGACGGCGGCGAATGGTCTCAACAAAGAAGGTAGCTGCCTCTAAACGCAATCTCATAGCGAGCAGCACATAGATGAAGACCCCGGCACTGCCCGCCACAATCACCTGAACAAGGGGTGGTAATGGCTGGGTCAGGATTGCGATCCCACTGACTGCACCCGCCATCACGCCACTTGCCATTATTCCCTTGATCATTGCCTCTCCAAGCCGTAACCCATTCAGCGGTAGCGAGCGCTGCAACAACCACGCGGTGATAATTGCGTGACCGATCCACTGCGCCGAATTACCCAGTACCAGGCCCAAAAATCCCAACGATGTCCATTCGGCAAGCGGTATGGCAACCACCAGATAGCACAGAATGGCCGCACCTTGAATCAAGTTGGGGGTCAGTGTGTTCTTGCGGGCGTAGAACGCGAAGAGAAGCATCTGATCGATGGCCGCCGCCGGCAACCCGGGGAGATATGCCAGCAACGCCAGGGCGGTAATCGCTGTGTCTTGCGCTTGAAACGCTCCTCGCTCGAACAGGGTAGCTGTAATTGGTTGACTGAGTACTGCCAGTCCTGCGGTAGCCGGCAGAATTAAGAGCAACACAACCTTAATTCCCATCGCCAGCGTCGCCCGAAACGCCTCCTCATCGCCAGCAGTACTTTGGCGCGAGAGAGTTGGCAACACCGCCAGTGCCACTGCCGACGCTACTAGTCCCAGCGGAAATTGAATGAGCGTCGTGGCAAAGCGCATGGTGGAGATTGCGGCGGGAAATCCTGATGCCAGCCAGCGATCAATCGTTACCCCAATCAGCGAGAACCCGATTCCAAGTGTGACCGGGGCGTAGAGACGTAGAATACGGTGAACCGCCGGATGGCGCAGATCAAAGCGTGGGCGGATGTGTGCTCTGCGCAATCCCGGCAATTGAATGAACACTTGTGCCGCAGCACCGATGAGGGTGCCTGCCGCGAGGCTCTTGACCCCAATATGTGGGGCCAGAGTAACAATGCCGACGATCATGCCGGCGTTGAAGGCTGCTGCAACAAATGCCGGCAACAAAAATTGCCGTTGGGCATGCAAGATTGCCGTTACAATGCCCGAAATGCCCATCAATGTCACGGCTGGAAGTAGCCATCCAACCAGAGCTACCGCTTCAGCCTGCAATGCAGACTCGGTTGGTCGGGCCAGCAGGGCGATTGCCAGTGGTGCCTGCCAGGCCAGTATTGCACTGGTAATGACCAGCACCGTGCATGCCAGCGTGATGACCGTCGAGACGACATACCAGAATTCATCACGATCACGTTCGGCATACTCACTGAATACCGGCACTAGGGCGGCACTCACTGCACCACTGATGAGTAATTCGTAAAGTGCGTTCGGGATTGTCCAGGCCAGGGTGAAGGCATCAACGGCGAGTCCACGGCTGAAGTAGGCGGCAATGATCGGTTCGCGCACTAGGCCAAGGAGTCGGCTGGCAATATTGCCCAGACTAATGAGCAATGCTGCCAGCGCGATACTGCGGAATACGCCGCTCGTTGTAGAGGTTTCGCTCACAGGAGTGAGTTATTCGCCACCAGCGGTTGATACTGCTTCGCCGGTAAATTGAGCAACGATACGACGGAGCGCCTGTGGTTGAACGCTAAACGTTGCGCCACCACTCAGCTCGACAATCGATGAAGAATCGATAGCATAGCGCAGAATATTCTCGCTATCAATCGTGCGCGCAAAACTTGCCAGTTCCAGCATCATGCGATAGTTGATATCGGTAAGTGCATAGCCACGCAGCGCACCTGTATAATCGTCGAGACTGGTGAGCTGTTGGAAAAGGCCGCGATCACGGATACGCTGGAAAATTGCCATCAGTACCTGCTGCTGGCGCTGATTACGACCGAAATCACTATCGGCGTGGCGCGTGCGTGCATAAATGAGTGCACGTTCGCTGTCCATCCACTGGCGTCCGGCAGCAAAAGAGACTTCTATCGTTCGATAGTCGTCTGTTGGGTAGGCCGGATCATAGATGGCGCGCGGCACATCGACCTCTATTCCGCCAATAAGGTCGATAATCTTCTTAAAACCTTCAAAATTGATCAGGACAAAATAATCAATGGGGATTCCTAGCAGTTTGCTCACTGTTGATTTGGCCAGCGCTGCACCACCACCTGGCCCAAAGCGATTCTCGCCGATAGCGTAAGCTGCGTTAATCCGACCTTCGCCACCGGTAGGGTACTTCACCCAAAGATCGCGGGGAATCGACAGCATACTGACCCGTCCGGTATCACGGGCAATATGGACAACGACAATCGCATCGGTACGGGTTGGGCCGGTCTCTTCAGGGCGTGCGTCCGTTCCCAATAAAAGAATATTGAGTTCTGAACGGCTGAGTCGGATCGCTTCAGCGGTTGCGGTGGCAGCCGGTGAATGCTCTGTCGCCGGAGGGGGTACCGTCGGTTGAACGACCGGTGTCGCTGGTGGAGGTCCATATATCTCTTCTGGTACAACAGGTTGTGCCGTTGGGACGGTGATGACTTCATCTGGTAGAGTTGCTGGGGTGACGATCATTGCGTCAATATCAATCAGGGCCTGACGCCATTCAAATCCGATGCGCAGCATCATGGCTACAGCAATCACACTGATGATAAAGACGGCGCCAGCAATTACGCGCCTGTATACAATCAACATAACCTCCAGCTCCGCATTTCAGATACCCTTTTTCCGTCTGTGCGACGCAATAATGGCAACTTTTGTTGCAATCACCGTCGTACAGCCTCACGATCAGGCGTGGATCGGCTCAGGCATCTTCGCTGTCATATTGTACACTGCCTGTTACTATACCATATCATTATTAGCACGTGAATACTGCTTGCAATGATGTCTGGATGAGAAATCACTGATGACCGGTAAAACTGGCTCGAATTGGTCGTTTATACCTCATTAATATTGTGTGAGCGGTCATCGACCAGACCAACGTCGCCACTCTCGATGCGACGCAGCGTGCCGCCTGGTTCACGAACGATGAGTGAACCGTTGTGTTCTACATCAATTGCCGTGCCGTACACTAGATCGTTGCCGGTATGGATGTGGACCATTTGTCCCAACGTGAGCAATCGGTTGCGCCATGTCTGCCATAGCTGATCGCTTTCACCGCTGTACAGTTGCCGTAGCCAGTAATCGTAGCGGCGCATCAGCATATGTAGGAAGCGCAGGCGGTCGATAGCAGTTTCGGCAGCGATTGCCAGCGCTGTCGCTGGATAGCGCGTGATCTGTGGATCGGGTGCCGCATTGATGTTAATGCCACAACCGATAATTGCCCATACCAGGCTGTTCTTGTCCCAGCCACCCTCTAGCAAAATGCCTGCCGTCTTTGCCCAACCGGTTGACGTTTTCACTAGAACGTCGTTGGGCCACTTCAAGCCGGCTTGCAAAGGTGTCTCTTGCTCGATAGTTTCCATGAGAGCGACGGTTGCGAGCCAGATTAGAGTTGTCGGCATGGTGGTGGCAACTGCTGGAGGTTGCAGGCCGAGTGAGAAGAGCAGAGCACTGCCGGGCGGAGCTACCCAGCGTCGGCCCAGGCGACCACGACCGGCAGTCTGTTCGTCGGCAACGATTAACACCGGTAACGCATCAGGTGGTAGTGTTTGCACCGCTTCACGCGCCAGGTCCATCGTTGAACCGACTCGATCATAACAATAGATTGTTATCGGAACCAGCGCACCTGGCTCTAGTCCGGCGCGAATTGCAACAGGATCGATCATGCCGTACCTCCATCGCACCATACATACCTGAGTTGGCGTGACAACATGGCGGGTAGTGTTGTCGAAAATGAAAAATCACTAAAAATCCATCAAATGGTATGGACGCGGTAACAATTTTTCGTTATACTACTCACTACTGAAACTATGCACTTGCGCTTGCGGGTGCTGACCCATTTCGCAGCGGAAAGGATGCGCGTATGACCACTCTGTTACTACTGGCGGTATTCGTTCTCATAGCTGGTGGATTGTTAGTATCGCTGCGTCGGGTGCAGCCCGATCCGGTCCATGTTCGAATCCGTGATCGCTATCCGTCGCACCGCCCGCGCCGGTAAACGCGCTCTATTATATAGCAGCCACGTCTGCCGCGCCTGCCCTTCGCTGCAAGGGTGGGCGTGTTTGTCTTACGAGGAACTTTTTTCTCCCTGATCACGTTTCTAACAGTGATGTCGGTTTTGCCTTACTACATGGAGGATACCGCATGCGAGGATTGCGTGCGTGGGCAGGGTGGTTGATACTTCTCGGTGTCTTCTGCATCGGATTTGGTACGTGGTTGCCTCTCCCCGTAGCAGCACAAGCATCCGATATAACGCTGGTTGTACGTCCAGCTTTTCAAGGCATGGTTCGTCCAGGGAGCTGGTTGCCGGTGACGATTGAGGTGACGAACAACGGTGTTGATCGCACGGCTGAGATCGTTGTCGGAACGGCAAATGGCCCCTTCCAAAGCACGTTTGTCGAGTTACCCGGTGGCGGACGTAAGGGGTTGATATTGTATGCCTTCATCTACGGTTCGCCTCGTCAGCTCGGTGTGCGCGTGTTGGTCGATGGTACCGAGGTGACTACAGCCTCAGCACGTTTACAGCCGGTGACAGAAGGGCTTCTGGTTGGTGTGATTGGTGAGCGTGAGTTGCGCTTACCTGCGCAACTGGCTGACGGTATCAGGGTGACGAGTGTGCCTGTACCGCTGGCCGATCTACCGCCAGAGAGTCTGGGCCTGTCACCATTTGATGCACTGATTATCACTGATGTCGCGGCAAATGAGATAACACCCGATCAACAACGTGCGTTACAATCCTGGGTGCAGCGTGGGGGTACGCTCCTGGTGAATGGTGACGTTGGGATCACACGTACCCTGTCAATCTTGCCTCGTGAGCTGATCCCGGCTACGGCGGGCGCGTTGGCCGCACCGCTTACGGATCCATCGGTAACACCGGTGACTCTGACACCATCTGCCAGTGCACCCGAAGTGTATCCAATCACCCTGCCGCTGATCTCAACGCCGTTGCCATTGGCTTATGGCAAGCGTTTCGGCAATGGTCAAACAGTCGTACTCGCATTTGATCTCGCAGCCCCTGAAGTGGTGAACTGGAGTGGCTGGCGCGAGTTGTGGCAGGCATTACTACCACCGCCTTCATTCATTCCGTCCGGTCTTGGGTTCGGCGCAAAGCTCTACTCGACCTATGTCGAAGAGAATCTGGCCAGCGTGTTAACCACACTGCCGGCGCTCGATTTACCCTCTCTAAACCTGATCGGGATTTTGCTCGCCTGCTATCTGGTGGTGGTAGGACCGGTAACATATCTCGTTCTGCGGCGATTGGATCGGCTGGCCTGGGGATGGGTTGTTGTACCGGTGTTGACAGGCATCTTTGCCGCGGGTGCGTATAGCATCGGTTATAGTTTGCGTGGTGGTGAGGTGATTGTCAGTCAGATTACCCTAATCGATGCTAACACATCCGTATGGGCGCATGACCGGTCATTCATCGGTATTTTTTCACCAGATCGGTATTCCTATCGCTTACAGGCGACTGAGAGTGTGACAATGGTGCGACCGGTGTCTGTACAGGGGCCGTGGAGTTCACCACCATTAACGAATGGTACTTATGTGCAGAGGTCTGATGATAATCTGGTGGTTGAGAACCTGGAAATACCACAATGGTCAATGCAAGCAATTGCCTTTGATCGAATAGTCAATGCACCACTCATTACCGCCCAGATCACTGTGAACGGTGATACGGTGCAGGGCGAAGTTACGAATCGCAGCGAACGAACACTCGAAGATGTTGTTCTGGCCTACGGTGAACAGATTGCACTGATCAATGCGCTGGCTCCCGGTGAACAGCGCTCGGCTACGCTTGAACGGCCCAGTCATGCCTTTGATGGCATCTCGCTAAGTTATCTTATCTATGGCCCACAATTTGAAGCGATGAGCAGAGTTGCGCAACCGGTGTCGCCAACGCTTCAACTGCGCAGCCGCATCATCGATTCCCTCTACGGCTATGGTTCGATTACTCGTGGCGCACAGCCTTTGCTGCTGGCCTGGTATCAGGATACCGAGACATCATTGGTCCCGGTTGACCGACGGGCTACGATGCAGCATCTGACGCTGGTGCGTGGAGCGGTACGATTGCAAGTAACCGATGAAATAAAGCTGAACAGCAACGGCTTTATTGGTTCGTTTGAACAAACTGCCGGCACCAACAGCCCCTGCTACAATGGAAATCTGCTTGGCATTGCTCCCGACCTGCAACCAACGATCATGCGTTTTACCCTCCCTGCCGATCTGATCGGTTTACAACCCAGCGCCCTGCTGCTCAACCTGCGCTCCGATTCGTTTTGGAGCGGTGAGATTGAGTTGTACGATTGGACTACCGGGAGCTGGACACCGATTCCAACCGATGCCTTCCAGAGTGTGGTCCTGGATATACTGCAACCCGCTCACTTCTTGAGCAGTCAGGGAGTCATCCGGTTACGTCTGAAGAATCGCGACTTCCAGAACTTTACCTGTGTCTACGCCGATCCTGTAGTGCGAGGGCGCTTACCATGACGTTGGCGATAGAGACCATTAATCTGACGCACCGTTACAGGAAGTTTGTCGCTCTGGATCACCTTAACTTGCAGGTGAGTCAGGGAAGTATTTACGGTTTCATCGGCCCCAATGGCGCAGGAAAAACAACCACCCTGCGCTTGCTGGCCGGATTGATCACGCCGACCGGTGGTGAAATTCGCCTGTTGGGTGAGCGATTGACGACACGGTCGGCTCAGCGATTAGTTGGTTATATGCCCGATTTTTTTGGTGTGTACGATGATCTGCGTGTATGGGAATACCTCGATTTCTTTGCCCGCTGCTACGGGTTACGTGGGGCGCGTCTCCGCCAGGTGGTTGACGATCTGCTCGATCTGGTTGATCTGAGCGTCAAACGAGATGCCTTCGTGCAGACCCTTTCGCGTGGTATGCAGCAGCGTCTCTGCCTGGCCCACGCACTGGTACACGATCCGCCTATCCTGCTCCTCGATGAGCCGGCCAGTGGTCTCGATCCGCGAGCACGGGTTGAGTTGCGTGAATTGTTGCGCACCCTGCGCGATATGGGAAAGACGATAATGCTCAGTTCACACATTTTGAGTGAGCTGGCCGAGGTGTGTGATGCGATTGGCATTATCGATCATGGCCGGATGATCATCAGTGGGTCGCTGGCCGAAGTACAGCAGCAGTTGGTCACCGGATCACGCATTCGTCTCCGCATTGTGCATGAGCGTGACCTGACCAGTGCTGTATCGTTCTTACAACAGCAACCGCTGGTGCAGGCGATCAGCACTGTCCCAGCCGATCCGCGGTCGCTTACTATCGAACTGACGCAAACAGTGAACGAAGAGCAATGTGCCGGTCTGCTCGCCGGTCTGGTGCAGGCTGGCGTCGCAATCAGTGAGTTCAGTGCGCGCAGTGAGAGCCTCGAAGAGTTTTTCTTACGGTTGACGATGACGGATGCGCACTAATCGGCGGTTGATATGCTCACACTGCCGCTTTGTGGGGAAGTCGTGGCACCCCTCTGATCCGGTAAGGTTTCGCAGCCAGGCGTTTCATAGTGGCAATGCCACACCAGGGACAGAATATGACGACACAGATTCGCAGGCCATTACTCAACCCAATTCTGGTGCGCGAAGCCCGCACCAGAATGCGCGGTGCGCGACCGTATCTGATCCTGACCCTCTTTCTCTTGCTGCTGATACTTGCCACCTTTGGTATCTATCAGTATATGGTGCTCCAGGCACGCACGGGAATGGTTGTGCTCAGTTCACACATTGGGCAGGCTTTGTTTAAGGGGTTGGCCTTTACCGAGATGTTTTTTATCGTCCTGGTTGCACCAATCCTGACGAGTGGGGCAATCAGCAGCGAACGAGAGCGTCTGACTTACGATATGTTGCTGGCAACACCGTTGCGGCCAGGGCAATTGTTAGCGGGGAAGTTAATCGGTGCCCTAAGCTACTTGTTGCTGTTAATTGTTGCTTCGATCCCGATCTTCAGCACTGTCTTGATCTTCGGCGGGGTTGAATTAAGAACGCTTGTCCTTACCGTGCTGCTACTTAGTGGTGCTGCGCTCTTCTTCGGCACAATCGGTCTGTTTAGTTCGGCGTTGTTTGGACGAACAACACCGGCAACGATCCTGAGCTATGGCATTGTACTGGTGATTTGTGGCATTCCCTTGCTGATCGCCTCCGTCTGGCCACAATTCAGTAACCCGCAGGGGCAGAGTCCACCACCGTGGTTACTCTACCTCAATCCATTCAGTGCTATCGTTGCCGTGACCACAGTTGTGTCGAGCGTATCTCAGCCCGATCTGCCGTTATTTAGTGTCAATGATCCATTTATGATCGTGCCGTTTTTGTCGCAGTTTAGCATTGGCATCCTTCGTTACACGCCGGAAGGTTCAGTCGTCATGCCGGTCTACCGGGCAACACTGCTGGGCTTTGGTTTAGGTACCTTCATTCTGCTCTGGCTCAGTTCACATCTGGCACTCCCGGTACGGCGATGGCGACCACGCTGGAGTGATCTGGGCTTTATCGCGGCGATTGGGGCAATGATCCTGCTGATGTGGGCGACTATCGAGTGGTGGTGGATCGTTCCGCCGGTTGATCCCTGGCTGATGCCCGTAGAACCGATGCCGATTGGTCCGCCAATGGTACCGTGAAGTAAACGATCCGTGCAATGTGGAACGGCGACCACGGGACGAGCGATTATTTAGACCTTATTTATAAAAAGTTGTACTGTCGCGCTCGAATAACCATCTCCGGTGCCATCACGCGCTGGATTGGTTGCCTTGCTCGCTCATCATCCGCGTGTGGCGTCGTTTGGAGTGCGGCAGCCATCCTGCCGCGCCAGCCGTACACACGATCTGGCGCGTGCAATGTCGTTGACCCGGCTGGTCACGCGGAGGCCGGGTGCGCTCGTCACGAACATGGAATCGAGCGGCAATGAAGAAGAT
>NZ_DAOUBI010000185.1:0-29513 GCF_034432675.1 Chloroflexus sp. | reverse complement strand
GGCTATCGAAGAAGGCTTGCGCTTCGCTATCCGCGAAGGTGGCCGCACCGTCGGTGCTGGTGTCGTAACCAAGATCCTGGATTAGCATAGCGTAAACCGGTGACGGGGGCGTGGTCTCCACCACGTCCCCGTTGATTGGAGAAAAAGATGGCTAAACAGAAAGTTCGTATTCGCCTGAAGGCGTATGACCATAAGATCCTCGATCAGTCTGCACGCCAGATTGTCGAGGCAGCCGAGCGAACAGGGGCGCTCGTTGCCGGACCTGTTCCGCTTCCTACCAAGATCGAGCGCTATAGCGTGATCCGGTCTGGTTTTATCGATAAGGACTCTCAAGAGCAGTTTGAGATTCGCACGCACAAGCGACTGATCGATGTGCTTGATCCAAGCCAGCAAACGATTAATGCTTTGATGAAACTCAATCTGCCGGCTGGCGTCGATATTGAGATTAAGTTGTAGAAGAAAATAGACGTAAGTGCTCTGATGACACTTTCATTCTTTGTCAATCAGAGGAACGAGCGTCGGAAATGCAGCCGCTGCGCAAAGGCGCACGCTGCGGAGGTGCATCAATGATTCACGGATTGTTAGGTCGTAAAATCGGGATGATGCAGTACTTCACCGCGCAAGGCATGGCCATTCCAGTGACGGTCATTGCTGCCGGTCCCTGCATCGTCACCCAGATTCGCACACCGGAGCGCGATGGCTACAGCGCTGTGCAGCTCGGTTATGAAGAAGTTGAGCCGCGCAAGCTGACCAAACCGCAACAGGGGCACCTGAAGGCATCGGGTGGCAAAATGTTGCGCTATCTGCGCGAATTCAGCGCCGATGATCCCCAGGCACATACTCCTGGTGAAGTGGTGACGGTTGAGTTATTCCGACCCGGCCAGAGGGTTGACATCTCTGGTACGTCAAAGGGGCGTGGGTTTGCCGGTGTTGTCAAGCGTCACGGCTTCCGCGGTGGTCCAAAGACGCACGGTCAGAGTGACCGCCATCGTGCCCCTGGTTCTATCGGTGCTGGTACAACCCCGGGCCGTGTATGGAAAGGTCAACGCATGGCTGGTCGTATGGGTGGCACTCGGGTTACCATCCAGAATCTGGAGGTCGTTGAGGTGTTGCCCGAACAGAATGTGCTACTAGTGAAGGGCTCCGTTCCTGGCGCCCGCAATGGCCTGCTTCAGATCCGCAAAGCGGTGAAGGGCTAGAGGAGAAAAACGATGCAGGCAACACTCTATAATCAGGCCGGCGAACAGGTGGGCGCCATCGAGGTTAGCGATTACATTTTCGGCATTGAGCCGAACGTGGCTGTTATGCATCAATATGTTGTGATGCAAAACGCCAATGCCCGCCTTGGCACGCATAACACACGTGGTCGCGGCGAGGTAAAGGGATCAACGCGCAAGCTCTATCGCCAAAAGGGCACCGGACGTGCCCGCCAGGGTTCGATCCGTGCACCCCATCACAAGGGTGGTGGTGTAGCCCACGGTCCCCATCCACGCTCGTATCGCCTGGCTATGCCGCGAAAGATGCGTCGGCTGGGTGTACGCTCGGCACTGTCGGCGAAGTTTGCTGCCGATCAAATTCGCTTTGTTGATGAGCTGACATTTGAACGGCCACGTACCAAAGATTTTATCGCCTTCCTCAAGGCGCACGGCCTTGCCGACAAGAAAACCCTGGTCGTGATTGATTGCAAGAGTCTGGCGAATGAAAATCTGCGCCGCTCGGCCAACAACTTGCCGCAAGTGAAAACATTACTGGCACACTACCTCAACGTGCGTGATCTGCTGGTCTACGATCACATCGTGATGCCCAAGGCTGCCGTTGAAGTAGTGGAAAGCTATCTCGGCGAGCGCACTCGCGTGGCAACGCCGGCGCAGGAGGAATAACCATGCTGACGCCGTATGATATTCTGATCCGTCCGCTGATCACCGAGAAGAATACCAGTCTCATGGAACTCAACAAGTATACGTTTGAGGTACACCGTGAGGCAACCAAACCGCAAATTAAGCATGCGGTTGAGACGATCTTCAACGTGAGGGTTACGAAAGTCCATACGATGAATGTTCGTGGTAAACTTCGTCGGCGTGGTCGCTCGATGGGCTATACTCGCGATTGGAAGAAGGCGATAGTAACCCTTGCCGAAGGCGATCGGATCGAGATTTTCGGATCATAAATCACTGCCGGAATGAAGGTAGTGATTGGCGACGGTTCGCACTGAAGAGCCGTCGCCCGTAGAGGGAGAACAACAATGGGAGTTCGTATCTACAAACCAACCTCGGCCGGTCGCCGCAATATGTCGGTTTCGACCTTCGAGGAGATTACAAAGAAAGAACCAGAGCCACGCTTAATCGAACCGTTGCGCAAGAAAGCTGGCCGTAATAACCAGGGCCGGATTACGGTGCGCCATCGCGGTGGTGGCCATAAGCGCTTCTATCGCATTATCGATTTTAAGCGCAACAAGTTTGGCGTTCCCGCGAAGGTACAGGCTATCGAGTACGATCCAAATCGTACCGCTCGCATCGCGCTGCTGGCGTATGCCGACGGCGAAAAGCGCTACATCATCGCGCCACTTGGTCTGAAAGTCGGCGACACGGTGATGAGCGGCCCTGATGCGGAAATTCGGGTCGGCAATGCATTACCGCTGAGCGCCATCCCGCTCGGTACCCAGATCCACAATATCGAGCTTGAAATCGGGCGTGGTGGTGTGTTGGTTCGTTCGGCAGGTACTGCGGCCCAATTGATGGCTAAAGAAGGTGATTATGCCATCGTGCGCATGCCCTCTGGTGAGATGCGCATGATCCACCTGCGCTGCATGGCAACTATCGGCCAGGTTGGTAATGTTGATCACCAGAACATTCGTCTCGGTAAGGCTGGTCGTTCACGCTGGCTGGGCCGTCGTCCGCGCGTGCGCGGTGCTGCGATGAACCCCCGCGACCATCCCCACGGTGGTGGTGAGGGCCGGGCACCTCGCGGTATGAGCACGCCAAAGACGAAGTGGGGTAAGCCGGCACGTGGCGTCAAGACACGTCACAACCCGCGCTTCGACCGCTTCATTGTTCGCCGGCGCAAGTAACGCTGTCTTGTCGGATGATAATCGTTGTTGCCCGATATAGCAGGGCAACAACGATTGGTTGTCGGATGTGCTGAGAGTCTTTACAGTCGCCGAAACAGGTTCACGGAGACTATAAACGGGCGTGGAGAGATTGGACAACCGCTTGCGGTTAATCTCGTTGAAGCGTCAAACGTGGCTGGAGAAAGGCAGCCTTCCAGGTCTGTACTTGTTGCAGGACTGGTAAAGCAGGAACTATGTCCCGCTCGTCGAAGAAGGGGCCATACGTCGATATTAAATTGCTCGATAAAATTGAAGCGATGAATAAGGCCAATGAGAAGCGGGTGATTCGCACGTGGTCGCGTGATTCGACCATCTTCCCGCAGATGATTGGTCATACAATTGCGGTGCACGATGGACGTCGGCACGTGCCGGTCTATATTACGGAAAACATGGTCGGGCATAAGCTGGGCGAATTCGCGCCCACACGCTTCTTCCGTGGCCATGGTGGCAAAAAGGCCGATAAGCGCGGGAAAGTGAAGTAGCTCCCGCTGATAGGCTCGATTGCATCTTACCAGAAACGTGGTAAAATAGCACGCTTGTGGTGATGCTTCGGGTAGCGATACGAGAAGAGCAATGGAAGCAAAAGCTGTTACCCGCTATGTGCGAATCTCACCATTGAAGGTTCGCCTTGTCATGGATGTTGTGCGCGGTATGGATGTCAATCGTGCGCTGGCAACTCTCCGCTACATGCCACAAAAGGCAGCACGCGAGGTTGCTCGCACCATCAAGTCTGCTGCTGCAAATGCCGAACACAACTTTGACATGGATCGCGAATCGTTGTACATCAAGACCATCTATGCTGATCAGGGTCCGGTCTTGAAGCGTATTATGCCACGGGCGCGTGGTATGGCGAATCGCATCCGCAAACCGACCACCCACATTACTGTGGTGGTAGCCGACAGGTCGGAGTACTAGTAGAGGGAGGCTCGCTTGGGGCGCAAAGTACATCCGATTGGCTTCCGGCTCGGCTATATCAAGGACTGGCAATCGAAGTGGTTCGCCGAAGGCGAAGAGTACACTCGTCAGCTCCACGAAGATATCGAGCTGCGCAAGCTGATTAGCAAGGAATTGCAAAGCGCTGGCGTGTCGCTGATCGAGATCGAACGCTCGGCCAATAAGATCGAGATTTCGGTCTACACGGCTAAACCCGGCATTGTGATCGGGAAGCGCGGCACGAATGTTGACACGTTGAAGAGTGCATTGGAGCGCAAGACCGGGAAGAAGATTAAGCTTAATATCAAAGAAATCCATCAACCCGAACTTGACGCTCAGTTGGTCGCGGAGAGCATTGGTGAACAGATCACCAGGCGCGTGAGCTATAAGCGCGCAATGAAGCAGGCGGTTCAACGCGCCATGCGTCTTGGAGCACAGGGAGTAAAGGTGCGGTGCTCGGGTCGCCTCGGTGGCGCCGAGATGTCGCGTGTACACGAAGAGGCTGAGGGTCGCGTGCCACGCCATACGCTGCGCGCTGATATCGATTACGCCCAGGTACATGCGCACACTACCTATGGCCGGATTGGTGTGAAGGTCTGGATTTACAAGGGAGAGGTCTTCCCGAACCAGGTCGCCAAGTCCCCGGCTGAACCAGCAACGACCGCGCCCACGCCCGCTCCCGAGCGGCGTGAACGTCAGCCGAGGAGGAATAGCAATGCTTCTGCCTAAGCGCACGAAGTACCGCAAGATGCAGAAAGGGCGTAGCCCCGGCCTCTCGTACCGCGGCAACAATGTCGTGTTCGGCGAGTATGGCCTGATGGCCCTCGAACCAAGCTGGATTTCCAGCCGCCAGATCGAGGCCGCCCGTCGTGCAATTACGAACTACGTCAAGCGTGGTGGTAAGGTCTGGATCCGTATCTTCCCAGACAAGCCTGTCACCCGCAAGCCGGCTGAAACCCGTATGGGTGGTGGAAAAGGTTCAGTTGACCACTGGGTTGCTGTCGTTAAGCCTGGTCGGATTATGTTCGAGCTGGCTGGTGTTCGCGAAGATGTAGCGCATGAGGCCCTGCGTCGCGCTGCGCAAAAATTGCCGATTAAGTGCAAGGTGATTGATCGCGAAGAGCAGGGAACGATGGCAAAGCCCGAGGAGGTGAGCAGTGAAAGCGAATGAACTGCGCGCCCTCGACGATGCGCAATTGCGCGAGAAGTTGGCCGAGTATAAGGTCGAGTTGTTCAATTTGCGTTTCCAAAAGGCTACCGGCAAGTTGACCAACACGGCACGGCCGCGATTAGTGAAAAAAGAGATTGCGCGCATTCTTACCATTCTGCGCGAACGCGAGTTGGCGCAGGCTGAGCTCGGCTAACGAATATGGAGCAGAGCATGATGACCGTAGAACAAAAGCGCAAGACGACAAAAGTGGGTCGTGTCGTCAGCGATAAAATGAACAAGACGGTAGTCGTGGCCGTGGATTATCTCAAACCCCATCCACTCTACCGTAAGATTATTCGACGCACGAAGAAGTTCCACGCCCACGATGAAGAAAATGTCTGCAAGGTGGGTGATACGGTACGAATTGAAGAAACCCGTCCGCTGAGCCGCACAAAGCGCTGGCGGGTGGTGGAAATTTTGAAGCGTGGCGAGGAGGAATAGCCATGATCCAGCCTCAAACACGGCTTAAGGTTGCCGATAATACCGGGGCAAAAGAGATCATGTGTATCCGGGTCCTCGGAGGTTCACGGGTGCGCTACGGTCGGGTTGGCGATATTATCGTTGCCTCGGTAAAGGTTGCTACACCCGGCGGTCAGGTCAAGAAGGGCGATGTCGTCAAGGCGGTAATTATCCGCACGGCCAAAGAATATGGTCGACCTGATGGCTCTCATATCCGCTTTGATGATAATGCAGCGGTGCTGATCGGTAAGGAGAATAACCCACGCGGCACCCGTATCTTTGGCCCGGTGGCCCGTGAGCTGCGCGAGAAGCAGTTTATGCGAATCGTGTCGCTCGCCCCGGAGGTGCTGTGATGCATGTGAAGACTGGTGATGAAGTGCTGGTGATTGCCGGCAAAGATAAAGGGCGCCGGGGCAAAATTAAGCGCGCCCTGCCGGCTGTCAACCGGGTTGTTGTCGAAGGGATTAATATCGTTAAGCGCCACCAAAAGCCGCGTGGCCCTGGTCGTCCTGGCGGTATTATCGAAATGGAAGCGCCGCTCCACGCATCGAACGTGATGCTGATTTGCCCGAGCTGTGGCCGTGCCTCGCGTACGGGCAAGCGCTTCCTGGAAGAGACTGATCACAAAGGCCGACCACGCAAGGTACGCTATTGCAAGGCCTGTGATGCTGTAATTGATAAGTAGTCTGTTCAGGGCCGGCGCAGCGGAGTCTGTCGCCAAGCCCCTGGAGAAAGCGCCATGACCGTTCGATTACGAGAAAAGTATCAGAAAGAGGTTGTCCCTGCATTGATGGAGGAGTTTAAGTTCAAATCCATCATGCAAGTGCCACGCCTCGTCAAGATTGTGGTGAATGTTGGCGTCGGCGAGGCGGTGCAGAATGCAAAGGCTATTGAAGCCGCCGTTAATGACCTCGCAACGATTACCGGTCAGAAGCCGGTAGTTACGCGGGCTAAGAAGTCGGTTGCATCGTTTAAGCTGCGCGCAGGGATGCCGATTGGGGCAATGGTTACCTTGCGCGGAGATCGGATGTACGACTTCCTGGATCGTCTCTGCTCGCTGGCCCTGCCGCGGATTCGCGATTTTCGTGGTGTCAGCCGAAGCTCGTTCGATGGCCGCGGAAACTACAGTCTGGGTCTGCGCGAGCAGATTGTGTTCCCAGATATTGATTACGACAAGATCGATAAGATTCGTGGGCTAGAGGTGGCAATTGTCACCAGTGCACCGAATGATGAGCAGGCGTATGCATTGCTCAAACGACTCGGCATGCCATTTCGTGATTAGTTTGAACTAAGAGCGCATTGCGCTGACTGGTTCAACACATTTGAGGAGGTATTCCTTTGGCTAAGAAGTCGTGGATTGTTAGGGCCCAGCGGCCACCAAAGTTTTCGGTACGCGCCTACAATCGCTGCAAGATTTGCGGTCGGTCACGGGCCTATATCCGCAAGTTCGGGATGTGCCGTATCTGCTTCCGCGAACATGCGTTGAAGGGCCTCATTCCGGGCGTCGTCAAATCGAGCTGGTGAGTGCTGTGCGGCAATCAAAAGTGCTATTGACGCCCGATTGGTGAGGAGGCATACCGTGAGTGTAAATGATCCTATCGGCGATATGCTCACACGCATTCGCAATGCGTGTATGGCACGCCATACGACAGTATCGATGCCGGCATCGAACATGAAAGAGGCGATTGCCCGCATCCTCAAGCGTGAAGGTTTTATTCGAGATTATGCCGTGATTGATGATGGTAAATCGCATAAGACCATCACGATCACGCTGAAGTATCTGCCCGACCGCCGGCCAGCCATTACGGGTTTACGGCGGGTAAGCAAGCCGGGGCTGCGCATCTATACCAAGCGTACCGACATTCCACGAGTGCGCGGCGGTCTTGGGCTGTGCATCCTGTCAACGCCCAAGGGAGTGCTCGCCGACCACGAAGCCTGGCGCGAGCGCGTCGGTGGCGAAGTGCTCTGCTACGTTTGGTAACGCGCACGGAGGAGTATCATGTCGCGAATTGGAAAACGACCGATTACCGTGCCGAAAGGTGTTCAGGTTACCATCGGCGAGCAGAATCTCGTGACGGTGAAGGGGCCGAAGGGAACCCTGAGCCAGCAACTGCATCCCGAGATGATTATTCGCCAGGAAGGGGACGTTATTACCGTACAGCGCCCCTCTGATGGGAAGTTGCACCGCGCTTTGCACGGCTTGACCCGTACTCTTATCCACAATATGGTGGTTGGTGTCACCCAAGGCTGGCAACGAGTGCTTGAAATTAATGGCGTTGGCTATCGTGCTCAGCTCGAAGGGAAAACCCTGGTGCTCAACCTAGGTTTCTCGCACCCTGTTCGTATCGAGCCACCACCGAACATTAGCTATATCGTTGGTGAACGTAAGTCGGCCAATGACCCGCTGGCTCTGACAGTTGTTGGTATCGATAAGCAACAGGTAGGTGAGGAGGCGTCACGGATCCGTAGCCTGCGCCCACCGGAGCCATACAAGGGCAAGGGCATTAAGTACGCAGAAGAGAAGATTCGCCGCAAGGCCGGGAAGGCTGGGAAGGCGAAGTAGTCGGGATAGCTGCGGTTATTGTGCCGCAGCTATCACCCCGCAGCGAGCGACAGGGGATGGAATCTCTGTCGCGGCAGTGTTGAGGATCGTATGGGAAAACGAACACCACGTGAACTCCGGCTTCGCCGGCACAATCGCATCCGAAAGCGTGTCTTCGGCACGCCTGAACGGCCACGCCTTAACGTGTTTCGGAGCCATGTTCATATTTACGCACAAGTGATTGATGATACTGTTGGTCATACGCTCGTGGCTGCTTCTACTAACGAGAAGGGATGGAGTGGCAGCCCTGAGTTGACAAAAACCCAAGAGGCAGCGCTAGTCGGTAAGCTGATTGCCGAGCGAGCGCTACAGGCCGGGATAACGAAGGTGGTCTTCGATCGCGGCGGCTATAAGTATCACGGACGGGTGAAAGCGCTGGCCGAAGCGGCCCGCGAAGCTGGTCTGAACTTCTAGTTGCCCAAGGGCAGCGTAGCGGAGGAACTGTGAAACGAGAACGTATTAACCCCGAAACGCTGGAGCTCGAGGAGCGCGTCGTCCAGATCAACCGCGTGTCAAAGGTCGTGAAGGGCGGTCGGCGCTTTAGCTTCAGTACGGTTGTTGTCGTCGGTGATGGCAAAGGCCACGTCGGTATCGGAATGGGCAAGGCGGCAGAAGTGCCGGACGCAATCCGGAAAGGCGCCGAGGCCGCGAAGCGTAATTTGATTCGTGTGCCGCTGGTGCATGCAACCGTTCCCCACGAGGTCGTGACGAAATTTGCGGCTACGAAGGTCATGTTGCGCCCGGCAGCACCTGGAACGGGTGTTATCGCAGGTCGTGGTGTCCGTCCGGTTGTCGAAGCAGCCGGAATTAAAGACCTGCTCTCAAAGGTCTACGGTAGCAACAATCCGGTAAATGTTGTGAAAGCAACATTTAAGGCGCTCAGCGAGATGACATCGCTGCACGAGATGGCGAGCCGGCGCGATATGACGCCTCAAGAGCTGATGGAGCGCCGGACACGACGGGAAACGGAGGCAGCCTAATGGGGAAGCTGCGCGTAACGTATGTGAAGAGCGCAATTGGCTATGCGCGCGACCAGAAGGAGACCCTGGCCGCGCTGGGCTTGCGCCGGTTGAATCAGAGTGTACTCAAACCGGATAATCCATCGGTGCGCGGGATGCTGTTCAAGGTGCAGCACCTCGTGAAGGTGGAAGAGGTTGAGGACGAGGTGCAGGCATGAAACTTCACGATTTACGACCCGCCGAGGGTGCGCACCGAAAGCGTAAGCGAATTGGTCGCGGCCATGGCTCGGGTAAAGGAAAAACCGGCGGTAAGGGTATGATGGGGCAAAAGGCCCGCAGCGGTCCCGGCCCTTATCGCACCTTTGAAGGTGGTCAGAACCGTCTGGTCAAGCGGATGCCCTTCAAGCGGGGCTTTGTTAATAAGTTCCGCGTTGAATATGAAGTGGTCAACGTTGGCAGCCTGGTCGATTGGCCAGTCGATCTTGAGGTCACACCCGAAACGCTCCTGGCACGCCGTCTGGTACGCCGGAAGCGAATGCCGGTGAAAATTTTAGGTGATGGTGAACTAACGCAACCACTGGTTATCAAGGCGCACAAGTTTTCGGCCAGTGCTCGCCAGAAGATCGAAGCTGCTGGTGGGAAAGCCATCGATCTCACATGGGTTGTTGAACGCCATTCGCGCTCACGCGGGCCAAATCCGAGCATGCGCAATGCCCGCCAGTCGTAATCGGTCATGTGGCGAGAACCTCACAGGTTCTCGCCATTCATAGGAAGTAGTATCATGCTACAGGCTGTACTTCGTGCTATTCAGTTGCCCGATCTACGGCGTCGCATCCTCTTCACGCTGGGGATGCTATTCCTGTTTCGTCTGATCGCGCATATTCCGGTACCTAACATCAATCCGACAACACTTGAGCAGTTGCGCCAGGCGCTGGCAACCAACCAACTGGCTCAGTTACTGAATCTCTTTGCCGGTGGGGCACTGGAGAATTTCTCGGTTGCAGCAATGGGGGTGTATCCCTACATCACTGCCCAAATCATTATGCAGTTGTTGCAACCGTTGATCCCTGCTCTTCAGGAATTGCAGAAAGAAGGCGAACAGGGTCGTCTGCGGCTGAATCGCTATCAGTTGTGGTTGACTGTTCCGCTGGCTTATTTGCAGGCGTATGGTCAGACCCTGACCCTCGAACGCACGATTAATCCAAACAACGACCCGACACTGTCGTTGTTCCGTACTCCGTTCGATCTGGGTGCCAACTTTTTGCCCACATTTACTGTACTGACGACGATGGTCGCCGGTACTATGCTACTGATCTGGTTGGGTGAGCAGATCAATGAACGGGGTATTGGTAATGGCATCTCGATCATCATCTTCGGTGGGATTGTTTCGCGCCTACCGGGATTGATCATCCAGGGCTTCCAGATCAGCCAGGCGGGTGATTTCAGTACCATTTTGGGTCTGATAGGCTTTGTGGCAATTGCACTGTTGACAATTGTTGGCATTGTCCTGGTGCAGGAAGGTCAGCGTCGGATTCGTGTTCAGTACGCCCGACGTGTGCGCGGCAATAAGGTCTACGGTGGTCAGAGCAGCTTCATCCCGCTGAAGGTGAATTCGGCTGGTATGATCCCGTTGATCTTCGCTCAAAGCATTATTATCTTCCCTGGCATTGTGGCATCGTGGTTCTATCGCCCCGGTGCCGAAGGGATTGGGAATGCCATCGCTGGCTTTTTTTACAATACCTTTAATCCAACCGGTCAGGGTGGTGGCATTGTCTACATGACGCTGCTCTTCCTGTTAACAGTGGGATTCACGTATTTTTATACGATAGTTATCTTCACCCAGCAGGACCTAGCCGAAAATCTACAGCGCAACGGTGGTTTTATTCCCGGCATTCGCCCGGGCAAGAAGACGGAAGAGTATTTGATGAAGGTGCTCAACCGTATTACTCTGGCCGGTGCGCTCTTCCTGGGCCTGATTGCCGTGCTTCCGTTCCTGACCCAATCGATTACCGGCGTCCAGATTGGTTTGGGTAGTACGGCGCTCTTGATCGTGGTCGGTGTTGCGGTAGATACAATGCGTCAATTAGAGGCGCAGTTGATCATGCGCGACTATGAAGGTTTTCTGACCAGATAGTCGTTGCACACAAACCGGGAAAATGTAGTACAATAAAGCTCGTTGCTCGCCGGCATGCCGGTTGGGCAGCGTCTTTGTGAGACAGGCAGATGGTCATACCGTGCAACAGATAATGTGCGGTTTTTGAAGTTGAGCGAGCGCCGAGTCATGACCAACGTTATCTTACTAGGACCACCCGGTGCCGGCAAAGGCACCCAGGCTAAAACCCTTGCCGATCGCACGGGACTTACGCATGTAGCGAGTGGCGATCTCTTCCGTGCAGCCCTACGCGAAGGGACTGAATTGGGTATGTTGGCTAAGTCCTACATGGATCGGGGGGAATTGGTACCTGATGAAGTCGTGATTCGGATGATCCTTGAACGCATTCAACAACCTGACTGTGCTTCAGGGGTGATCTTTGACGGTTTTCCGCGCACGCAAGAGCAGGCGCGGGCACTAGAAGTGGCACTCGCCGACCACAACGCACGTATCGATGCTGTTCTCTTTCTGGCCGTACCACAAGATGTCTTGCTGCGCCGCATTGCCGGTCGGCAGACGTGCCGCACCTGTGGTGCGATCTTCAACATCTATTACTTCCCGTCGCATCGGCCGGGTATCTGCGATGCCTGCGGCGGCAAACTCTATCAACGGAGCGATGACTCGATCGAGACGGCGCAGCACCGATTAGATGTCTATTTTGCTCAGACAATGCCGCTGATTGAATATTATCAGCGACAGGGTATTCTGCACGAAATCGATGGTCAACGTGAAATCGCGCTCGTGACAGAGGCAATGCTAAAAGCGCTTAGCCCATATCTGGCTCCAGCGCAGCCGTAGGTTAGGAGACATATGTCAAAGAAGAAAGACGTCATCGAGATGGAGGGTACCATCACGGAACCATTGCCAAACGCAATGTTCCGGGTACAGCTCGATAATGGGCACGAAGTACTGGCTCACATCTCGGGCAAGATGCGGATGAACTACATTCGTATCTTGAAGGGAGACCGGGTGCTGGTTGAATTATCGCCATATGACCTGACCCGGGGACGTATTACGTATCGTTATAAGTAGGGGGCGCGACGCAGCACGGCGGCGTCCGCCGCCGCAAAGGAGGCAACAATGAAAGTGCGAGCGTCGGTAAAGCCGCGCTGCGAGTATTGCAAGGTGATTAAGCGCAAGGGCGTGATCCGAGTGATCTGCTCGCGTACACCGAAGCATAAACAGCGGCAAGGATAACAACGACTAATTGTCAACCATTCATACGGGTAAAGTGGTGCATGCTCGCCGGTATCAGTTGGCCGGCAGAGTGTATCAGGAGCAAAGAGGTCTGGCATGGCACGTATTGCCGGGGTTGATATTCCCCGCAACAAGAAGATCGAGATTGCGATCACCTACATCTACGGTATTGGGCGCTCGAACGGCATAGAGATTCTGCGCAAGGCAAATGTGAATCCAGAACGCCGGGTGCGCGACCTAACCGAAGAAGAAGTTGGGCGTATTCGCGAAATTGTTGATCGCGAATATCGGGTTGAAGGCGATCTGCGTCGTGAGGTACAGTTGAATATCAAACGCCTGATGGATATTGGCTGCTACCGGGGCCTACGCCACCGTCGTGGTATGCCGGTACGTGGCCAGCGCACTCGCACCAATGCGCGTACACGCCGTGGGCGGCGCGGTCAGGCGATCGGTATCAAGAAGAAGGCAACCAAGAAATAGTTGCAATTAAGGAGTGAGGCATGCCCGCCAAGGGAAAAACGACTACCACGACACGCCAGCGCGGTAAGCGCCGTGAGCGCAAGAATGTGCCGCGGGGTCAGGCGCATATTCAGAGCACGTTCAACAATACAATCGTTACAATTACCGATCCGCAAGGCGCAGTCGTATGTTGGGCCAGTGCTGGTCAGAGTGGATTTAAAGGTTCGCGGAAGAGCACACCTTATGCCGCTCAGGTGGCTGCGGAGAATGCGGCACGCAAAGCAATGGAAAATGGTATGCGCTCGGTTGAGGTCTTTGTGAAAGGCCCAGGCGCCGGACGCGAAGCCGCTATCCGTTCGTTGCAGGCTGCCGGTTTGCAGATTACTGCGATTACCGACGTGACACCGATTCCACATAACGGCTGCCGGCCACCAAAGCGGCGACGGGTCTGATTGGACGTTTTCGCTGTTGCTATGCTGCACTGTGAGACGACCGCACCTGGAACCGGAGGGCTTAGTTCCCGGACGCCCACTGCGGTAGTGCCTGCCGCCGGCAGCACTGGCGCCCATCTCACAGGCTGGAACAGAGATGCGTAGCTTATAACTACGCCAGTGAAGGATTAGTGAACAAAGGATACATAAGACTATGGCGCGATATATAGGACCAGTCGGCAAGGTAAGTCGACGACTCGGCATCGGAATTACCGAAAAAGGTCAGCGCATTCTGAATAAGCGGTCGGATCCGCCGGGACAGCACGGTGCTGCGGCCCGTCGCCGGCAGTTGTCCGATTATGGCATGCAGTTGCGCGAAAAACAGAAGGCAAAATTTCTATACGGCGTCCTTGAGCGCCAGTTCCGCCGCCTGTTTGAGCAGGCATCGCGGCGTAGTGGTGTTACCGGTGAGTATCTGTTGAGTCTGCTTGAACGCCGACTCGATAATGTTGTGTATCGCCTCGGTTTTGCCACCACACGCGCTCAGGCACGGCAATTAGTTAACCACGGCCATATCGTTGTTGATGGTCGCAAAACAAATATCCCGTCGTATACGGTGAAGGTCGGCCAGGTTATTGCAGTACGCCCGCAGAGCCGTAGCCGTACCTACTTCAAGAATCTGGTTGATAGTGGTGTGCTGAATAAGCATCGGGCGCCGGAATGGCTTCGTCTTAACGCAGCCGAGCTTTCTGGAACAGTCGTTGCTTTACCACGTCGTGAAGATGCAGAGGCCGGCATTAACGAGCAGTTGATCGTCGAGTTCTATAGCCGGTAGACGCTCCCGTTTGTGGGACGTGAACAAAGAAATGGGAGGCAGCAGTGCTCGATATTGCACAACCAAAGATTGAGGTTGTTGAAGCAACTGAAACCTTTGGGCGCTTTAAAATCGAGCCGCTCGATCCGGGCTATGGGCATACGCTCGGCAATGCGCTTCGGCGCGTGCTGCTCACGGCTATTCCCGGATCGGCGATCACCCACGTGCGCATTGCGGGTGTCTATCAGGAGACGGATGTTATCCCCGGTATGACCGAGGATGTCGTGGAACTGATCTTAAACCTGAAAGGCATCCATTTATGCGGTCGCCACGAGGGAACGGTACAGGCAACGATCCAGAAGCAGGGTCCGGCAATTGTGACAGCTGCTGATCTGATGTTGCCAGAAGGACTGTCGGTCGTTGACCCTACACACTATATCTGTACGCTTGAGCACGATCAGGCGTGGATTGAGATAACGGCAACGATTGAACACGGTCGCGGGTACCTGTCAGCCGATCAACGAGGTATTCTGCCGCTCGGTGAGTTTCCAATCGATGCTATCTTTACGCCCGTACCGCGGGTTAATTATGTGGTAGAAAACACTCGTATTGGACAGGCTACCGACTACGACCGGCTAATCCTTGAGGTTTGGACAAACGGTACGATACGGGCGCAGGAAGCACTTGATTACGCGGCTCGCGTCCTAGTGCATTACTACACGACGATTGCGAATTTTAACCGATTGATGGTTGAACCGGCAGCCCAACCGGAGACAAACGGGCTGGAGATACCGGCTCATGTCTATGATACGTCGATTGAGACGCTTGACCTATCAACCCGTACCTACAACTGCTTAAAACGGGCTGAAATTACCAAAATTGGTCAAGTGCTTCAGATGGACGAGAAGGCGTTGCTCTCGGTTCGCAATCTTGGCCAGAAGTCAATGGAAGAAATTCGTGATAAACTGATTGAACGGGGTTATATTCCGCGAGTGCTTCCGCATAGTGGGGCATCGCGCTAATACAAGGATACGACCATGCGACATCGACATGCCGGAAAATTACTAGGGCGGTCGTATGAGCATCGTAAGGCGCTCTACCGCAACTTGATGATCGCCCTGATTGAGCATAAGAAGATTAAGACAACGCTGGCAAAGGCACGCGCTGTCCAGCCGGAAGTTGAAGCTCTCATCTCAATTGCGCGCGAAGATACGCCGCATGCCCGCCGTATGGCCCTCTCGAAGCTGGCCAGCAAGGATGCGATGCGAAAACTGTTTACCTTTGCTCCTACTACCTACGGTGGCCGGAATGGTGGATACACCCGGATCACAAAACTGGGTCCACGCCGGGGTGATGGAGCCGAGATGGCATTGATTGAGTTGATCTAATGCGCACGATTGCGCTGCTGTTAGCTTATGACGGCACCGATTTTGCCGGGTCGCAATGGCAAACTGACATCCGAACTGTGCAGGGTGCCCTGGAGTCGGCATGGGAAGCGTTGACGCAAGAGCGACGTCGGATTGTGCTGGCAGGTCGAACCGACGCCGGAGTTCATGCGACTGGTCAGGTCGCCCACGTCCAGACCACAACGCGCCACAATTTACAAACAATCTGGCGCGGTTTGAACGCTCACCTGCCGATTGACCTGGCAATTCAGAATGTCGGGGAAGCAGTACCAGATTTTCACGCTCGCTTTAGTGCGATCCAGCGTGAGTACCGTTACCTGATAGACTGCGCAGCGGCGCCATTGCCACAACTCCGCCATCAAGTCTTGCACTACGCAGGTACACTTGATGTGTCGGCAATGACGGCAGCGCTTAGATTGCTTGAGGGAACTCACGATTTTGCTGCATTTACAACAGCAACGCCTGCCCAACGTTCCACTGTTCGCACCATGTATTGGACGCGGGTTGGGGATTATGAATGGCTTGAGCGGCGTTTACTGGCTATCGAAGTAGCGGCAAATGCATTTCTTCAACATATGGTACGGATGATCGTCGGTACGCTCTTGCTGGTTGGGTGTGGGCGGATGACCGTCGATCAGTTTGGTGAGGTGTTAGTGAGTCGGGATCGCCGACTGGCCGGTCCAACGGCGCCGGCTCACGGCTTAACATTAACGGCAGTACGCTATCCGCCTGGCCTAATTCGCTGGGTGGAATCTTCAAAACGGTAAAATGGCACGACGAAGGTCGAACAGCCTTCGTCCTACGTACACGAGGAATAGGTGCTGTGAAGACCTATCATCAAAAACCAACAGAAGTGCAGCGTGATTGGTATGTCATCGATGCGAGTGGTAAGGTGCTCGGTCGGCTGGCAACACAGATCAGTACACTGCTGCGCGGCAAGCACAAACCAACCTTCACGCCGTCCATTGACGGTGGTGATTTCGTGATCGTGGTGAACGCTGAGAAGATCGTATTGACCGGACGCAAACCGGATCAAAAAATCTACTACCGCCACACCGGTTATCCGGGTGGTATCAAGGCGACACCGTACAAAATGATGCTGGCAAAGCATCCTGACCGCATTCTGCGCCTCGCGGTGAAGCGCATGTTGCCGAAAAACCGCATGGGTCGCCGATTGCTAAGTAAGCTGCGCATCTACGCCGGGCCGAACCACCCGCACGCGGCGCAGCAACCAAAACCCTATATCCCACGCTGGTAAGGTTGTGGGTCGCTGAGTGGGAAACAATTGCGTTCCGTGTGCAGATTATGAAGTAGCACCATCGTGGTGCACAGGTGGTGAGGAGAAGGAATGGAAGGCAAGCGCTATTATCAGGGCACCGGCCGCCGCAAGACTGCGGTGGCACGAGTACGCCTCTTCCCCGGTAGTGGGGATTTTATCGTCAATGGGAAAAAGCCGGAGGAGTACTTCGGCCGTCGTGAGCTGTTCCAGCACGAACTTCGCTTACCACTGGTGTTGACGAATCACCTCAACACCTTCAATGTGCTGGTAAAAGTGAAGGGTGGCGGCATTTCAAGCCAGGTTGGCGCTGTTCGCCATGGTATTGCTCGAGCGTTACTGGATTATGATAGCGAATTGCGGCCAAAGCTCAAGCAGGCTGGCCTGCTGACCCGCGACCCACGCATGAAAGAGCGGAAGAAGGTCGGTCTCAAGCGTGCGCGCAAGGCGCCCCAGTACACCAAGCGTTAAACGGTGCGTGTCAGGGAATGCTGTAGAAGGCAGACGGTTTGCAGAACAACCGTCTGCCATCGGTTATATACTGCGACGACAAGATGCGAGTCATTACCGGCAAAGCTAAAGGGCATCGCTTAAAAGCACCGAAAGGACTGGGTACACGCCCGATGCTTGATCGGGTAAAGGAAGCACTCTTTTCAGTGCTGGAAGGGTATGGCCCAATCCGTGGCTCGGTGCTCGATCTGTATGCTGGTACGGGATCGCTCGGCATCGAATGTCTGTCACGTGGTGCTGATAGTGCTGATTTTGTCGAACGAAATGCCCATGTTTGCTCAATTATTGCCGATAACTTGCGGCATACTCGTTTCGAGCAGCAAGGCCATATCTACCATATGCCGGTAGATCGCTTTCTTCATCGGCAGCGTGGCATTGGACGCTATGATATAATCATCATGGATCCTCCATACGCTGATCCGACAATCGAGGCGACAATGCAACTCGTTGCGAGCAGTGGCGTCGGCAAGGAAGGGAGCTTGTTAATCGTCGGGCATTCACCCCGTGTTGAACTGGATGATGACTACCCTGGTCTGCACCGAATCAAATTTCGACGACTGGGCGACTCGTGCTTTTCGATCTACGAATTGACATCCATGAACACGTCTGAAACACAACAGTAACCTATGCGCATCGCTATTTACCCTGGCAGCTTCGATCCGGTTACGTATGCTCACCTCGACATTGCCCGTCGTGCAACACGAATTTTTGATCGTGTGATCATGGCGGTATTTGACCGACCCCAGAAGCGGTTGCTCTTTTCCACCGCCGAGCGCTTGCAACTGTTACAGGCTGTAACTGCCGATCTGGTGAACGTTGAGGCAACCAGCTATGAGATGCTTACCGTTGAGTTTGCCCGCCAGGTTGGGGCTTGTGCCATTGTTCGGGGACTGCGTGCCGGCAGTGACTTTGAAGCCGAGTTTCAGATGGCTCAGGTCAATCAGACGATTGATCCGAATATCGAAGTCGTTGTCTTGATGGCTGGACGCCAGTTTGCCCACATTAGCTCCACAGCAGTACGGGAAATGGCCAGCCTTGGACGTGATCCGGTTGAGTTTACGCCGCCGGTTGTTGTGGCAGCCTTACGGGAGAAATTCGCAAGAGGGGGTGATCGCCATCGAACTGGATGATTTGATTGACGAGTTAGAAGAGGTGATCGCTGCCGGGATCCGCCTCCCCCTCAGTGGTGGGCGAACGTTGATCGATGAGACGAGGGTACTCGAGATTATCGATCAGATGCGCACCGTTATTCCCGAAGAGATTCGGCGTGCTCGTCGGATTATTGCTGAGCAAGAGCAACTGCTCGCAACAGCGCAAGCCCGTGTCCAGGAGGTGTTAAGCGAGCGGGGGTTGCTGGCTGCTGTTGAAGCGGAACGCGAGCGCTTGCTCCAACAGGCTGAACAGGAAGCAGCAGAGGTGCGAGCTGGCGCTGATGCGTATGCCCGGCAGGTTCTCGAGGAACTTGATGAACAATTGAGTAAGCTGTTGAGCAGTGTGCGCAATGGTTTGCACGCGCTGGAAGAACGCCAATCGGGCGCTTGACAATCCTCCGCTCTCTCGCCTATAATTCGGCGCTTGTGGCGGAACAATGGTGCGCCACGGGTGGATGCTATGACTGCATTACGATTTAATCTCGCGCAATTACTGCGCGAAGAAATGGGAGCGCGACGAGACATCTCGTTTAGTGAGCCAGCCTTGCCGCTTGACGAGGAGTTGACGCTTCGTAATATTACCGGCCGCCTGCGCCTGACACGGACTGCGGCTGGAGTGTTCGCTCAGGTAACGGTTCACGGTACGGTAACACTTACCTGTGTACGTTCACTCGAACCATTTGATTATGAGCTTGACCTCGATTTCAGCGATCAGTTTTACGCTGTTGTTGATGTGGTGAATGGGCATAAGTTACCACAACCAGTCGAAGATGATCCTTTCATGCTCGATGAGTTGCACCATATTGATATTGGTGAAGCGATCCGTAGCTACGCGCTGATCAATTTACCGATGAATCCAATTGCACCGGCTTACCGCGATCAGCCGGTCAATTACACTGTTGCATCTGAGGGAATTGAGGACGACGATACACTCGTCGATGACCGTTTTGCTGCTTTGCGAGAATGGGCCAAGCGGCAACGTAATTAACATTGAGGAGTAACAATCATGGGAGCAGTACCAAAGCGAAAAGTTTCGCGCCATCGGCGTGGCAACCGCCGCCAGCATCTTGCCCTTACCCCGCCAGTTATGGTCGTGTGTCCGAATTGTGGTGAACTGATGCGGGCACATCGCGTGTGCCTGGCTTGTGGATATTACAAGGGCCGGCAAGTGCTCAAGGTAGCGTCGGAATAACCATACGCTTGTCTTCTACAGGGAATCGGGTATGAAAGGGCTGCCTGCCGGGGTCATCGGGCTGGCAGCCTTTCATCATAGGTAGATAGAAAGGGCGTGAGGGTGAGCAGGGAACGTTACGCAGCAGTGATCGGCTGGGGTATGGCCGTTCCACAGCGGCTGATTACAAATGATGAATTGGCGCAACGGATTGATACATCTGACGAATGGATACGTACACGCACCGGTATCCGTGAACGACGTGTTGCCGGACCTGGTGAAAGTACTTCGACGCTGGCCACTGCTGCCGGGCGTGAAGCGCTGGCCATGGCCGGTGTTTCGCCTGCGACTATCGATACGGTGATTGTCGCCACCTGCACGCCTGATCGACCATTTCCGGCTACTGCCTGCACCGTGCAGGCAAATTTGCAAATTCCGCGTGCAACAGCGTTTGATTTAGCAGCAGCTTGTAGTGGCTTTATCTATGGGCTGACTGTCGCTACCAGTTTGATTAAAAGTGGTGTAAGTAGGCGGTTGTTGCTGATCGGAGCCGATATCTTTACCCACTACATCAACTGGAATGACCGTAACACCTGTGTTCTGTTTGGTGATGGTGCAGGCGCTGTAGTGCTTGAAGCAACTGATGAACCGCTCGGTTTACTGGCTTCGACGCTGAGTGCAAATGGTGAACTCGAGGATTTGATGGCGGTGGATGCCGGTGGTACACGTATGCCGCTTACTGCCGATCTTCTTGAGGCGGGTCGTCAGTATGTGTATATGAACGGACGGGAGATTTTTAAGCATGCCGTCCGCGAGATGAGTGATTCGGCGTTACAGGTGATCCAGGATGCCGGTTTGAAGGTTGATGACATTGCGTTGGTCATCCCTCATCAGGCGAATGTGCGGATTATTGATGCTGTCGCTCGTCGTCTCGAGATTCCACCAGAGCGGGTGATGGTTAATCTTGACCGATACGGAAATACATCAGCAGCTTCGATCCCAATCGCGCTTTATGAAGCGGCCCAACAGGAGCGAATCAAGGCTGGTGATAATGTTTTGTTAACTGCCTTTGGTGGTGGCCTGACGTGGGGATCGGGCCTGGTACGCTGGGGTAAACCAAGTCGCTAGCTGTTCATCTGTTGAGAAAATCCTGGTAAGATATGACGGCGATCACATTTTCAGATCGAGGAGATCAGTAATAGGGTAGATCGCAACAATATTCGTCATCAGCAAACCAGAGCATCTGGAATAGCGCGAAACCGTCACGCCGGTGCACGCAAGGGGGGAGGAAACAGGTCGTGTCGGCAGAGCAGGAAGAGGCAAACAGACCATGAGTATTGCGTGGGTATTCCCTGGTCAGGGATCGCAAGTCGTAGGCATGGGTCGTGATCTGATTGCAGCATCACCCGCCGCACGTCAGATCTTTGCTACAGCGGACGAAACACTTGATTTCAACCTGAGTGAATTGTGTTTTTGTGGGCCAGAAGCCGACCTTACCGCCACTGCAAATGCTCAACCGGCGCTGCTTACCACCAGTATGGCCTTACTGGCTGCAATGACCGAGTTATTGGGAGATCGCCTTGAACAACCGATTGCCGTAGCCGGTCATAGCCTGGGTGAATACTCGGCGTTGGTGGCCGGTGGTGCACTTGACTTCAAGACCGCTCTGCAACTTGTACGACGACGAGGTGAATTAATGGCCGCTGCCCACGAAGGGAGTATGGCCGCAGTTATTGGCCTCGATGCCGCTATTCTCGAACAGATCTGTCAAGAAGTCAGTGCTGCACTGCAAAACGATCATTCTCATGGCACCGTTGTGATCGCTAACTATAACGCTCCCGACCAACTGGTCATCAGTGGTAGTGTCGTGGCTGTGGAGCATGCCAGTATGTTGGCTAAAAGCCGTGGTGCCAAACGGGTCATTCCGCTCAAGGTGAGTGCTGCCTTCCATTCCCCTCTCATGATCGAAGCTGCTGAAGGAATGGCTCAGGCTATTGCTCACGCCACCGTGCGTAACCTCTCCATTCCTTTAATTGCCAATGTCACAGCCGAACCGTTGTACGACGCCGATGATGTCCGGCGCGAGATCGTCGCGCAGGTCGTCGCTCCGGTACGCTGGATTGCCTCGGTACAACGAATGGTTGACCTCGGAGTCGAAACGTTTATCGAAATCGGGCCAGGAAAAGTGCTTACCGGCTTGATCCGCCGCATTGCTACGACAGCGCGGCTGATTAATGTGGCGACATTTGAGGATGTCCGGGCGCTAACTGCAATGCAACCTGTATAGAGCATCGTATGGAATTACAAGGTCAGGTTGCTATTGTTACCGGTGGTGCACGCGGAATTGGGCGTGCCACGACAATCGAGCTGGCTAATGCTGGCGCACGAGTAGTGATCAACTACCAGCGTAGTGCCGGTGCGGCTGAATCCCTGGCCGCAGAAATTACTGCTGCCGGTGGTGAAGCTCTACTGTATCAGGCTGATGTTGCCGACGAACAGGCGGTCACCAGAATGATACAGGCGGCTCTATCACGCTGGGGACGGATCGATATTCTGGTGAATAACGCTGGTATTACCGCTGATGCGCCAATGGCACGGCTACGCCCTGAGCAGTGGCAACAGGTGATCGAGACTGACCTGACCTCGGTATTTCTGTGTTGCCGTGCGGTAGTGCCGGTTATGCGGAGCGCCGGTTATGGTCGGATTGTTTCGGTCAGTTCGCTGGCGGCACTGGCCGGTAATGTTGGTCAAACGAACTACGCCGCAGCAAAGGCCGGTATTATTGGTCTGAGCCGATCACTGGCGCGTGAAGTGGCTCGTGATGGTATCACGGTCAATGTTGTTGCGCCGGGTTATATCGAGACCGATATGGTTGAGACGGTACCTGAAGCGCTACGTACCTGGGCGTTGCAGGCAATTGCGCTCGGTCGGTTTGGCCGTCCGGAAGAGGTTGCCGCTGCGATCCGCTTTCTCGTTTCGCCTCGTGCTTCGTACATCACTGGCCATGTCTTGACAATTGACGGCGGTTGGGTGATGCCCTAACGACGGATGCGATCATGATTGATTTCAACGGACAGGTAGCAATCGTCACCGGCGGTTCGGGCGGTATCGGACAGGCAGTGGTAGAGGGTCTGGCCCGTTATGGTGCCCGAGTGCTGGTAGGTTATCACCACAATGAAGCAGCCGCGACTGATGTAGTAGCGGCCGTCCGGTCCTCTGGTCGAGAAGCCGCAGCGCTGGCAATCGATGTGCGCGAGCCGGATAGTGGCAATGTGCTGGTAGCCACAGCAATAGAGCGCTGGGGGAAACTCGACATACTTATCAACTGTGCCGGTATTGCCGATTATGGCCCATTAAGCGAGATGAGTAGTGAACGGTGGCGGCAGACGATTCAGACGAATCTGACCGGCATCTACCATACATGTCGAGCAGCATTGCGACCGATGATGCAGCAGCGTTATGGACGTATTGTTAATCTGGCGGCGCTCTACGGTACATCGGGCTTTCCCGGTCAGGCCGATTTTGCTGCGGCGGCTGGCGGGATCATCGGTTTGACACGAGCACTGGCCCGTGAAGCTGCTCCATGGCAGATAACAGTTAACGCTGTTGCGCCGGGTATGATCGAGACCGACTTGATAGAAGTGATTCCTGCAGAAATCCAGCAGTGGAGTGCCGGTATCATTGCGCTCCGCCGTTTGGGTAAGCCGGAGGAAGTTGCCGCAGCAGTGTTGTTTCTTGCCTCACCGGTTGCCTCGTATATTACCGGCCAAACCTTGATGGTCGATGGTGGCTGGACGATGGCTTGATGCATACTACTACTGAGATACAGAAGACACAGAGGTTGATAGGTGAATCGTACTTGCAGGGATTGAGTGATTGTCGAGTAGCGGATGTCGCTAATGTGAGTTCACGCTGACAGTTCACATAAAAACGCAGATGCGGTAGCACTGCTACCGCATCGCGACTAAAGGTGACTTTTTGCCAAGCCTACAACTTTACCTGACTAACCCACCACCTCGAGAGTTCATCAGTACACTCAGGAAGTTCTACACCACCGTACCCGCACAGGTCCTTTAGCTGCTCTGCCTTCAGCAGGTAATGCGCCGGGCCAGCTTTTGCTATTGGATTATCTCACCATCTGGCGTGGGACAGCAGCTCTTTCTTCCCCAACGCGGTGAGTTTGTTTGGGAGGTAACCGTACAGCTCGCACAGCATCCAGTTACTCCGCAGTACCCTGGCGCTTGTCTGCTCGTCTCCCCGACCCTCATCTTCATAACTTATACATTTATTGATGAGGGCGTTTCCCCGAACTTACGCTTCACCTCTACAACCTACCCACACATAACTCTTTACACTAGAGATGAAGCGCTTGCCTTTCGGTTACACGTAAGTGGTTCGTTCCTCCTTTGTTTTCTGATGTTCTCTCGAGGCTTCGACCTCATAATAGCACTACGATGGCCGTAAATCAAGTAGTTCATCGCAAATTAACGATGATAAACCGCAATTGTTTCTACGATTTACCATCGTAAACTTGAAATGTGGTTCAAACTATTCCTATCATTGCAAATAAGTGTAAAGAGTTTTCTGTTAGACAGGCATATCAGCCGCGATGCGAGCGGCAACTGCCCGCCCGGACAATAGAACCAGTGGAATCCCCCCGCCCGGATGGGTTCCCCCACCTACAAAGTAGAGCTGGCGCACGCGCCGTGCCCGCAGTGGCGGACGGGCGAATGCAGAGAAAGATGTGTTTGAGCTAAGCCCATAGATCGAACCAAATGCAGCGTTATAACGTTGGGCCAGATCGCACGGCGTCCAGAAATGGTTATAGCGAATGGCCTGTCGTAACCCTGACAAACCCATCGTCTCAAGTTTGGCGATAATGTGGTCGCGATAGGCTGGCATCACGGCTGCCCAGTCAATCTGGCCGGTATCGGCAGGTGCATTAACCAGCACGAATAGATTGAGATGACCAGGTGGGGCATGTGCTGGATCGGTGCGGCAGGTCACTGCCACGTATACAGTTGGATCAAGAGCCAGTTGGCGCTCGTGCACGATGGCTTGAAATTCACCGGGATAGTCAGCACTGAAGAAGATATTGTGATGAGCCAATTGCGGAAATTCGCCTTCAACGCCGAGAAAAAGCACGATGCCACTATACGATGGTTCATGGCGCGCAATGCGATCAGCCTCTTGCCGACCGTTGGGAATCAGGTGAGCGTAGGCATACTGCGGATCTGCATTCACCACCACCGCCGCGGCGGGCAGGTTGCTCCCATCGGCCAGACGGACACCACACGCACGACCGTGATCGACGATCACTTCAGTCACCGTTGTCTGCAAGCGGATTTCAACCCCTAACTCAGTAGCTACCTGGCTCAGTGCGACAGCTAGCTGATACATGCCACCGCGAACATACCAGCCACCCTCGGCCAGTTCAATATAGGCAATCAGGTTAAATGTGGCCGGTGATCGGTAGGGTGATGAACCGTTGTAGGTCGCATACCGGTTAAAGACCTGGCGTAGATGAGGGCTGCGAAAGAATGAACGTACCGCAGTGTCAACGCTGCGCAGCGCGTCGATCCGCAGGGCATGGCGGATCAGCGATGGGGTCAACAGTTCACGCAGGCCATCGAACGGACGCAACAAAAATGGTCCGGAAACTGCATCATAGATTCGACTGGTATGCGCCATGAAGCGAAAGAACGCGGGAACATCAGGTGGGCTAAGGCGTTCAATCTCCTGTATCAACTGGGGTAACCGTTGCCAAGCATCGAAGCGAGTGCCGTCGGGCCAGATGTAGCGACAGGTTGGCTCAATCTGTTCAAGCTGGAGATAATCATCCATACAACGATTGGCGGCTGCAAAGAGATCGCGAATCACCCACGGCATCGTCAATAACGATGGCCCGGTGTCGAACGTATATCCGGCAGCCTGATGGAGATTGAGCTTACCACCGAGTCGTTCATTCTTCTCGCATAGGATAACCCGGCGGCCCTGGGCAGCCAGTCGAATTGCGGCGGCCAGCCCCCCCAGGCCACCGCCAACAACGATAATTGGGAGTGGTGAGGTTTTCATAGTGTCAGATGTGTCTTTGATATTATGGTTTTTGTCAGTATCATCTGCCCGCTAAGGATTGCTCCACGTCGAGCGTATGCTCTGTGGGCTTTGCGTACCATCACAGAGGCAACCAAAAGACAAGGGCAGCCAGCCGGCTACCCTGAGACTATCAATCTCTACAACACACCCGATGTACTGGTCAACTAGAAGCGACCACGCTGACCGGGAATCTGTGCGCCGAAGATGCTGGGCGGCAGTTTGAAGCCATGAGCCTCCAGACGAGGTGTAAACTTTGGCCGGACACCGGTTGGGCGTAATTCGGCCAGTATCTTGCCTTCACCCGTCTTGCCGAGAATCTCGAGCTTGAAGATGTCTTGCAAAACGACGGTATCACCTTCCATGCCCTGCACTTCGGTGATATAGGCCACCTTGCGTGAACCATCTTCAAGGCGAGTTTGCTGGACAATCAGATCAATTGCCGAGGCGATCTGTTCACGAATAACCTTTAGCGGCATTTCCATACCCGCCATCAGCGCCATTGTCTCCATACGAGCGATAGCGTCGCGTGGCGTATTTGCGTGCAGGGTAGTCAACGAGCCATCGTGGCCGGTATTCATTGCCTGCAACATGTCAAGCGTCTCACCACCGCGGCATTCGCCAATCACAATCCGCTCAGGTCGCATACGCAGTGAGTTGATCACCAGATCGCGAATCGACACCCGTCCGGTACCGTCGATCTCCGGTGGTTTGGCTTCGAGTCGCACTACGTGATCCTGGGCCAGTTGCAGCTCGGCGCTGTCTTCAATCGTTACGATACGTTCGTCTTCGGGAATAAAGTTCGACAGCACGTTCAGCAACGTCGTCTTACCGGAGCCGGTACCACCAGCAACCACAATGTTCAAGCGCGAGACGACACAGGCACGGAGAAATTCTGCCATTTCAGCCGTCATCGAACCGAAGCGAATCAGGTCATCGACCTTGAGCTTGTTTTTGGAAAACTTACGAATGGTAATCGTTGAGCCATCGATAGCGCAGGGCGGGATGATCGCATTAACACGCGAGCCGTCCGGTAAGCGAGCATCGACCATCGGCCACTTGCGGTCGATGCGGCGACCGAGCGGCCGGATGATTCGGTCGATAATCTTCATCACATGCTCATCAGACGCAAAGCGTACATCAGAGAGCTTGAGCTTGCCCTTTTGTTCAATGTAGACCTTGTACGGTCCATTGACCATCACCTCGGAAATGCTATCATCGTCGAGCAACTGCTGAAGTGGGCCGAAGCCAAACAGCTCATCGCAGACCATGGCGAAGAGCTTTTTGACATCCTGGTCGGAAAGTTGCACGTTCGCCTGTTGATAAATACGAGCGAAGCGCTCTTGGAGTAGTCGCTCCGTCTCAGGAGATCGCTTCAGTTCCGTTTGATTCCCCAACGAAGCCTGAATGCGGTCAACAATCCAGAGCGACAGTTCCAGCATCCGTTTCTGATCATTGGCCGGAGTTGCGTCCTGAACCGTTGAGCGAGCTGGTGATGGGGCAGCAGGGGGCGTCACCGGTGGAGGCGGCGCTGGAGCCGGCACCACGGTTGCCGCTACAGGCGGGGGTGTAGCAACAGCCGGAGCAGGCTCTGGCTGTGGTTGATTACCGAGACGTTTGAGCAGCGACATAGCGATAAAACCTCCTTAGTTGTCCATCCGAACTCTCGCCGAACGTCAGTAGCACTGGCGCGTACACGAAGCACCTTATCTGGATGGATGTTTAACCAAGCTTGACGAAATAGGCTTCACATGCACGATCAATCAACTCACGAGACATTGCCGGTGGGATACCCCGATACTTGGCCTCGTCGAGTATCTGATCGCACAGATCACGCGGATGACAGGCACGTAATTCGCGCCCGACTTTCATGTAGTGCTCCTGGATCAGATAGCGTAAACCATCATCGCTATAAGGAATGCGTTTGCTCTTGCAAACAAGTTGAAAGATTGCCCGGAATTCGGTTGGTGTCGGGTTAGGTACCTCAATCTTATGGCGAATTCGCCGGAGAAAAGCGTCATCAACCAGGTCTCTCGGATTCAGGTTGGTAGAGAAGACAATTAACACATCGAACGGAACCTGAATCTTCTTGCCGGTTTGAAGCGCAAGAAAATCAACTTTCTTTTCCAGGGGAACAATCCAGCGGTTGAGAAGGTCTTGTGGACGGCATTTCTGGCGGCCAAAGTCATCGATCAAGAAGAGGCCGCCATTCGCTTTCATCTGGAATGGAGCCTCGTAGACCTTTGAAACTGGATCGAAGATCAATTCGAGTTGCTCCAGCTCAAGTTCACCACCGACCATTACCCGTGGACGTTTACACACAACCCAACGGGCATCCGGGTAGACGGTGGCAGGCATTGCGGTCATTGCTGCGCCGAATGGTCCTGGTGGAACATCCGCGTGGCCGACTTCATTGACCTGTACGACTTGATGGCTGAGCAGATCGAAGACTTTGATAATCTGACCATCAACTTCTACCGCATACGGAATGATGACCAGTCCGCCCAGCAGATTCGCGATACCTTCAGCAATGGTTGTCTTCCCATTGCCGGGAGGGCCGTATAAAAAGAGTGAACGCGCTGAATTGGCCGCCGGGCCAATTTTATCCAGCATCTTCTCGCTAACCACCAGGTGGCTGAACGCCTTGCGAATAGTAGCCTGATCGATCACCAGCTCGCCAATACTCTGCCGAAGTGTAACCTCGACATATTGCTGGAGAGGAACCGGTGCCGGGCCGGCGTATTGGTTTCGATCAATGATCTCGTGAACTTTATTCCGGCCTTTAGCGGTAATCACGTACTGGAAGGAACGCTCACTAAAACCACCCTCAGCACCGATAATGTCAACGTATTCCTCAAGTTTAAGAAACTCGAGCACTTTATCAATCACGCCTAAAAACGGCAGCTTTACCGTCTCTTCGAGTTTCTGACCGGTGATTGCACCCGAAAAATAGATAACCTTCAAAACGTGGTCAGTCAAAAACCCCATCGACAGCCCGGTTTCGGCAATGTTGGTTGGTTGTGGTGGTATGTCAGGCATTCGGTTAGGCGTTGCACCAGGAGTGGTAGGAGTTGGATTTACTTCGTGTAAACGGAAGCTCATAGCCTACCCTTTCTGCCAGATGACGAGTATCGTTGGGCTGTCTGCCAGTAACGAGGCATGATGCCCGCTACAGGTAGTATAGCGATCTGGCAGGCATAGCGCAAGAGATGTTTGTGGATGGTAACTGGATAATAGCGTGAGTGAACATTAGTCTATTAGCGATCAGACTTGAAACCTGTGCCTCGATCCGCGATGTGCATGCCTGTCGTTCTCGTGACTAGAATCGTTGCAACTTGCGACCGGCGTCAGGAACGGTGGATGTGGAATATGCTACACGTGGCACCACTTGTGTACAAGTTGTCTCATTAATTACTGACAGGCTACCTGATCGTGACCAGAACATACAGCATATCCGCAACCGGCAGGGTAAACGGTATGACACGCGCCTGATCGTCAGCACGGCTGCTGTATACTGCCCCCCTGGACAGTCAGACCACCAAGATGACATACTGAGCAGTAGTCAGATGACGAGGTGGAGCTGA
>NZ_DAOUBI010000184.1:0-4878 GCF_034432675.1 Chloroflexus sp. | reverse complement strand
ATCGCTATGGGTGTTGTTTTGAGCGACTGACCCGATGGCAGTGCGTCGCTCCAGCCGTGCTATCACGTGCTGGATGGATTGCTTTACCCGTTCGTCACACGTGTGTCGCGCAGTATGGAGTGCGGCAGCCATGCTGCCGCACTCCATACCCTGCGCCACGGGTAACTTCACCGGAAAACCGTATCCACTCCGGCGTGTGCAGTGGAAATGCCGTTCGCCGTGGCTGTGATCACTCCTGGCGTAATCGGGTGATGTCCCTCATTCACCGCCTCCCGTGGATGGTAAGGTAAACGGCACAGGTACCATCCGTAGGGGCGGGTTCTGAACCCGCCCCTACAGATCCGCCCCTGCGGAATCCACCCCTGCGCACCACCACCAGCCCACTGTGGGGCAGGCTGCCGACCTGCGTTCAGCCATCGGTAGTATAACGGATCTTGTGTAAATAAGGTGGGAGCTGGTATCCTTGCAGGTACGAGACCAAACAACCAAGGAGGAACCATGGCTCCCAAAACGCATCATAAAACCTTCGCCGATGCCAGTCAAGCCCCCTTTCAGGAGGTGCTTCAAGAGCGATTACGCATAGCGATCCGCGTCACCTTGCTCACTCTTCTCGAAGAAGAAGTGGCAGCATTCTGCAACGCAGCCCCCTTACCAACAGACCCCTGAGCGACGGGATCGTCGGAATGGCACGGATAAGCGCAAGTTGACCACCACGCAAGGGGTGATTGAGGATTTGCCCGTTCCGCGTCCGCGCAATGGCTTTCAGCCCAGCTGTGTGCGCGTGATCAGCGCCGCGTGGCAGCATTGGACGCGGCCAGCTGGAGCATGTTTGTCCGCGGGGTGAGCACGGCCGGCGTGGCGATGGTCATGGCGGTGCGCAGCGGCATCCGCCCCAGTCCTGCTACGGTTGCGCGGGTCTGTCACAGCTTGCAAGCGGAGTGTGAAGCCTGGCAGAAGCGCCAATTGAAGGCACATTACCTGTAAGTTTATGCCGATGGCACCTATTGCCCAGTCATCGCCAATGGCGAAGGCTGCAAAATGCCCATTTGGGCGGTGGTGGGCATTGACCAAGCAGGTCAGCGAGATGTTTTGGCCTTCTGCGTGGGCGAACGGGAGAACCAGCAGGCCTGGGAAGACCTGCTGGCGGACTTGAAACGCCGTGGCGTGAAACAGGTGGACCTCTGGATCACCGACGGCAACCAGGCCATGGTGAACGCCATTGCCAACACGTTCCCGGCCTCACAACGGCCACGCTGCCTCAACCACAAGATCGCCAAGGTTCTGGCGTACGTGCCTGAGAAGCCGCATGAGCGCATCCGCCCAGACGTGAGCGCGATCTGCTATCAGGATAGCCGCGCGAAAGCAGCGTTAGCGCTGGCTGCGTGCATCGCCAAGTACGAAAGTATCTCTCCGAGCGCTATCCAATGCCTGCGGCGTGACTTGGCGGCTGGCTTGACCTTCTCCAGTTTCCCCAAGCACCACTGGAAGTACCTTCGCACCACCAACATCATCGAGCGTTTCTGCGGCGAGGTCAAAAGGCGCAGCCGCAAGATGGCCGCCGCTTTCCGTAACGAGCAGAGTTGTCTGTTCATCTTCTATGCGGTTACCCGCAGTCTCAAACTCAGAAGTATCACTGTCCCTGCTCAGGAAACCGAAGCCAAACTTTTACACAACTCTTGACATACTACCTACCTGGCCTGGTTGCACAGCGAGTTGCGCATGTTGCCGGTGATCCCGATTAAGACGGCTGGCCGGGTGGCGCACCTGCCGCTCGCCGAGGTCTATGGGCAACTGCGGGTGATCGAGCGCACCCAGATCAAGGAGTTCCAACGTCTTACCCAGGGTGAGTTCAGGCCAGAGGATGAGTATTGCCGGCGTGCCAGGGCGCTTGAGAATCTGAAACAGAGTGAAGGGGTTTTTGCACTCTTCAGCGACCCGTTGCCTGACGCTGAGAAGCGCAAAGGCCAGACTTCGGAACAACAGCGTATCGAGCGCATGCTGCTGATCGGCGATGCCGGCAGCGGCAAGACTACAACGCTTCACTTCGGTGCGCTGGCCCTTGCCGATGCGCTGCTGCGCAATGATCCGGCTAGTGCGAAGAAACATCTCGGACTCCGTGCTGATCCGCTGCCGCTGCCGATCTATATGCGTCTGACCCTGGCCAAGAAGTGGCTGCGCGATACGCCGGAGGGTCAGTAGTGCGCGACGGCGGCCAACCCGCTGCTCGACTGGCTCGATAGCCAGGTGGCGCCCCGAGTGGCGGAGTTTCTGAGACTGCGGGAGAAGCAGTCGGTTGAGACGCCGGCGGGTGAGCCTAAATTGCCCTCACCATCTGCCTGGCACGCCGCTGTGACCGCCAGCCCGCTCTCGTCGCTGATCAGAGAGGGCGGTTGTCTGGTGTTGCTCGACGGTCTCGATGAGACCGGCGACACACCCCGCCGCACCAAGATGCAGCGCTGGATTGCCGGCCTGGCCCAGTCCTGCCCGCAGAACCGCTACCTGGTCGCCAGCCGCCCGTTCAAGGACTGCGCTATCCCCGGCTTCATCGAGCGCCACCTTAGCCCGCTTAACAGCGATGAGATGAAGGATCTGCTCGGCAAGTGGTTCGGCGCAGCCTACCGCAACGATCCGAGTCATCTCCAGCAGCGCAGCGTGAGTGACGAGGTTGGCTACCTCTGGGGGATTCTGGAGCACAACCCGCGTCTGTTCGATATGTGTACCAGTCCACTCTTGCTGACCAGCGTGGCCCTGCTGGTCTACACTGGAATGGGCTTGCCACGCGAGCGGGCCGAGCTTTACAACCGACTGGTGTACCTGCTGCTCGAAACCTGGCGCATCCAGCAACTCTCCGGGGGCAGGCTGCCCGAGAGCCAGGCAGCCAGACCGGTGCTCTTTGGTGAGAGCGTGGGCAGCGTGCAACGTCGCCTGCAACAGTTGGCCGACTGGATGCAGCAGAACCAGCGGCGCGAGGTGACGCAAGAGGAGGTTGCCGACCTGTTCGCGCTACAGTACGCCGAGGATATGGAGTGGAGCGCGACAGAGGCACACACGTATGTGACGCAGCTCATGGAATCGCTGGCGCTCCATAGCGGCATCCTGCAACGGCGCGACGCTGGCTATAGCTTCGCGCACTACACTCTCCAGGAGTACCTGACTGCCCGCGACTTTGACCAGCGCTCCGATGGTGTCGACCGGTTGCTGGCGCTGCGCAACGAGGCGCGCTGGCGGGAGACCATCCTGCTGGCGGTGGGCCACTGGGCTACCAGTGGCGTCACGGACAAGGCGCGCACTCTGCTGCGCGGCCTGCTCGATGCGAACGATCCCGAGGCACTGCTACTGGCCGGTGATGCCCTGGACGACGCCGACGCCGGGCGCGTGCCCGAGCTGGCACCCCTGCGTCGCGCTATCACAGCCCGCCTCTGCGCCCTCGCCGCACTCACCGACAACTGGCGGCGTAAAGCCCACCCCGACCCGGTGCTGCGCAACCGCGCCGCGACTATGCTTGACCGGCTCGATGCCGATACCGACCGCCCCGGCCTTGACCTGACAAAGGCCGATTACTGGGCAACCCGCATCGAGCCGGGTACGTTCAGTATGGGTGATGATAATGGGGGGCTGGACGACGAAAAGTCGCAGTTCGACTACACCATCCGCCGGCCCTACGCCCTGGCCCGCTTCCCGGTGACCAACCGCCAGTACCTGCTGTTTATCGAGGCGCTGGCCGGGTGCGGCACGCCGGAGGCCGTTGCCGCGGCGCGGAAACTTTTGCAGTTGATGGAGATGCATGAGCAAGAACCGGAGGATGTTCGTCCATTCTACTGGCCCGGTGCATGTTACCGGGCCGGTTAGGGCAACCCCCCGGTGGTCGGCGTAACCTGGTACGCCGCCACCGCCTTCGCCTGGTGGATCAACGAATGGCTGCACGCCCTGGGTGTGCTGACGGCAGGCGAGGAGGTGCGCCTGCCTACCGAGGCCGAATAGGAGCGGGCCGCAGCTTACCCGCCGGTCCTACCGGGTGGCAATACGCGTGCCGGGCGGCGCGAATACCCCTGGGGAGATTGGGATGATCCTCACCTCGGCATCCGGACTAACACCGAAGAGAGTAAGATCGGTGGCACCTCGGTGGTGGGCATCTTCCCCCACGGCGCGGCGGCCTGCGGGGCCGAGAAGCTGGCCGGCAATGTCTGGGAGTGGTGCAGCACGCCATATCTGAACTATCCGTTCCATGGCGAGGTAGACGCGGAAAGTCTTTACACAGGGAACAAACGTGTCGATAGCTATGTGCTGCGCGGCGGCTCGTGGCTCGACGATCGTGACCTCGCCCCTTGCGTCTCTCGCGGCGTCAGCAATCCCGCTGACGCCAGCAACTTTTGGGGTGTGCGTCTTGCCCGTCTATTCTCCCTGCCTTCGTCTTAATGTCTTTTTGACTTCTTGTCTTTTTGATATTGTAAAGTATTTTGTACGGCTTGCGGGTTGCGCTGCCGGTGCTGGGGGTGCAGGGGTGCGCAGCATCCCCCTGCCCGCGCCGCAGGCGCGGATCGCGGTATTTTTACCACAGAGACACGGCGGACACAGAGGATGGGTATAAGCCGGGTTGCTACCGTGAGGCGTGACGGAGCACGTTCATGGGAACTGCTCCCCACAGCCGGCATGCGGTTGCGCCATACAGTGCCGAGGGCAGCGTCGGGTTGTTCATCCTGACGGTCAGTCGCTAGAGCCTGCTCGCAGCAGACGTGGTAATGTGAGTTTTTATCATCCGGACTCACGTTCTCCAACCTTGAACTCCCTGTAGACAGCGATTATTAGAACTTATTTCATAAAAAGTTGTACTGTCGCGCTCGAATAACCATCTCCGGTGCCATCACGCGCTGGATTGGT